>NZ_CP089746.1:7916675-8228343 GCF_029541745.1 Streptomyces sp. LX-29 | reverse complement strand
GGTCATCGCTGCTTTCGCTGCTCGGGAGATGCTGCCGCGGGGGCGGGTTCTGGTGCTGGTGCCGACGCTGGAGCTGCTGACGCAGACGGTGAAGGAGTGGTACCGGGTCGGGCACAGGGGGCCGGCGGTTGCGGTTTGTTCGCTTCAGGAGGACCCGGAGCTGTGGAGCCTGAAGGTCCGGTGCACCACCAACCCAGTGCGGCTGGCGATGTGGCACGGAACCGGGCCGGTGACCATCTACGCCACCTACGCGTCGCTGCCGGTGCTCGCCGAGGCGTTCGAGGGCGTCTACGGGCAGCGGCTGGCGCCGGTGGACCTGGCGGTGGTGGACGAGGCGCACCGGACGTCGGGGTCGCTGGGGAAGGCGTGGGCGGACATCCATGTCCAGGCGGTCATTCCGGCGGCGCGGCGGCTGTACCTGACGGCGACGCCGCGGATCTGGCAGGAGCGGCCCAACTGGGAGGTGGCCGAGGGGGTTCGGGATCCGCTGCCGGAGGAGCTGGCGGCCTCGATGGACGATGAGTCCATCTTCGGCCCGGTCCTGTACAAGCTCACTTTGGCGTCGGCGGTGGCGCGCGGTCTGCTGGCGCGGTACCAGATCATCGTCGTCGAGCTCCAGGACCCAGTCGTCACCCCAGAGCGGCTGATGAGCGAGGAGCGGCGCAGCGAGGAGGTGCGCGGACAGCGGCTCGGCGCCCTTCAGGCGGCGCTGCTGCGGACCATGGCCGACCACAACCTGAACACCTGCATCACCTTCCACCACCGGACGATAGAGGCGCAGGCGTATGCGGAGGGGCTTGGGCGGGTGGCGGCGAAGCTGCACGCGGACCAGCCGGAGAAGTATCCGGGGTGGATCTGGGCCGACTGGCTGTGCGGGGAGCACGTGCCGGAGCGCCGGCGGGAGGTCCTGGCCGGCTTCGGCACCACGGCGCTGCGGGCGGTGCTGTCCAACTGCCGCGTCCTGGGGGAAGGTGTCGACATCCGGGCGGTGGACTCGGTGGCGCTGCTGGATCCCAAGGGGGCGCCGCACGACATCGTCCAGGCGATCGGGCGGGCGCTTCGGCAGAAGCCGGGTGAGGGGAAGCTGGCCTCGTTGATCGTGCCCGTATTTCTGCAGCCGGGCGAGCAGCCCGAGGACATGTTCACTTCGGGAAGCTATCGTCCTTTGGTGAAAGTCCTTCAGGGGCTGCGTGCGCATGATGAAGAGGCCGTGGAATTGCTCGCCATTCCGCAAGAGCCGCGAAAGAAGGTCGTGGACCCGTCGTGGAATATCGGTGAGGCACCCGAGGAAGGCGAGGAAGAAACCCGTCTTCTGTTGCGTTTTGCGGCGCCGCGGGACCCGGTGATGGTCGCCGAGTGGGTGTCGTTCAATGTCATCGACACCGAGCGGCAGGACTGGGCGCGCGGGTACGCCGCCGCGCGCCGGTATCGCGAGCGGGAGCAGCATCTGCGGGTGCCGTACGACCACCGGGAGGGCGCCTACCCGCTCGGGCAGTGGATCGCCGAACAGCGCCGCGCCTACGCGGCCGGGCAGATGACCGGCAAGCGCGCCGAGCGGCTCGAGGCCCTCGGGATGGTGTGGGACGCCACCGACGCGGCCTTCCAGGAGAACCTGGCCGCCGCCCGCGTCTACTACGAGCAGCACTGGACACTCTGCGCGCCCCGCACGGCGACCGCGCTGGACCGGCCGATCGGGCAATGGCTGTCGAATGTGAGGCGGCCGGGTGCGCTGGCCGGCCACCCCGAGCGCGCCGAAGCCCTCGCCGGGATCGACCCGGACTGGAACCCGGCCTGGCCCGTCACCTGGCAGCGGCACTACGCCGCCGTACGCGAGCTCCTCGCCGAGGAGGACACCGCCCTCACCGAACTGCTGCCCGGGGTGACGGTGCACGGCATGGACATCGGCAAATGGCTCGCCAAGCAGCGCGAACACACGGTGTGGGCTGCGCTGATGGACGGGCAGCGCGAGCGCCTGGAGCAGCTCGCCATCACGGCGCTGCCCGCGCCCAAGGGCGCCGCCCCGGAAAAGAGCCGTGGCGGCGCTGCTGGCGCCTTCGAGCGGGGCGTGGAAGCCCTGCGGCAGTACAAGGACCGCACCGGCACCCTGACCGTCCCTAGGGCCCACGTAGAAACCCTCCCCGATGGCACTGAGGTCAAGCTCGGCGTGTGGCTGACGAACACCAAGACCCGGCGCACCAAACTGAGTGCGGACAAGAAGAAGACGCTCGCGGAGCTCGGGCTGGACTGGACTGCATAGCCGCGGTGATCGTGAGCGGTTCGCCACCGTACGGGTCTGAACCGCTCTGAGCCGCTTCGTTGAGCCGGCAAAGGGTCTTGGCAGGCTGCCGAATCGTTGTGTCAGGTTTCCGTGTCGAAGAAGTCGATGGTGCGTCTGTACTCGGGGTGGTTCTTGTCCATCTGGATGCCGAGGTGGATGGGGGCTGGGTACTGGGTGCGGTGGTTCCAGTGGAGGGCGTGGTCGCACAGGCGTGCCGCCGCCAGGCCGTACGTGAGCGGGGGTTGTCCCTCTGGGTGGTGGAGCACGGTGATTTCCGTGGCCGTATGGCTGTACCAGGTCTCTGCTTGTTCCGCCGGGTCGGTGCTGCCCCATCGGGTGTAGAACTCTCCGGCGCGGGCGTAGCGGGATCCTCCTGTGTACTGGTGGGGCAGGTTGCACAGGATGAACGTCTTGTCTGTGTTCTCCATCTGGAACAGACCGGTGGCGAGTTTGCCTTCTGTGGTTTCGGTCTCTTCGCCGTCGGCGTGCACGAGGCGTTCGATGAGGGCGGGCGAGGCGACGTCGTCTCTGGCGGAGGTGACGCGGACGACGGCTTGGGGCCGCTGATTGGCGGGGAGGGTGAAGCCGGGCAGCGCTGGTCGCTTGTCGACGAGTCCGTCGGCGTCGGGCGTCTTGCCGAGGTGCCGGTTGGCCAACAGGGGCCAGATGCTGCGTGCTTCGGCTCCTGAGACGTAGACGGCGTAGCCGCTCGCCGTGCCCGCGTGAGCGCCCAGGTCGTACAGGGCGCGGTCGACCAGGCGGGGCAGGAGGGCGTCACGGCGTCGTCCCTGGGGCAGCGGGCGTGCGCGGTGGATGGTGTTGGCGGTGGCGTAGTCGAGCCAGGCGGCGCCAGTGCGGTGTTCGTCGGGGAGGAAGGCTAGGGTCTGCCACTGTCCGGCGCGGGGGACGAGGGCGACGAGGGTCCACATTAGTTTGGGTTCCTCGGTCAAGGGGCCGCGGCGTTCGCCCAGTTGCTGGCGCAGGTGGAGGCCGACGTGGACGAGGGAGTTCTTGAGGCCGTTCGGGCCGAAGGTGAGCGCCTTGGTCAGCCGGGGGTGGACCAGGCCGGCCGCGCGGTTCAGGTCGGCGATGGCCATGTGGCCGCGGTGGTCGCCTTCGAGTTCCCCGCCCAGACGTTCGAGGTCGGTGGTGATCTCACGGGGCTTCTTCTTGGGGTTGCGGCGTGTGGGCTTGTAGGGGGTGAGGAACTGGGCGAGGACGCCCAGGCGGGCGAGTTCACGGCTGGCGTGGGGCTTGGCGTCCAGGGTGTAGGGGTCGGTGAGGGTGGAGTCGGGCATTTTGGAGGCGCGGCGCTGGCGGGCCCATGCCTTGGCGTCGTACTCGGTCTCGCACAGGGCCAGGATGCGGGTGCCGTCGGGGGCACCCAGGCCGTTGAGCTGGCGAGTGAGGGCGGCGCGCTTGTCGTGGTGGTCGCCGTGGGCCAACAGGTCGTCGGCGGCCTGCAGCAGTACTTCGACGTGCTCGGTGACGGGGACGATGCGGTCGTCGGGCATGCCAGCTTTGGCGAGGTCGGGGCGGTTGAAGTGGTAGGCGAGCAGGCGCTGCATGCGGGTGCGCATGTCCTGGTGGCGGTAGAGGGCGAGGATGCGCAGGCGTTCGCATCCAGAGGCGGCGATGATCCGGTCGATGTGCGGGTCGTCCAGGAGGACGGCGTCGCGGCCGTCGATGGTGGTGCGTCCGTAGCCGAAGTGGCGGCCGGCGATCTCGTGGGTGCGCAGCAGGGGCTGGGCGAGTACTTCGCTGGTGTGGCGGGCGAGTTCTCTGCGGGTGTACATGCCCGCGCCCTTGCCGATGGGGAAGTTGGTGGAGAAGGGGACGAGCGCGCGGAGTTTGCCGGGTGGGCCGCTCAGGTCGAGGGTGCTGGGGGCGAGGAAGTCGGTCTCGTCCTGGTTGCGGGGGAAGACGTGTTCGCCGTGCAGCCGGGTCCAGGCGTCCAGGGCGAGGCGGGTGGTGTGGTCGAGGTGGGTGTGTTTGCCTTTGCCGCCCATGGCCAGGTTGAGGAGGGGCCCGGTGTTGTCGCGGGGTGCGAACCAGGCGGTGCGGGCGCTTTTGAGGGTGTAGCTGAGCCGTGAGACGCGGGGGTGGACGACGGCGACGGGGTGCAGGAGGCCGGGGTGGGACTTCACGGCCACTTCAAGGCGCAGGGTAGCGTAGCGCGCTTGGGTCTTCCATGCGGGGTCGTCGTCCTCGCCGGGGGCGTCGGTGTCGTCGCTGTTGCCGTAGGCGGCGCCCCAGGTGTTGGTCCAGAGCAGGTCGTTGTCCCAGACCTGGAGGGAGTTGTTCAGGTCGGCGCGGAAGGTGATGGTCTTGCCGTCGATCGTCCAGGGTTCGCTGGCAAAGCGTTGGGCGATGGCCCAGCCCGCGGCCGCCCACACCCAGCCGGGGGCGTCGATGCAGTCGCAGGTGCGGGTGATGTGCTCCCACAGGGAGGCTTCTTCGGGGGCGGTGCCGGCGATGAGGTCGGCGAGTTCGCTGTGGTAGCCGAAGGAGAAGTGGTCGGCGGGGGTGTGCAGGAGGGCCTGTTCCCACAGGGTGATCGCGGCGTGCAGGTCGTCGCGGGCGATGGGGCGGGTGGTGGCCAGGTACTTCGGGGGGTCGGTTTTGGAGGTGGGGTACAGGGTGGCGCAGGTGTAGCCGATGGCGCGCAGGACGGTGAGCAGCCCCGCGTAGGGCAGGTTGCCTTTGGAGCCGGTCTTGCCGCGGTACTCCTCGCGCAGTTGTTTCCAGACGCATTCGATCTTGTCGGGGAGGGGATAGAGGCAGACGGCGCCGAGGAGGTGTTCGTCGGTGTGGCAGGCGAGCAGAGCCAGCTGGGTTTCGCGTGTGCTCATCAGACGCTTTCGCAGTCGGGGGTGGTGGGGCGCGGCAGGGGGACGTGGGTGAGGTGGGAGGTGTCGGTGGAGTGCGCGAGGTCGAGCCAGGCGGTGAGGGTGGAGCCGTAGATCCGGCGCAGCGCGTTCTGCTCGTGTTCGGTGAGGCCCTCGTAGTAGGAGCGGACCAGGCCGGGGAAGTCGGAGCCGAGGCGGGTGTCGAAGAAGGAGTTGTCGACGAGGTAGAGCTGTACGGGGGTGCCGCCGCGGCGGGCGCGTCCGGCCAGCTGGATGAGGTCGACGAGGATCCCGGCGAGGATCTCGGTTTTGAGGAAGCGTGGGAGGCGGCTGAAGCGGGGGTCGCTGCGCTGCAGAGTGTGCAGGTGCCTGCGTGCGGCTCGGTTTTGGAGGGCGAGCATGCGGGCGGGGTCGGGGCCGGGGCAGCCGGCGTGGATGGCTGCGGCGTTGATGCTGGCGTACATCGCCTCGGGTGAGTGGAGGTCGGCGACGGGGCGCAGGCCCACCCAGATCGAAGCCAGGGCGGAGCGGTCGGTGCCGGGGATGAGGATGTTGAGGGCGCGGGCGACCAGCGGGAGCGGCGCGCAGACAACTTTGACGTGGGGGTGGGTGTAGGGCAGGTCTTCGAGTTGGTCGATGGTGAGGGTGACGACCCCTGGGGGCAGGGTCAGGCCGGGGGGTGGTCCGGTCTTGGGGATGACGACGGCGATCCAGGAGGGCTCGGCGATCACGGAGGCGATGCCGATGCCGAACAGTCCTGCTTGGCGGTAGGAGTTGGAGACCACCATGGACCTGGCCCGGTCGGGGTCGCTGTTCTCCAGTTCGCGCAGGTGCTCGGAGAGACGGTCCTGCCACAGTCGGGCGCCGAGTTCGCGGATGCGGTCGGGTTTGCGGGCTTCTTCCAGGCCTCCGATGACGATGGGGTTCCATTCGGTGTCGGAGTCGGACACGTTGCCGGGCAGGGCGGTGACCGCCCCGGGGGTCGCGTCCGTCATCACGTAGGCGGGCTCGGTGTGCAGGTGTTCCCGGGCCGCGCGGGGGAAGAACGCGGTGGCTGACAGGGCCAGGACGCTGCGTTCCAGTCCGGCGGCAGCCAGCGCGATGGTGCCGCCGAGCTGGACGGTGCCGGTGTGTGGGTCGCCGCCGAGCGACTGCACGGTCAGCCGGCCGCCGCCCTGATGGTTTTTGTCGATTTTGAATCCGAAGAGCTGGAAGCCCAGTGGTCCGAAGGGCAGGGCGCCGCTTTGGGTGAAGGTGCCCAGGGCCCGGGCCAGTTCGCGGCCTGCGGTCATCTGCGGGCCCAGCCCGGCGACGACGGATTTAAGGTAGGTCAGGGCCTGGTGGAGACAGCCCAGCCAGGACCGCACCAGCAGCGCGTTGGTCACCTTGGCCCGCCGGTGCTCGGGGATTTTCAGTTTCTTCAGTTCACGGTCGAGCTCCACCTTCAGCACGGGCAGTTCATCCTCGCTGGTGTCCCGGCTAACCGCGTTGGTGAGGATCTGTGTGAGCGGGGCGAGGTGCGGCTGGGGGGCGTCCTTTTCGCCGGCGCCGGGGAAGATGGCGCGGAAGGCAGCGTGGGTGGCGGGGTCGATCGGCTGGTTCTCGTCGAGTTGGAGCAGCTCTTTGAGCAGGATGCGGTCCCAGGCGCCGGGGACGTGCCAGCCGGATCCTGGGCGGTCTTCTTCCTGGGCGTCCCCATCGAGCCAGAGCTCGTTGTCCAGGACGTAGTTGAGGAACTGCTCGCCCAGGCCGCGCGCCTTGAGCAGGGCGTTGACCACGCGCCGGTCGGTGCCGGCTCCGAGTCCTTCGCGCTGCAGGTCGACCTCCAGCAGCAGGGAGGAGGCGCCCATGCCGCGGCTGGCCAGGGAGAACTCTGCCGAGCCAAGGTCACACCAGCTGCTTTGCAGGTGGTCGACCTCGTCCACGAGCAGCACACGGCAGCGGTGCATGACGAACTCGAGCACGCTCATGCGGCGGACCGTGCCCTGGTCGGTTTCCACCGGCACCGGCACGCCCCCCTGCAGCAGGTTGTGGTGGTTGGTGACGATGATGTCCGCCTGGGCGGCGGCGCGGATTAGCGAGTACTTGCCGCAGGTGCCCAGACGGGGGCAACTGTGAGGGCCCGACCGCTCCTCGCCGCCTTCCGGGTCGCCGATGGGTTGAAGGGACAGGCAGGGCTCCTTGCCGCGCTGCACCGGCGGGCCGTCGCTCAGCCAGGCGGACAGGTCACAGCCGTAGGCCAGCAGGTCGAAGCGGTCCTGGCGGTCCTGGGTGAGGGCCCGCTCGGCCTGCTCGGCTCTGCGGTAGGGGGAAACCAGGGGCACGATGCGCAGGCTTTGGTCCCCGGTGGCGGCGGTGAGCTGGGTGGCTACCTGGCGGACGAGGTCGTTGTCCGCCTGGATGCGTTCCGCGCCGCGGAGACTGTCGTGGATCTGGCCGACGACCACTGCGATGGGGCCCTGCCTCTGCTGGGTGAGCAGGGGGGCGATCGCGTTCATCAGGACGCTCTTGCCGACGCCGGTCGGTGCGTTGAGGACTCTGATGGCTCCGGGGGGCAGCTCGAGGCGGGTGACAGGGCGGTCATTGGCGTCGAGGAGCTTGTCGAAGAACCCGGCCAGCAGGCCGGGTTTCCACCCGTGACGGTCGGGGTCGGCGGCCGCCTGCCGGCGCGCCAGGCGCAGCACCTTCTTGCGGGAGACCGTCGTGGTGGTCCGATAGGCGGCGGTACGCAGCCGCAGCGGAGGCACCTGGGCGTCTTTCTCGCTGTCGGGGATTGTCACCACCGAGGGTTCGCGTCCGCCGAAGCACCACTGCCCAGGGCCGGCCACGGGCAGCGGGCTACGGGCCTGGTGGAAGAGTTCCTCGGCCTCGCTCACCAGCTGCTTTGCAAGCTTCAGGGGATTTTGTGCGTGCGCCACGACCAGGTACCGGGCCTCCCGGGGCGGTACATCCTCCGGCAGGCGGTACAGGCCGTCCGGGCTAGCAGCGTAGGCGCGGGCCATGGCATAGAACGTGTCCCGGCTGGCCAGGTCGTCTTCTCGCACATGCCAGTACCGGCCGGCCAGTTCCCGCACCCGGCGCGGCAGGCGGAGCCACTGGTCCCACAGATCCACGCGCGCGGCGGCCCAGATGTAGGCCTGGTCCAGCGGGACGACCAGCTCGCCTCGGGGGTTGCGGAAGCCGAAGTACATCTCGGCGATCGCCAGGGGCACCGCGACCGTCAGCCGCCTCAGCTCCCACTCCTCGGGCCTCACTGCGGCGCTCCGGATGCCGTCTTGATGCGCTTGACCAGCCGTGTGAGGGTGGTCACCGTGATGCGGCGGCCGCGGAGCCGCGTGGCGAGGTAGTGCCGCTCGCGGTCTTGGTGGTCAGGGAGCACGATCGTCAGCGGGTACGGCGGCGGCTGGCGTTCCATCAGCGCGTCACCGAGGGCGACCACCGACTCCCATGCCTTGGCGTCCACCCGAAAGTGCTGTGTGCGCCGTCCGGGCACCGCCACCGTGATGTGCAGGTCGTACTCGTCCGGCCGCAGCTGGCCGGGCCACATCTCCACAGTGACGTGCGGAAGGTCGGCGACCTCGTTGCGCAGGTGCAGTTCCATCAGTGTCGGCAGGACCCCGTAGCGCCACACCGGGCGGGCCAGCGCCAGGTGTTCCGTGCTGGCCGGCAGCCCTTGCACGGGTGTTGCCTTCTTCCCCGTGCCGACCAGCTCTGATGGTCCCGCACCAGCAGGATTGAGGGTGCGGCGGTAGTGCACGCCGCGGGGTGCGTGGGCCTCGCACCGCACCTCGACCGTCGTCGCATGCTGTGCCACGCGCATCGGCCAGTGGCACTGCGGGCAGGGGTACCACCAGCCGTCCAGCTGGCACCACGGCCAGTCGGAGACTGCTTCGAAGAAGTCGAACCGCATCCACAGCCGGTCCCACGCCCTGCGGAGCTCGCGTACCGGGCCCGCCGGGTGCTGCCCGAGCAGGGCCCGTGCGCGCCGGTACTCCTCGGGGGACAGCCGCCGCAGGATCTCGTACAGGCGCCGCTCCTCCTGCTCCGCCCGCACCCGTGCCCACGACCAGTGCCGCTCAAGCGCCACCTGCGGCACAAGGTGTTCGCGGCACAGATCCTGGACGGCGTCGCGGACCAGACCGTGTGCGTCGAACAGGTGGAGCGCATCGAACCGGTCCGCAGTCTCGGATGCGAGTGGAAGGAGTGATCCCAGCGGGCCGTGCAGGCCCCTGCGGAACTCCCCCATCCCGATCTGTGCCGCGCGCTCGGGTGGATGGGCCGCCCGCAGTACCGCAAGGCAGTCCATCAGCAACGCTGCCCGGCGAGCAGACGACAGCAGCGCATCACCCTCCGCCGCGGCCGCCATGCAGCACGCGGTCAGGGCCTGGTCACGCCGCACGCGGGCGTCGGCACGTTCCTTCACAGCCACGCAGCCACATATAAACCGGAACGTGACTTACACCACATAACGTTCGTTCGTGCCTATGAACGACACCCGCGCGGCCTACACCCGCACGCCGGCCCTCGGCGTCCCCTCGACCGTCACCGACTCCCCTTGGCTGTGGGCCACCGCTCCTGATACCCCGGACCCCGATGCGGACGCCCACCCCACCGCCTATGGAAAGTGGCTGTGGTTCCTGCCCATCCGAGCCCTCGACGCCGGCTGGCGCACCATCAAAACAGCTGTGGAAGCCGGACAGCTCGGCCCCGGCGCCAAGGTCGCAACCCTCGGCAACAGCTTCGACGGAGACCCCACCCGACGCCCCGTGATCATCTACACCGTCAACCACCATGATGAGGACGACGTCCGCCGCGTCCTGGTCGCCCTGCGGGCCCTGGGGATCAACGACTCCCTCGCCTACAAGACCGACGAGGCCACCAGGCGCGGCGAATACGGCGACCTGACCAGCATCTACACCAGCCCCGCCGGAACCACCAAAGTCATCCGACGTAGCCGAAACCCCGGCTGAGCCGAGGCACGATGGCTGTCACCGGATTAGCGCACTGCCCGCCACCGGCACCCCGCTTGTCACCGACTGCCCGCGTCTTCACGCCTCTGGCCAGCCCGTCGAACGGCGGGATCTCCAGATACGCCGCTGCGGTGGGGTTCCAGCGACAACAAGCACTGCCTTGGGGGCAACCACCACGCTTCGACTCACAGCGGCGGCGGGCGGCCGCTCGAGCCCGGCCCGATCAGTAGGAGACGTCGAAATAGTCGATGTCGGTGAAGGCGACTTCGAGGCCCGCGGCACGGCGTCCGCCGTCCTTGAAGTACACCTCCTGCAGTCCTTCGGCGACGATGTCACGCATCTGCTGGTCGGTGGCGCCCTGTTGCTGGGCGTCGAGCAGACGGCGGGCGTAGTCCGGGGGGAGGTGGACGGTCAGGCGGCGCATCCGGCCGTCGTCGGTGGTGCCGATCGGCGCGGTGTAGCCGAACCGGGCCCGGGTCTCGATGGTGATGCCGGTAGCGGTGGCGGCCTGTTTCCGGTGGCGCCCTCGGACCTTCGGCTGCCAGAGGGCGCGTACGGCGGCGTCGATGCGGTCGGCAATGGGCTTGGGCGGGTGTTTGCGCTCACCTGTGCGGTAACGCTCCACCGAGCGCTGGCTGACCCCGAGCTCGGCGGCGACGGCCTTGGTGGTCTTCATCTGCCGCACCAGGAAGTTGATACGGGCCTTCAGGCCCTTGGGCGGCTGCCGGGTGAACGCCTCCTGGTCGGCCCGCTCGATAGCGTCCTCAATCTCCCCCACTGGTCAGCTCCCGTCCGTGAGCAGGCTGTGGCCGTAACGCTGGGGAATCAGGCGGGCGCCTGCAGCTGGGGCGAGGTCCACGACCAGGCGCTCGCCCACACCGGAGGCCGTGGTGGCGTCGGGTGAGAGGTAGCCGAGGCTGCGCAGCTCGCCGACCGCTTTACGGAAGGCGTCGCGGCCCTCAGCGGCCAGGCGCTCGTCGCGGGTGAGGGAGACCAGTTCGCTGACCGTAGGCTCCTGCCCGGGGGTGTAGCCGGTGGCGAGTTCGGCCAGGACGCCGCGGGCGCGCCAGGTCAGGCGCATGTCCCGCATCGCCCGCGCGAACAGCGCCGGGTCATGGGTGGGCGGGGCGGTGGGAACGGGCCACTGCGGGGTCGGGGCGTCGGGGGTGTTCATCAGGTACGACTCCTTCGGTGCGGTTCGGCGTCCGCGCTGGCCCGGGGCTGGGGCTGCGTCATGCCGGTGTCGGTGGTCGCGGCCGCCTTACTCGCCTTCGTCGAAGACGGCGTCGCCGCCCTTGATGTGGCGGGCCGGGTTGAGGCCCTTCTCCATCAGGTCGACCGCCCACAGCATCGCCTGGACGCCCTCCAGCTTCGCCAGGCCCGGTGTGGGCCCGAGCCGGAACCCGCCGGGCTGCGGCTTACCCGAGGCTGCGTAGGGGAGGAAGTCGAGCGGGCTGTCGCCGGGGCTCGGGTAGACGACGCAGTCGGACAGCACGGCGAGCGGGAACAAGCCCGTCATCGCCGCCATGTTGCGCAGCTTGCGGTGCATGTTGACCCGGGCCTTGCTGATGACCGCGGCCCGGATGTCCGGGCGCCAGGTCGGGCGTTCCAGGGCCGGCCACCGCTCGCCCTCCTTGTAATGCTTGCCCTGCGGGCGCTCGCGGAGCTTGCCGACTCCGCCCTTGACCGTGGCCTTGATGGCGGACAGGACGGCGGCCAGGGCCGGGTCGACCTGCTTGTGCCGCTCCATCGCCGCCAAGAACTCCGCGTCGGAGAGGTCCTTGGTGACGCCGAGGTCGGCGAGGGTGTCGACGTACGCGTCCTTGAGACGGTCGTGCCACGGGTCCAGGTACGCGCCGGTCTCCCGGCGCAGGTACGCCTCGATGGGAGCCACGTTGAACCCCAGCTCCTGGGCGTAGGCGACGGTGTGCGTCTGGTACCAAGCCGGGCCGGTCGGGCGCGTGCCGTCCGGGGTGAACGGCGACGGAAGGCGCGGGTCCAGCTCGATGTGGGACAGGTCGACCAGCCAGGAGCCGGGGATCTTCTGGTTGAACGTCGGGGCGTGGAAGTGGTCCGGGCCGGACAGGCCGACGACCAGGCGGGCCGCGGCGGCGAGGAACGCCGTGTTCAGGTCCAGGCCGACCGCGAAGGGCAGCGTGCACTCCTCATCGGTGAGCGTGTCCACCGACCGCACCCACTGGTACGCCTCTTCGTTCAGGAAGCCGCCCCTCCAGCCGCTGTTCACGACGACGGGGTGCTCCGGGGTGGCCTCCGGCGGCGCCGGGTCCATCGGCTCCGTGCCCAACGAGCCGGGGTTGTGGCCACTGACCCAGTTGCCGGTCTCCGAGTCCTGCACGGCCTTGGTGGGCGGGCGCAGCGCCGTCATCAGCTCCAGCCCGGAGACGGCGGTGGAGCCGCGCGGGGTGATGACCCGCTGGGCGTACGCCCCGAGGACGCGGGCGACGTCGGCCGGCTCCATCTCCGCCACGCCGGGCCAGGACCGCTCATCGAGGGCGTCCCACGACAGGATCGCCAGCTGCACGCACTGCCGGTCGCGGCCCTGCGCCTTGCGGTAGATCCGCGCCCACGGGCCGAACCCGCGCTGCGTGAGCTGCCACTTCGCGCGTCCGACCTGCTTGACGACCGGGTGGTCCTCCGGCAGGCGCAGGGAGCGGCGCTGCTCGTGGCCCTCCAGGCGCTCCGGCAGTCCGAGCTTCACGGCGGCCGCGGCGGTGAGCACGATCAGCGGGTCGGCGTCCTTGCCGTAGCGGTTCAGCTTGGCGGCACCAAGGCCGGACTCCTTGAGCGTCCACTCCACCAGCTCCGGCACGGTGGTCGCCGGGCAGTCGAGGACGATCCCGTCGACGCCGTACGCGGAGCCGTCGCCATCCAGCACGGCGAGCGGCCCGTGCGGAAAGCGCGGGTCCGTCGCAAGCTTGGCCGCCTTCTTCGCCACCGGACGGCGCGATGTCGCGGCCGGACGGGCGAGACGCTCCGGGGCGGCCTGGACTGCGGGCGCCTCCACCGACGCGGCGACCTTCGCCTCGGGCGCCTCGGGCGCGGCCGGGCCGGTGAACGTCTCCGGAACCTCCGGCTTTGGCGCGACGGCCGGGGCAGATACAGCAGGGGCGCCGGGCGCGGGATACTTCGCCGCCCAGCCGGTCAGCAGCCGCTGGTACGCCGACAGGCGCGGCTGGCGCGGCTCGGAGCGGCCGTTCTCCCAGTTCTTCACCGTCTGCAGCGTCGTCTTCATCGCTGTCGCGAGCCTGGCCTGGGTAATCCCGGCGGCCTCGCGCAGCCTTGCCCGCTCGGCCGGGGGCGGCAGCTGCGGCTCCTCCTCCAGCAGCGCGTCAACGGACGCGAACAGCTCTTCCTCGGTCGGCACGTGCGTCACCTCCACCCCAGGACACTAGCAGATTTTGCCCCCCAATTTATCCCTATTATTTAACCTGTTCGAATAACTGTCGATGTGGTGGCGAGGACGCCGGGAAGGGGCCGTCGTCTGACTCGTCCCCCGGCTGTCCGCACCGGGGCTGACGGCGTTGCCCGGGACCAAAAGCCTCGCCCCGCAGCACACAAAAGGCCCTCGAGACCGCGATCACCGCCCTCGGCCAGCAGCGGTGAGGCCACGCCCGGCGGCGGGCTAGCATGGCCCGCTCGCCCACGAGGAGAAGGCATCCGATGGAGCCCGAACACTGCCCCTTCCACCACCGCCAGGACACCTGCATGCCCACCGCCCGGCTGCTCGCCCAGGCCGGCCTGCTCGACCCCTCGCCCCACGCGCCCGCCGCGCCGGAGACGACCGCTCAGTGCGCACCGGTCCCGCCGCGTCAGGTCACCCTCGCGATCATCACCCAGCACATCAACACCTGGGGCCGCGTCGTCATCGACCCCACCCTCCCCCACACCGACTCCACCGCACCCGACGAGCGGTCCCTGCGCTACACCCTCCAAGCCCTGTGGGAAGCAGCAAGCCAGGCCACCCGCGGCCGCATCGCCTCCCCGGACGGCACAGCTCCCGAGTGGTGGCGTGTCAGCTGGGCGCTGCAGGAAGCCCAAGGCGCCGCCCGCCGCACCGCCACCGCCGGCAGCAACCTCCACGACGCCGCCGAGGCAGACCTGTGGTGGTACATCGCCCTGCTCCACCTCGGCCACGCCCGCACCCTGTGGAAAGACCACATCGGCCACACCATCCCCACCTGAAGACAACCGTCGAAGACCTCGTGCGCAGCAGGCGCCGGTGGAGCGGCCGTCAGTGCGGCTCTGGCGTACCTGGGCACTGACCCGCAGCGCTCCGGCCCGACACCGGCGCACGCTGCGCTGGGACGGCGACATCCACCGCGGGCCCGCACCTCGCCCCAGCCGGGGGCGAGGTGCGAACACCCCAGCGGGACTGACCAGTAGTTCTCATCGGTCTTGAGCGAGTTTGTACAGCTCGGCGAACAAGCCGCTGGCGTCGAGCAGAGCCTCGAAGGTTCCCGCCTCCCGGACGCGCCCCTTGTCGAGGACGATGATGCGGTCCGCGATGCGGGCGTTCTCCAGGTTGTGGGTCACGAAAACGGCGGCCTTGCCCGCGGCGAGGGCTTTGAGGCGGGTGTAGATGCGGTGTTCGGCGCGGGCATCCAGTGCGGCGGTGGGCTCGTCCATCACCAGCACGGGGGTGTCGCGGTGGAAGGCGCGGGCGACCGCGATGCGCTGCCACTGTCCGCCGGACAGGTCGTGGCCACCCCACCAGGAGCGGGCCAGGGAGGTGTCCAACCCGTGCGGCAGGTTGGCGATGACGGTGTCGGCGCCGGCTGCCTTGGCGGCGGTGTGCACGGCCGTGTCGCCTTCCTGGCGGGGCTGGCCGAGGGTGATGTTCTCGCGGGCGGCCAGCGGCCAGCGGGTGTAGTCCTGCGGGACCAGCGCCACCTTGGACAGCACGCTGGCCGGGTCGGCGTCGGCCAGCTCCACACCATCCCACCGCACGGAGCCCGTGGTGGGGAGGAACAGGCCGGTCAGTACCCGGGCGAGGGTGCTCTTGCCGGCGCCGTTCTCGCCGACCAGGGCGATCACCTCGCCCCGCTTAAGCTCCAGGCTGACGCCGTCGAGAGCAGCGGTGTCGGCGCCGGGGTAGGTGAAGGACACATCCCGCGCGGTGATCAGGTGCGGCCCGTCCGCAGCGACGGCGGCGTGGCCGCGACGGGCCGTCCACGGCTTGGCCACGGCGAGGAAGCGGGCCCAGTCGTCCAGGGACAGCGAGGTGCGGAACAGCCGGGCCCCGGCCCGCACCGTTGTCGCCAGCGCTGCCCCGGAGGTCCGCACCGCCAGGGCGGCGGTGCCCGCCGCGGCCAGCTCCATCCGGCCGCTGGCCACCAGAGCCGCGAGCACGGCCCAGGTCGCGGCGGTGCCCACGGCCGTGAGCGCATCGCCGATCCCCTGCACCACCAACGCCTGCCGGATGGCCTTGAGCTGTTCGGCCTCCAGGCGGGCGGAGACGATGCGGTACTGGCGGATGAGGAAGCCGGCCATGGTGCCCGCGCGGACCTCATCTGCGGTGTTGCGTTCGGTGGTGTAGGAGCGGAAGACGTTGCGCAGCCGGGAGTCGGCGAGGCCCCGGTGGTGGGCGGCGTGCTCGATCCGGGCCCCGCGTACCGCGCCCCAGGCGCAGGGAATGACGGAGGCGACGAGCAGGGGCAGCATCACCGGGTGCAGCACGGTCACGACGGTCGCGGCGGCGGCCAGCTGTGCAGCGGCCGAGGTCAGCAGTTGGGCGTCGAGGATGAGGTCGCCGGTCTTCTCCGCGCCGTCGGAGGCGGCGGCGTGGGCGTCTTCGAAGTCCGGGTCCTCGTACGCGACGAGCTCGGCGGCGGTGGCGGCGGTGATGACCTCAAGGTCGGCCTCGCGTACGGCCTTCGGCGCGAGCCGGGCAGCTGCGGCGCGGGCTGCGGCATCCAGCAGGTAGCGGCCGCAGGCGGCGAGGGCGAGCACCACCAGGGCAGTCAGGTTGTCGCGCAGGCTGGCGGCGATGTCGGGGCCGGTGAACACGGCGGCCAGGACGCGGGTGGTGGCCGCGAGCGCGGTCGCGGTGAGGGCGGCGGCGCCGATCTGGCAGAGAAGCAGGGCCAGGACGGCGCGGCGGTCGGTGCGCCAGCCGAGCCGGGCGGCCTGGGCGAGGGTGCGCGGCAGGCGGCACGCCATCGCGGCGGTGGACAGGTTGACGCTTGCCTCGAAGTGCCGGTCGGAAGCAAGGCGCATCACGGGCGGCGGGCCCGCGTCGGCGGCGGGCGGCGAGGAGATGGAAGAACTCACGAGCCCCATCAGGGAACCGGACCAGGCGGCGGGCAACGGGCTTGTTCCGCCGGCTCCTCATCGGCCCAGGTCGCCCGGCCCGAATGTCAGCCATACCCCCTAGATTTCACCCGTTCGAGTGAGGTCGTGGTTCGGGGCGGGGAGGCTCGGGCCGTTCCCCGGACCACGGCAGCCCGGTGGTTCTACGGCACGGCGAGTACCGGCGTCCAGGGCCGGTCGACGGCGTCGCCGGTGTCCCGGCCGACCGCGCCGTCTGGCACCTCGGCCCAGGCGTGTGCGGCGTCGGGCAGGAAGCGGGCGCCGTGCACCCAGCGGGTCTGGCGGCCGGTCAGCGCGGTCGCGATGACGGTGGCGAGGCTGATCTCCATGCACGCGATCCGGCCCGGCCACCACGACGGAATCACCGCTTGTACCGCCGTATACAGGGCCTCCAGCCGGGCGAGGCGCGCGTAGGGCAGGCCGCGCAGCGTACGGACGGCGGCGAGCTTCAGGCGCAGCGGTAGCGGGCCCATGGCCAGGGAGAGGGTGAGCGCGGTGGCAGCCACCAGCCGGTCGCGCCATGGGGCGGTGGGCCGGGTGGTGGGGACCATGACCGTCATCGGCGCCACCACCTTCGCCGTGCTCGCCGGGGCCGGTCGGTGTCGACGAGCACGCCGGCGGCCACCAGTTCGTCGATGAATGCGGCGATCTGGCCGCTGATCTGCTGTGGGTCCTGGCCGGTGGGGACGGCAATCTCGTCGGCGAGCCCCGCGGTGCCGCCGCGGACAGTGAGGGCGTGCCAGATCCGGGAGGCGTCCTTATCGAGCATCAGCCACGTCTGGCGCCGGACGTCGAGCACCGCCGTGCCGTCCGGGCCCGTGGCGTGGTGGATGTGGTCGGCCGGGGTCAGCATGCCGCCTCCAGCTCGGTCGTCTGGCCGCTGAGCCACCAGCACGTGACGATGAGCTGGTGCAGGTCGGCGATCACCGTGGCGCTCTGGCCCCGGGCCGCCTGTGCGAGGGTGGTGCGGACGGTCGTGGGGTCGATGAGGCCGCCGGCCGCGAGGGGGCTGGAGGCGATCAGCTCATCGAGCCGGCCTTGGTGGCGGGCGAGTCCGGCGATGCGCTGGGCGGTGAACGAGCCCTTCGAGCGACGGGAGGTCAGCCAGCCCGGAAGCTGCGGCAGTGACTCGCGCAGCAGCGGCTTGTAGGCCACCAGCCCGCGGCGGGCGAGGGCCGGGACGGCGAAGGCGGCGCGGACGACCTGGTTGTCCAGGTACGGGTACACCGGCCGGATACCGAGCGCGTGGCCGTAGGGGGCCCAGCCGCGGGCCGAGGCGCCCACCGACCGCAGAGCGGCCCACTGGTCGAACTCGTCCGCCAGCTCCGGCTGCTGGTCACCGGCGGCCTGCCGCAGCAGGGCTGCGACCTGGTGGCGGCCGTAGCCGGTGAGCCAGGACGCGGTGGCGCCCAGACGGCACCACGACCAGCCGGCCACGGCGGCCTCCGGCCTGACGGGCCCGCGCTCCAGGGCCTCGGCGGCACGTTCGAGGGAGCCGGCCCGGCCCAGGTCGGCGGCCTGCTTGAGCGCTTTCCAGTAAGGGCCGGGTGCGGTGTTGCGGAGCCGGGCGAACGCCACGACCTGGCGGTGGGCCTCGCGGCGTCGGCCGTCCTGCAGCAGGCGGACCCAGCAGGAACTGGAGGCGTCCAGCACGATGTCCCCGCCGTGCCCGGTCAGATGCAGCGGCAGCCCCCGTATGGGGTGCAAGTAGCTGCTGTCCATGGCGAACATCGCCGCCTCCAACACCGGCTCCACTCCCGTCGGCTGCCCGGCCGGAAAGGAGAACGGCAGCTGCTCGTCGGCGCCAATGTCGACCGTGTGCGCGATCCCGGTGTGCTCAGCAACGCGGGAGGCGAACGCCATGTCCTCGCCGCTGGTGTAGCCGTCGGTGTACGTCACCGCGTGCACCGCTCCGGCATCGGCGGCGAGCACGATGGCCGCCGAGGAGTCCAGCCCGCCGGACAGGTCCGCCCCCACCACCCCGCCGGCCGCGCGGACCCGGTGCTGGACAGCCTCGGTGAGCGCCTGCCCAAACCGGTTGGCGCCCTCGCGCAGCTCGCAGGGCGGCTCGACGCCGGAGATGTCGATGAGCTGCGGCGGTGCCCCAGGTGAGAGCAGCAGCCCGGATCCGCCGGGCACCAGCCGGATCTGCTCGTACGGGCTGCGGTGCGGCCAGTGGTGCTCACCCACCGTCAGCCGGGCCGCCAGCCAGGGCAGATCCGGCACGAGCGGACGCCCCAGGCGGCTGGTCTCGGTCGCCCACGCCGTCCCCGCGTCGCCGCGCAGCGTGTAGTAGACGGCCCGGATACCGGCCAGGTCGCCGCACACGAACCGCTGCCGCCCGCTGTCCGCGACTATCCAGTATGAGCCCGGCCACCCGGTCAGCTCCGCCCACCGGCCGGCCCGTACGGCCGCAAGCCCGGCGTGGAGCTGCTGCTCGGTCACCGGGCAGTCGCCCACGACCGCGAGGGCAACCGGCCCTTCGGCGACTACCCGTACACGCGCGCCCGGAGCCCGGCGTACGTCGCCGAGCCCGTCGATCGTCAATCCGTCCACGGCGGCACTGCCGCCGGTCATCCACTCCTGTTCCATCCGTCCGCCTCCCCTGTGACGTGCCCGAGGGCCAGCCGTCGTACGGCCGGCCCTCGGGGTGCTCGGTCAGGTCCGTGGACTGCTCAGCCCTCGAAGTAGTTCGACTTGTCCGAGTCGTTGAACGTCTGGCGTCCCAGGGTCAGGGTCGCCACCGGGTGGGTGCTGACCTGCGGCGCGAATCCGCCGGCGTGCGGCGCTGCGGCGGGCTTGTCCTCGACGGCGGGCTGGGTGGTGACGATGGTCTGCTCGGCCATGACCGGCCTCCCTTGTCATCGGTGGATGTGAGGTTGTGCTACCTCTATGTCACCGCAACCGAAGATGTGTTCCCAGAGACGGAGTTGGGGACTTGCTGGGAGCGGATCTGGGAGGAAGTTGGGACGTGCCTGGGACGTCAGCCTCCAAGGAGGCCGAGTACGGCCCGCCGGTAGACGGCGTACACCGTGGGAAGTTCGGCGAGGTGGGCGCGCTCGTCGATGCCGTGCAGCCCCTCGTACGGCACGCCGAAGCCGGCGGTGGCCGCGATGCCCTCCCCGGCCAGCAGGTTGCCGATGTTCGACGGCCCCGCGGTCTTCGCGCGCACCGTCAGCCCAGCTTCGGCGGCGGCAGTGAGAAGTGCTGCGGCGGGCTGCTCGTCCTCGGCGAGGCGAAAGGGCGGCCATGTGGCGATCAGGGTGACCTCGGTGGGCTTCGGGGCGGGCAGCTCCGCGTCAAGCTCGGCGACCGCCTTGCGGACCAAGGTCTCGGCGTCGTGCGCGTCGAAGGTCGGAACGGTACGGATGTCGACGTTCAGGTCGCACCGGTCCGGGGTGACCGAGAAGCCCTGGCCGCCATGGAAGGAGGTCACCGACAATTTCGGCGGCAACGGAAAACCTGAAACGCCGTCCACGCCGGGCAGTTCCGCCTCGTCGAGGAGGCGCACGAGGTGGGCGGCGCGGGAGATCGCGCCGACCACGCTCTTGCTGGACCCAGAGTGCCCGGAGGGAGCGTGCACGGCGATGGTGGCCCGCCACAGCCCCCGGCCACCGACCACGACCTCGTCCAGCCCAGGGTAGCCGATCATCACCCCGTCCGGGCGGGCCGCAGCCCGGTCGGCGAGGTAGGCACGGGCGCCGCCGAAGCCGCCGGTGTGCTCATCCACGTCCAGCAGCACGGCAAGCCCGCCGTGCAAGTCAGCGGCGCGGCCGTGCAGGTCGGCGGCGATGTGGCAGAACATCGCGGCGGCGAGCTTGGAGTCGGCCGCGCCCCGGCCAAGCAGCCAGCCGTCCACGATGTCACCGCAGGCCGGCGGGAAGGACCAGGCGGCCTCGTCGCCGTACGGGGCGGTGTCCACACAGGCGTCCAGGGCCCACCACGGACCCGGCCGGCCGCCTGGGATCTCCACCAGCAGCCCCACCAGCGCACCGGCGTCGTCGTGCAGGCGGCGGTGCGGCAGTCTGCGGGCGGCGAGCCAGTCCTCGAGCACGCCCAAGACCGGCCCGTACTCGTCGATACCGGCCCGGCTCGGCCGGCGGATCAGCTCTTGGGCCAGCCCCACCACGGAGGTCGCGCGGGCCTCGGCCACCTGCGACAAGTTCTTGCTCACGCCTCTCCCCACCACGGATCAGTTGTGCCGTACCGGCAGCGCGCGGACGGCTTCGATCGTCTCCACCGGCCGCGCGGAGGCACACGCCTCCCGCCCATGGTGGACCAGGCCCACCGCCGCCTCGCGACTGAGTAAGACACCGCAGTCGAACCCCTCGGCCCCGTGGAAAGACGGCAGCGGCACCACCGCCGCTGTCTCGGAGGCGACGAAGAACCGTTCCAGCGCCTCGGTCGGCTCCACCATCCCGATGTGGAGCGTCTTGATGCCGTTGCGGCGCGCGGACGGATCGCGCAGCTCCAGCAGCCGCAGCAGGTGATCGGCGAGCGCCCGGTGCCGCGGCGGCCCGTACAGCACGCGGTAGTGGACCAGATCCGGGTGCTGGGCGACGGCCGTCTCGATCGCCGCCAGATACGCCTTCTCCCTGCTGCGGGAGCCGGTGACGACCAGCTGCTCGCGCGCGCCGGCGACAACGTCGACCATCGCCTCGACCAAATCGGTCCAGCGGGTGAGAACCTTGACCACCACGGCGGTGCCGGAGCTCTCCAGCACGCTGGTGGCCGCGCCGTCCTGGTGGGCGAACAGCACCTCCGGGCGCTCGCGGTACAGCTGGCACAGACCGGCCCGATTCCGTTTCCCGGTACGGCGCCGGCCCGATTGTAGAGTCGGCACGGAGCGCGGTGCCGGTGTTACCACCGGTCCGTTTCTCCGTGCCGCTCGCCGAACCCGGCGTGCGCCTCTCAACGCACCGGGCTCTCCACGGTCTCTGCCGTTCAGGCGTGGTTGGGAATCCAGGGGTTGGGGATCGTGCTTCCTCGGTAGCGGTAACGGGAGACCGTCACCGCTTGGAGGTTGAACAGTTCAATCCCGCCTGCCGAGGGCCTTCGCCACCGTCCGTTGCGGTCGGTGAGGCATCGGCGGACGTCCTTCCACTTCCAGCGGTGCAGCACCATCCACCAGCTGATCACCCGGCGCCACGTAAAGTGGGCGAGGGAACTCAGGGCGGTTTTGCAGACCGCGTGCTTGAAGTAGTTGGCCCAGCCGCGCATGATCTGGTTAAGCCGGATCAGCACCTCCCTGGGGTCCTGCTGCGACGTTCTGTTCGTCAGGGCACGGATCTTGTCCTTCAACTGCCGGATGGGCCGGTCAGCGATGAAGGTGTAAACGTGCCACTTATCCGATCCCCGCTTGCGGCGCCACTGGATGCGGAACCCCAGGAAGTCGAACCCCTCCGACATGTGCACCACCTGCGTCTTGGCCTCGGAGAGGCGAAGCCCGAGCGGTTGCAGCACGTCGGCGATGTTCTCGCGCAACGCTTCGGCGTCGCCGCGTTCGCCAGCAGTCAAAACCACGAAATCGTCCGCGTAGCGGACGATACGCCAGTTCGGACGCCCGGTAGCTCGGCGCCGCCTGCGCTGGTAGGCCGTGGCCATCTCCCCGCCCGGCTCCCACGGCCCGGTCAGGTGCTCGTCGAGCGCCGACAGGGCAATGTTCGCCAGGAGTGGGGAGAGGATGCCTCCCTGCGGGGTGCCGGTGAGCGTGTCCTCGCGGTTGTTGTCCTCGGTGAGGACGCCGGCCTTGAGGAACGCCTTGACCAGCCGCAGCACGCGCTTGTCCTTGACCCGTGCTCGCACCCGGCCCATCAGGGCCGTGTGGTCGATTGAGTCGAAGCACGCCTCGATGTCCGCGTCCAGGACCCAGCGGTAGCCGTGGGTGCCGTAGAAGTGGATCTCGGCGATCGCGTCGTGCGCCCGCCGCAGGGGCCGGAAGCCGTAGGAGACCGGCTTGAAGTCGGCCTCGAAGATCGGCTCCAGCACCAGCTTCAGGGCTGCTTGGACCACCCGGTCGGCAATGGTCGGGATGCCGAGCTTGCGCATCTTCCCGCTCCCGCCGGGCTTGGGGATCTTGCGTTCACGTACCGGCAACGGGTAGAACTCACCCGATTTAAGTACATGCCGAAGATCCTCCAGGAACCCATAAGGGCCAGTCTCCCGTTCGATGTTGACGACCGTCAGGCCGTCCACTCCGGGCGTTTTGGCCCCTTTGTTGCCCGCGACCCGTTCGAACGCCACAAGCAGCGTCGCCGGGTCGCACACGAGGTTGAACAGATCGTCGAACCTGCGGCCACCATCGGCCGCCGCCCAACGGTGAAGTTTGGCCTGCATCCCCGATACCCGCTGGTGAAACCCCATAGGGGCCTCCGGAGCGCCGCTATTCAGCGGCGCGACTTTCGGCATTGCAGCCTCCTTCCCTTCTCGATTCCGCTGCCGCCCTTCCCCATGTACCGGGCTCTCCCCGGCTCGGAGTACTACGGCGGCTCCGCCCCGCCCCGACCCGATCGGCCGACGGTGGGCCCAGCCTCGAACATCGCTGGGCGCGTTGTCCGAGGTCAGGGCCGGGACGGTTCCCGTGTTCACTCGCTGTTCGATCGACGGAGGAGGAGCCCAGCTATACCCCCGCGGCCTCGCCACGGCTACCCCGCAGCACTTCACCGCAGCCTCCCCGAACGGCCATGGGCCACCATCCGAGAAGTTCCCCGCCTCAGGTACAAGGCGGGGGCATACCGCTTCCAGCCCGTATCCACCAGGTTCGAGCTGGCGATGAGTAAGGGGGCGTCAGCGCTGGTTCCTCGCGTACTCCTTTCCGTCTTGCTTGCCGGACCCGCACCATCTGGCAGTGCTGGCACGTCCCGGCTTTGTCAGGGCCGCTTGCCACCCTCCCCGGCACCTCCCGGGTCAGGCTGCCCTCAGCTTCAACCGTCCTGCTGCGACAGGACGGCGGTGGCGTCCTTTCACCGCCACTCGAACAACGTGCGCTTCACGGCGCACCCCACGCGCTCATCAGACTCGCGTCCGTCGCTCCGCCCGTGATCGCGTTCAGCGCGTCGGCCGCCTCCTCCAGCGTCATGTTCAGCGCGAGCCGGGCCCGCTTGAGCGCCGAGTCCGTGCTACTGGCTGCGGCCACGGCGACCGCCCCCTCCCCATCCACCGGCAGTACCCGCAGTCTTCCCCGCCCGGCGCCGGTCCATCGGAGCCCCGGCCTGGCGGTCTGCGACTCCCGCACGCGGGGAGGTGACGCGGCGGACAGCGGCTCAGGTCGTCATGAGGCGGTGGTAGTCCTCGACCTGCTTCGCCAGGTCGTCTTCGGGGATGCCGGTGAAGGCGCTCATCTGGGCGTAGGACAGGCCGGCCCGGCGTCCGACCAGTGCGAACTCGTGCAGGGCCTGGTTGATCCGGGCCGCGGCGCCTGCGAGGGAGACCATGCCGAGCTCGACCCCATCGGCGGCCGGCAGCGTCCCTTCGATCTTCAGCTCCGCCAGGTCGCGCACCGCACTGGTGATCAGGTAGGTGACGAAGCTCGGCATGTCGGACGGAACGTTGCCGGCCCAGGCCCGCTCGTGTGGTTCCGGGGAGGTGTCGGAAGCGTGCTGGGAGCGGCGAGCGGTGATGTACTCCCACACCCACCGGTAGGACAGCGGAAGCCTGCTGGTGCGAAGGCTCAGCTCCTCATACAGCTCGAAGGCCGAGCGGCGTTCGGCGGGCTCCTTGGCCTGGTCTTCGGCCAGCAGCGTATCCAGAAGCTGGCGGGCCTCGTCCAGTTCCTCCTCGTCGGCCGGGAGGGAATGCGGCAGCGGCAGCACGGTCGAGATCGCCTCCATGACCGCCTGGCGGGGCACGCCGTGCCGGGCGGCCAGGGAGCTGGGCAGCCTGTCGCCGCCGCGGTGGTCGCGGCGGATCGCTTCAAAGAGTTCTGTCCCTGGCTCGGCCATCGTCTACTCCCCTGGTCTCTGCGGTTGGTTGGATTCCTGCACGCCTCATGCTGCCCGGCCGGGTGCCGGTGTGCCGTCCACGTCAGGACGCACGGCGGCTGGCCGCCCGGAGCGCGAGGTGGGGGCGGCGGAGCGCCGCTTCGGGCCCGGTGCCTGGTGCTCGTACAGGCCGCAGGCGTGAGCTGCTTCGGTAACAGCCGCGTGGTCCCAGGACCTGAGGTGGGGCAGGAAAGAGTTGTCCGCACGCCCCTCCATCTGCCCGAAGTGGCAGGCTGCCTCGATCAAGTCCACTGCCCAGGACGGTGTCCGCATCTCCCGGCCACGGCCCGTTCGGGCCGGGAGATCCGTATGGGCGGCGAAAACCCGCACCGCCAGGGCCGCAGCGTGGACGGGATGGGCGATGCGCGCGTGTAGTCGGTGCGCGAGGAGCGCGGTCGGCTCGTCGGGCTCGGGCGGGAAGCGGCCGGCAGCGGGCAGCGGGAGCACCGGACGGCCCAGGCGGTGGGCCGCTGCCTCGATCACGCCGCGGCCGGGCGTACGGCGGGTGGGCAGCAGGAAGCACGGCTCGCCCTCGTCAGGCGGGAACTGCCCGTCCGTCTCCCACCACGCGAACCGGTCGGCAGGCGGCAGCGGGGCGGGAGCGGCCACGGCGCGGCGAGCCGCGGCCAGGGTGTGCACCTCTTCGTGCGGGAGCACGGCCAGGGCAGCAGCCAGGGCGGGCGGCAAAGCCCCGTGGCACAGCAGGGTCAGCCGCATTTTGGTGAGCTCGGCCAGGGCGAAGAGGTACTCGAAGTGCCGGGAGCTGATGCGATGCGCCCGGGTGACGACGACATGACCGATGCGCAAGCCGAGGATCCAGGCGGCGACCGCGCGCCAGGCGGTCTCGGTGTTGCCACTCCAGTAGGCGCCGTCCTCGCTGCCGGCCGGCGGAAGGTGTTTGCCCATGCTGCGCAGCAGGTCGTGGGCCAGGGAGGCGGGAGCGCTTGCCACCGGGGTGGGATGGACAGTGATGCGGCCCCGCTCAGGGGTGTGGGCGGCCAGCGCGGCGGCCATGAAGGCGTAGTCGTCGCTTGGGTCGTGCACCACGGTGAGCGGGGGCAGGCCGGGGCTCGTGTGGCCGGGTGACCACGTGGGCTTCCACGAGCCGGTGGTGGCCTCGGGCGCGCCGATGGTGGTCTCGGGCACGGTGGTCGTACGCGGCATCGGCATCATCGCGGCCTTGGTGGTGGCGGGTCAGCGGCGGGCACCGACGCGAAGCCGTCTGCGGCGGCCTGTGCGTCCGTGAGGGGGTGGGCGGCCAGGCCGAGGGCGAACAACACGTCCGGGTGGGGGGCCGGCTGCTCGCCGGAGGAGGCGAGCAGGCGCCGGTTGGCCAGGCGCGGGACATGTTCGGCGGGCAGGTCGGGGGTGAGGCCGCGGACGGTGTGGTGCAGCAGGCAGGTGAGGGCGGCGGCCTCGCCGGGGGCGAGGGAGGCGGCGGTGTGCCCGGCGTGGTGCAGGTTCTGCCGCTGCTTGGGGTCAAGCAGGTCGGCGACGCAGGTCAGGTGGATGGCGGTGTCGGTGTGGACGAGCCGGTGCGGGCTGCTGGGCTGCTCGAGGTGGGCGGCCAGGGTGGTGGCGGCGCGCTTCAGGCGGTGCGGGGTCCATTGAAGGGCGGAGGCCAGGTCGTCGGGGTGGATGCGGTCGGCTTCGAGCAGGGCGGCGTGCAGCACGGTGGCGTGGTCGGCCGCCGCCGGGGCGGGACGGCGGTTCGGTGCGGGCTGGCGCAGGAGGGATTCCGCGGAGGTGTTCAGGGCGCGGGCGAGGGTGAACAGGGACGCGGCGGGGAGGGTGTGCGGGGTGAGGTGGCTGTCCCAGTCGGCGGTGGGGATGCCGGTCAGCGCGGTCAGGTCCTCGTCGGTGAGCCGGCACTCCACGGCGCGCTCGCGTAGGAACGTCAGGTCGAACGCGACCGCGGACGTGTCGCCGGGCGGCGGGAGTTGGTCGGTCACGGGCGTAACTCCCCAAGGCGCGGCAGGACATCAGGAGCGGGCGGGGCGGGGGTGTTCAGGTGCCAGCAGCGGGCGGCGGTGTGCCAGTCGTCCCCGGAATCGGGGTGGGCCAGGGCGGGGATGGGGAGACCAGCGTCGGCGATGAGGGCCTCGAGGCGTGGCGTGGTGCCGAAGCAGTTCGCGAACAGGCCGTGATTGTCGGCAGTGCGCGGGGTGCGGCGGCGGAATTCGACGGCCGCGTGCAGCAGGGGGCGGGCGCGGGGCGGGACGGCGTACAGGTGCCGGGGTCCGGGAGGTTCGCCGATGTTGATCCGCGAGTCGCGGTCGATGGCCACGGTGGCGTGGGCCTTCTCGACGCTGGCGACCTGGGTCATCGACAGCAGCGACGTGTCGGTGCCGGTGAACAGCAGGGCCGCGATGGCGGCGGCGCGCAGCGGGTTGGGCAGGCGCACGGTGATCGTGTGCACGGTGCGCGGGGTGAGGGGCACGGTGGTGATGCCCGGGCCCGCGCGGCTGGTGAGGTCGTCGGGCACGTTGAGCAGCAGCGAGCGGGTAAGGAAGCCGGCCTGGGCGCCGCGCACCCGGGCCACGGTGTGCTGGGGACTGGGGCTTGAGACGGTCAGCCGGGCCAGGAACAGCCGCAAGGCCTCGGTCTCTTGCAGGCTGAAAGGGGTGGGATCGGCCGGGCCGCCGGCGGGCTCGGTGGCCTCACCTGGGGGTGGCTGGGGTTGCAGAGTGTGGGCCAGCCAGGTGCGGGCGGCGGCGTAGCCGGCGCGGTACTGGGCGTCGGTGTGGGCGAAGTCGGTGGCGTTCTGGCGGCGCCAGCAGTCCGCGCGAAACGCCGCCACCCCGCTACGGGGCACCGTCGGCAGTGCGTGAGCGTGGTCCTGCGGCGAAGGGCCGATGCGCCGGCCGACGGCGGCCGGGCCGATCGCGCCGAGGACGGCGGCCGTGCCCCGTACGGTCGCCACGTCCACCAGATGGGCGGCCGTGAGGTGTTCACGCAGGCGCTGCTCATCGGCCTGCTCGGGGGTGTGGGCCAGGAGCGTGAGGTGGATGCCGGTGTCCGCGCGCCAGGCGGCCAGGCGGCGCAGCCGCTCAACCGTCAGGCGGTGGGCGCGCAGCACGATCACCTCATGCGGGTCGGTGGCCAGGGTCCAGCAGGTCACCGCGCGCCAGGCCGGGTCGGTGGACATCCGCTCGGCCTCCGGGCGGGCGAAGGTGTCGCGGCCCATGGCGCGCAGCACGTCCAGCGCGAGGTAGGCCGGGCTGGTGGTGTGCGGGGTGGGATCGACGGTGATCCGCCCGCGGCCGGGATCGGCCCACTGATAGGCGGCCCGGTGCACCGCGCGGTCGTCGTCGCCGTCCAGCAGCAGCCTCACCGGCCCCGCCACCCGGGCCGCCGCCAACGGTGGTGCGGCCGGCGGCGGCATAGAGGCGGGGACGGGAGGAAGCGTGGGGGCGGTCATGGGCGCCGCCCGCCGTCGCCCCGGTCAGCCACGGCCTCGAGCAGGCCCCAATCCGGCTTGCTCGCGCCGGTAGTGGTCAGAGCCCGCTGGAGGTGAAAGGTCAGCACGGCCCAGCGGCGCAGACAGCCATCGGCGATACGGGCATCCAGCGCCTTGAGCTCGTCGGACGCAACGCTCTGCCACACAGGGTGCAAAGCGGGAACCGCCTTCGGGACCTGGTCGCGGCTGAGCGGCCAGATGTAGGGCCAGCCGGCGGTACGGGTGGCGAGCATCCGGTGGGCGCGCAAAGAGCGTTCGCGGTGCGTCGAGGCGATCAGTACCACGCACAGCCCTTGGGGGAGGTCGTCGTGCAGGAAACGCAGGTACTCGAAGCAGGACGCCGACAGCCGGTGGGCGTCCTCCACTACGACGATGCGCGGCCCCAGGGCGAGGGCGCGGCGGATCCAGGCGTCGGCGGCCCCCGGGTCGGCGGGCGGTTCGCCGCGGAGCTTCAGCGCCTTGTGGAGGCAGGCGCGCAGGTCCGCCGGCGTGGGCTGGGCCCCGAGATACAGCGGCAACAGCAGCGGCAACAGCAACAGCTCACCGAGACGGCGGGCGGCGGTGTGGACGGCGAAGGTCTTGCCGACCCCGGCATCGCCCAGCACGCACACAAACCGGCCCTGGGCGTAAGCGTCGGCGAGCGCATCGCCCACGGCGAGCATGCCCGGGGTGAGCAGCGTCCGTACACCGGGGGTGTCGAGGAAGTGCAGGCCGGGCGGGGCGGCGTCGTCCAGGACGGCGAAGGGCCCGGCTGCGCCGGCCGCGCCCCAGACGGCCGACGACGGGGGCGGGGTGGTCAGCACCGCTTCAGCGCCCAGTCCACGACCCGGTCGTCGACCTTGTCGGCCCCCAAGTGCTCCATGCCCTTGACCACGTGCTTGGTGACCTTCACCCACTCCCGGAAGGAGCCGAGCGCGTACTGGGTGTCGACCCGCTTCAGCAGCGCCTCATCCGCGCCCCTCCACACCGGGTGCGAGTCGGGCACGGTCTTGAGGACCTCCTCCTCGGTCATCGCCAGGATCTCCAGGCGGATGTAGATCCGCGAAGCCAGCGCCGGATCGCTCTGCAGCGTCTCGTACGCCTCCCGGCCGCCGACGAAGAGGATGGCGGGCTTGGGGTCGCAGTTGTCCCACAGCTTGCGCAGGAACTCGAAGTTCTCCCGCCGGTACTGCTGGGCCTCATCGCACACGATCACATACGGGCGTCGGGGCAGAGTCTCGCGCAGCAGCTTGTCGAACGCGGTCGGTGTCCCCGGCATCTTGCAGGAGAGGTTCATCTGGTGGAACAGCTCCTCGCGCAGGTCCTTCGGCCCCGGGCGGGAGCGGGCGAAATCCAGGGGCAGGATCAGATCCGGGTTCATCTCCTGGATCGTGGCCCGGGTGCCGAAGCTCTTGCCGAGCCCGGCGTCGCCGTAGATCACCGACATCGCCCGTGTTTCGACGGTGTCGACGACGGTGTCCTTGATCTGCAGCAGCGTGTCGGTGGCGACCAGCGAGGAGCCCTCAAGGCCGAGGAAGAACTGCGGGCGCAGGTCCGGGCGGCGCGGGGCCGCCGGCTCGGGCGGTGGCTTCGGCGCGCCGGCAGTGGCGGTGGTGGTCATGTGTCCTCCGAAGACGGATTGGCGGGGTCGGTTGCCTGGCCGGGGCGTGCCCAGGCGGCCGGGATGGGGGTCAAGGGCGAGTAGGGCTCCGCGCGACGGCGGGGCGCGGCAGGCGCTCGCTGGCTGGTGCCCGCGAGTTCGGCGAGCGCCTCTTCTTTGGTCATCCGGGTTGCCGAGGCGGGCAGTTGGGGTTCGGTAGCCGGCAGATAACGGTCGCGTCTGCGCTCACCGGAGCGCTTGAGTGCCCGGCGTAGGTCAGCGCTGTGCTCCTGGCGGTCGGCAAGGACCTTGGCGCGCAGTTCCTCGGTGGCCTCGTCACTGAGGAACGCCCGGCCCAGGTAACGGTCGCCGCGGAAGGTGTACAGATCGATCTCGTGGGAGTGGTGCGGCATCCACCGCACCCGCACCTGGGTCCCGATCCGCCCGACACCGTTCTCGGGCATGTAGCAGCGGCCGGCGAACTCCACCCCGTGACTGGTGATCTTCCTCGGCCGGTGATCGCTCTCCAGCATGAAGGCACGGAGCTCGGCCGGGGTGGGCTCGGGACGGATCTCGGTGTGGTCGGCCAGCCACGCCTCAAGGGGCGTCTTCCCGGTGCGCTGCACCACGTGCTGGGTGTTGTGCTCGGTGACCCACTCCCCCAGGCGCTGAACGAATGCCTCGAAGGTCAGCGGCGGGTCCGTCTCGCCCACGCGGCGGCGGTGATCGAGCCGGGGCGCCTTGGTGTAGCGGGGCAGGTCGGCGAAGAAGCGGGTCATGCTGGTGCGGTTCAGCCGCTCGATACCGCCCTTGTGGCGGGCGCTGCGCACCCGGTGCACCGGTACGCCGAGGAGTCCGAAGGCCCGCCGGACGGTCTTGGACAGGAAGTCGGCGCCGCCATCGACCCGCACGAGCTGAGGCAGTCCCCCGGCCGGCCCATAAGGATCCTCCCGCAGGACGGAGGCCCGTACGGCCGCCAGGACCGAGCCGCGGTGCGCGGAGCCGGCGGTGACCGCCCAGCCCATCACATAGCTGGTACCGCGGTCCTCGAACCACGTTACCCACACCTTCGACAGCTTCTTGTCGGGCATCATCACGACGAGCGGGGCCTGCTTGTGGTCCCCCTCCCACACCTGGTTCCGGGCCACCGCCGGCCGTTTGAAAGCGGGATCGAACCCACGGGCAGCAGGAATGCCCTCCCGCAGACCCGCCATGAATCCCGGGTCGAGGTCACGAGCGATGGCGTCGTGCAGGGTGGTCAGACCCACTGGGTCCTCCCCCGCCGCCTCGGCTACGAGTACCAGGTGCTCGTGAGCGCGTTTCACGTTGCCCTGGTAGTCGGCAAGGACATCGACGATCTCGTCGGTAATTCGGAATCGTCTGCGCTCGGGCTTCTCCGTGGTATCGGTCTCCTCGGCTTGCGCGAGCCATCGCCAGATCGTGCGCACGCTCACATCCACCGAATCGGCAACCAGCCGAACATGCGCGGTCGTCAGCTCCCCGGCCCCACGCAGTCTGAGCAGCTGGGCCACAGCAGCGGGCCGCAGCTCGTCGCGATGCCGGCCCAAGTCCACCTGGGAGGCGTCATCCAGCGCGGTCACTGGTGACCGTACCCGCGAGGCAGGCCAGCGGATAACGGCACAGTGATCAACTACAGCCTCCAACATCGAAACAGCCGCGTACGCACGGGCCGGTCCAGCCGGACGCGTCCTGCGTAGCGGATACGTCTGACGCGAGGCTATGACCGGCGTTTGAGCACCCGCGCCAGCTACTCACCCCAACGGGTGACACCAGACCGTTCCACCACCATTTCGATGGACGCATACGCTAATCCACCCTCGCCGCTTCCGCTGGAGCCTGGACCAGCCAGAGCCACGCGACATCAACGTCGGCATCGGCACCGTCCCTGCTGGACGAACTCCGACAGCGACCGCCAGAACGTGCCGCACGCTGAGCCAGCACCGCACACAGGCGAACCCGCCCCGGACACACTTGCCGCACCGGGCCTGTCGCCTGCTGCCATTGGCCGACTCATGACCGAGGCACGGCGGCCTGGAGTCGGGGCACGCGAAGCAGCCCGAAGCACTGGGGGCTCCGTGGCGCGTCAAGAAGCCATGGGATGCGGCGTGGCAGCGGCACTCGGTCCTATCGGACCTCTACATCGCCGACGGCGGGACCATCGGCGAGCTATCCGCGGGCAGCCGCCGGTTCGGCGGGGCGGATCTCGATGCCTGCTGCGCGGGCATGCGCGCGTTGGGAGCGAGCTGCGCGAGGAACGGCGCAGTGCCCCTGGATGAGCGAGCGCACGCTGTGGTCGAAGCCGCCCAGCTGTGCGTGGAGGAGGTCGGGCCGCTTGTGAACGAGCAGCGGCGACACGCGGCGCAGGCCGACTGGCAAACGACCACCAACGGCATCACGGTGCGGTTGCTGGCGCGGCTGAAAAGCCCACGAGCAGCGCGCCCGGGCTGGGCGAGGAACTGCTGGAGCATTACGCGGTCTGGGGACTGACGTGGGCCGACGAACTCAACCAGCGAAGGTGACTGTACGGCCGCTTCCTGCTCGCCCTGACGCCACGAGGTCGGCCCCCTCTGCCCGGGCACGCCGACGCCAAGCCCGGGTCCCGTTCGGGCGCGACTATTGGCTGGCGAACAATACGCGATCGGGCCCGGGGCCTACACGAAAGCCTCAGTCCGGTCGGGCGGGCACGCCGGCCCCGGCGCTGCCGGGTCTCGTGGGATCAGCTCCTTCTCCAGCGGAGGAAGAGCTGCTCCCCCGGCCCGGCTCCCAAACCGATCGGCCGACCGGTCAGGACATAGCCGACATCGGTACTCTCTCCCGGCTCCAGCACGGTGAACCCCTGACGCTCATAGAACGGCCCGAGGGCACGTTCGGTCTCGAACTCCCCGTACAGCAGCATGAAATCGAGCTGCCAGTACAGCTGGGTGCAACGCTTGAGTAGGGCCGCGCCCAGCCCTTGGCCTTGTGCTTCCTGGGCGACCGCGAGGGCTTTGAGTTTGACGTACTTGAGCATGGCCAGCAGCGCATGCTGCGGGTAGCCGGCGTCCCGGACCGTCTGCACCACCGTACCGGGCGGGAGCGCGAGCAGTGCTCCTACCAGCTCGCCGTCCCTGGCCTGCGCGACCAGCGGAAGTGTCAGCGCCAGGGCAGCCTCCTGCAGTCGCCCTTCAGCAGCAGCACGCACCAGCGGTTCCGTTAGGGCCCGGTCCACACCGGACAGCCCCTCCAGCAGCCACGTCCCGCACCGGCCTGCGGCCACACCGTCAAGATGGGCCTGCTCCATCTCAGCGGTCGCCGCCTTGAGCAGTTCACCGACCCGGTGGCTCTCCTCAGGCCGGGCAAGGCGTATACAGGTCTGGTCAGGCCCAGTGAAGCCGTCGACCAGCTTCTGCCGGGTCAGCCGCAGGGACGGCTGCGAACGCTTCTTCCTCTTTGCCATCCCGCAGAGTTACCCGCGGCGTACCACGCGCACGCCCAAGCTGTACGTCGTCCCGCAGATAATGCGCTGCCACCTGTGCCCAGGCTCAGGGCAGCGGAGGGTCGTCGGCCGAGAGGCTCGCCAGCGGGAGCACCGATCACCTCCAGGTCGGTGTCCTTCATGCGGGCACGACGCCCCCGCCGGGACGATCAAGTACCGGTGGCGCCACCCACCGCGGTCATGGCGATCATCCTCGACGTCGACCACCCCGGCATCGAAGACTTCACCGAGACCGAGGTCAAGTAGCAGGAGAAGATCCACGCGCTGCGGACCGGCCTTCGACATGGACCTGAGCGGCGACAACATCACCTCCGCCCAGTATCCGAACGCCAAGAAACTCGATCCGCGTGAACGACGAGTCCATGAAGGCGGTCGAGGCTGGCGGCAAGTTCGGCCTCCTTACGGATATCCGACGGGCTGATCAAGGAGGTCGGCCCGAGCGCTGTTCCCCAACATGGCCAGCTCGAGGAGCGCCGCAGCGTCCACGCGGGGCCACGCTCCGGAGCCAGCAGGCCCAGATCCGCGGCCCCAGGACTGGCACGCCCTGCCCTGCTGTCAGTGAGTGCTGCAATCATCGTGTCCGGATACAGGGAGGTACAGATGCCCGACGATATCTACGAGGTGCGCCTCGGTGCGCTGGTCAGCCGTCGGCAGGAGTCGGCCTTGCCGCCGCCATTGGCTGTTCCTTCCGTCCTCCCGTTCGGCGAACTGTCGCCACCCGTCTTCGAGCGTCTGGTGGGCGAGGTGATGTGGCTCGTCGACGGCATGAACGACGTCCGCGGCTATGGCCGCTCTGGCCAAGACCAAGGGGGCCTCGACCTTGTCGGCCGACGCGGCGGATGCACCCACGTCTACCAGGTCCGCCGCATCGAGTCTCTGTCTCCCCGCACCTTGCGCGACGCGGTGACTGATTTCGCAGGGCCTTCGCGGGTCTCCACACCGAAGAGCGAGTGGTCCAATCGGCACTTTGCCGCTGACCGTTTTGTCCTGGCTACCGGATGCAGTGTCAATGACACGCACGTCGAGAACGAGCTGGTCTCACTCCAGGAGCGGTACCAGGGGGATCTCATCATTGATCTCTACGATGCCGGAGCCCTCACGCGCTTCTTGCGGGACCGCCCCAGCGTGGTCGGTGGGATCTTCGGCCCAGAATGGGCCAAGGCACTCTTCGGCATGGACGTCCCTGCGAACCCGCCGTTGCCGGACGCATACGCGCTGCTGAACGATCCTCTGGAGCACCTAGGGCTGTCCGGCGCGCTGCACCGGGCGCAGCAGCTGGCCGAAACCGATCCGGGCCCGGCCAGCGAGCTGCTGGGCGACCTGGTGCGAGAGCTGCGCAAGGCCTCGTATGTCGCGCACGCCGAGCCCTTGCAGGTCCGCATGCGCGAGCTCCTCGCCGAGAGCGGCGCGGTACAGGAGGCGTTCCGCGTAAGCGCCGGAATGATTTTGGACCGCTATGACAGCGGTCAGGATGCCCTGACGGAATTGCGTGCCGCAGCGAACCTGGCCAATCAAGCAGGCTCCTGGGCCAGTTCCGCCCATGTCGTACTCACCGCGCTGGAGGACTGGTACGGGCAGGGGTATGACCTTGCGCCTGTCGTGGAGGCATTGCGGGATGTGGTCGACAGTGGCGAGGGTCTTGCCCCGAGGGTAGCGCTGGCCGTGGCCGAACAGATGGTCGTGGAAGACGACCCACGCGACGATCCCGCGGACCTAGCCGTTCTGCTGAACGACCTCGTGGATGCCCAGTCAGGCGAGATGCGGGTTCGGATGGAGTGCTGTCTGGCGGACTTCGCCGTACGGGGCGGAAAGGATCCCCGGGAGGCCTTCGGTGATCTGGAGCGTCGTGCCCTGAGCGGTTACCTCGCGGAGGAGTTCGCCAGTCTGGTCCTGATGCGCCAGGGCCGGGCCTTGGCCCTGGCGGACCTGGGTGACGCTGCGGCGGAGGCGTACCGGCGCGCCGTGCTGTTCGCTACACGCAGCGGGCTGGGTGGCGATGCCCGACATGCCTTGCGGTCGATCTCCTTCCTGGCGCACCAGTACGGGTTCGGAAGCAGTGGCTTCGCAATCTCCTCCAGGGCTCTGTTGGGAGCCCGGACGCTCGGGTCGCGGCAGAACTGCCGTTTTCAAAGCTCTCACGATCCTGCTGTCAGTGCGCTTGAGGGCTTGGTCGACGACAAGCCACGCAGCGCTCTGCGCTGGGCACGCCGCTGGCTGTGGGAAGACCGGATCAGCGGTGCGCTGACCGACGAGCTCGGCGCGCGTAACCGACTAGCGGACATCTTTGTGCGATGCGGTATGCCCCGCCAAGCGGTCGAGCATCTGATCTTGGCTGGTCAGAAGAAGCTCGCGACCAAGGCAGCTGACGACGCCACCGAGTTTCTCGATGTGCGTCGCTTCCTGCCGGTCAAGGCCCGGTGGGTGCATTACGCCCTTGGCGGGGTCCTCAAGGTTCAGGCCGACTTCATTCCCGACTCCGCTGTGGAGGAAGTCGCCGGTCGCCTGGCGGAAATCGTCATCGCTGGCCCGGTCCCAGGATCATCAAGCAGTGATTCCGTGAAATCAGCACTGGGTGCGCTGGCTGCCCTGGCCTCGCGGCTGCCCGAGACTCCGGCGAACCGCGTGTTCGACGTGGTGTGGTCGTGGCTGCCGCGGGAGCCGAACCACTATCGCTTCACGGACAAGGAGATGCTCGCGTACTTCTCCGCCTGCGTCGACGCCGGTCTGCCAACAGCCGACCGTGCCCGCGAGGGCCTCCTTGAGGCCTGGGAGCGGCACGTGGCCAGTGCGGATGGGCACCTGTCGGGTCTTGAGGCTCCCGGCGAGACTCTCGTGGAAGCCGTCCGTAAGCAAGCCGCGAGCGGCCGCCAAGACGCTGTCCATGTCCTGGTGAACTGGCAGGTCAATGACCCCACGGTTAACCGAACGGCGCGAGTGATGACGCAGTCAGTCCTCGACGAACCCGTCGGCGTACAGCGCAACGAGTACAGCATCGGTCACCAGCGCGAGCTGGCCGCCGCTCTGCTCATGGCTTCACACGACATTCCTTCGCTCATCGGCCCCGAAGAGGAACCTGTCGACCGGGTGCGGGTCAAGCTTGCGGCGCAGCTGATGACCATGGCCGAAGAAAAGCTGGACACCGCTGACCGGCGGTCGTCAGCCCTTCAGGCGCTGATTCGGCTCGCCTCGGCGCTCCCAGAGGCCATGCGTAATTCAATGTTCGACCGCGTCCTGGCCCTTCACAATGCTCCCGGAGAGCATCCTATGGACGCCCTCGAACGCCGCTCCCAGCATCCCTTGAGCGGCCTGCAGATCAACCTCGGGGCCCACCAGTTTCCCGCCGTGGCACTCCTGGCCGCAGCTGTCCTCTCCCATACCGCCCAGCAAGCCGGCACCGTCCAGCAGCGGCTCCTCCCCCGCCTGGCCGCAGGCCAGGCAGACAACGGCACGTCCTACCTGCACGCCCAGACACTCATGAGCGTTGACCCGCTCCATGCCGTACCCGTTGCCCTGCTCGCCAGCCACCCCTCCCACCTCATCCGTCAGGTAGCTGTCCTTTGCTGGCACCGCCACCCCGACCGCGACCCCGCCCTCGCCACCGTATTCACCCACGACAAAAACCCCGGAGTGAGACACAACATCGCCCACGCCCTGGCGCAGCTCATCCCCGACACGGACGGCCGCTATGAACGACTTATCGAACAGCTCCGATACGACCCCAGCGCCCGCGTCAGACACGCACTCGCCAACGCAAACTCACATCCGACGTCTGGCTCGTTCCAAGGACCTACGTGACGCGGACCAGGCGCAGCAGAGGCTGGCGGCAAGGATCTCGTGTGCATCCATCTGTCAAGCAAAGCTGAACACATCTCGCTCACTTGCAAGGAGTGACCTACCGAACCTCGCACGCACGACACATTCTGCTGCGGCGCCTTCACCGCATGTCCAACCCGCAATGCCAGGTTCCCGGGCGGGAACCCGTGGTGCCCGGCTCGACGTCAGGCATGGTGTGCCGATCCGGGTTAGCGCTGGTAGTTGGCAACGGCGTTCAGGTAGTGCGCGTGCTGAGCAGGCGTCAGACGCTGTCCGGACCATCCATGGCAGAAGGCGCAGGCGGGCCCGTTCCACTCCCAGAAGCTGCTGAGTTCGACGAGTTGGGCCAGCGTCATCCGTTCTGTGTGCGGGGTGAGGGGACGCGAGTGCTGGCAGTCTCCGCCCACGGCGTGGGAGCGGCCCTGGAAGCGGCCGTTGAGGTTGGAGCCGTACACCCACACGCCAGCCAGCGGCCCCAGCGCGGCCGGGTCCTGGCGGAAGGGACGCACGTTGAAGCAGCGGCCGGGGAAGGTGAGCGCGGCGGCCCAGGCATCACGCAGGCCGAAATGGACGTCCTCGACCTGGTCGGCGAGGTGGCGCAGGTCCGTGTTGCTGGTGGCCTGCTCAGCCGCCTTCAGGGCGACCGTGCGGTCACTGCGGCTCCAGCCGGATGTCGCGCAGTCCTCCTGCAGGGCGGACAGGCTCGATGCGGCCGCCAGCCCGTCGCCGCGCTCCGCCAGCATAACCGGCCCTGGAGCAGGCTGGCGAGCATCGGCCGGCGCACGAGACGGAGCCGGGTCGGGCGCGGCTGTGACCGACTGAGGCGCGGCGGCCAGGTCGGCGGGACCGCTGAGGTGTGCCTGGTATGCGGCGGAGAGCTCTTCCAGATCGTTCCTGCGCTGCCGGTGCAGGTCGACGGGTTCCTGTCGGCTCGTATCCAGCAGCTGCACGCCGCGCTGGAAGGGATGAAAGCCGATCGACTCCCACAGGGCCGCAATCTTCTCTTTCGCCGCGGCGCGATAGGCGTCGGTCACCTCTTCCCTGTTCTCGGGCCACTCGGCCATCCCGGGTTCAGCCGCGACCGCGCAACATCCGCCAGACAGCCGGCGTACAGCTTCGGCCGCAAACGCTGGACCCAGGCCAAACCCGCGCCAAGGCCTGGACAGGAACACCCGATCCAGGATGAGCAGATCCCCCACTGGGCACTCGATGGCTTCCTCGAAGGCGGCCGAGTACTCGCCGTCGTCGAGGACGGCGGCAGCAATGCTCTCCAGGTCACCTGACTCGGCGTCCGCGACCGTCCAGCGGTCTGCGCCGGTGTGGTTGCGCAGCCGCCGCAAGCGCAGATACCCGACCTCGTTGCCATCGTTGATGAGCCGGTCGCAGGCATCGGTGCAGCCGCCTTCGCATTCCTCCTCCTCATCGTGGAAGGCACGGATGGAGACATACCAGTGCTCGAGCGTGTCCTCGTCCTCATAGGGGACAGCAGGATGTCCGTGGGTGTAGATCAGCCGCAAGTAGGCCGGGTCACTGGGGAGTTCAGATGCAGGACGGCGCGCAGGACTCATGACCGTGGAGGCTAACCGCTGGCACTGACAACCGGCCCGCAGTGCGGCCTTCCCACCCCCTGACCTGCACATCCCACTCACCAGGCATCACCGTGCGCCGTTGATCTGGGTGGGGTGCCCGTTGACGCGCTGCCAGCGGTAGTGCGTGGTTCACTCGAACCCCGCTGACACCTGCAACGCCAACCGCAAGGCTGAACAGAAGGAGGTTCGGCGAAGGTGACATTGGTCGATACGGCTTCATGTCACTGAAGACTCGGGACATTGTCACCGTGATCAATCAGCTGAAACGGTGGCTGCTCAGCCTTCACATGTCTCCCTGCCAGTGACATATGAAGCCGAACACCTCGGTGACAGCTTCCCCGTACCTCACAGCCCCGGTCCGGCCCACGGACCGTGTACCAGCGCAGCCCTCGCCGCCGAAGCGGCTGCCGGTGCGGCACCACCATGACGAGTGCGAGAAGACGCTGTACGAGGGCGGCACGTGCACCTGTGACCTCATCGAGGAGTTGGGGCCGCCCGCCGAGCGGGACGACGCCTACTAGAACAACCCTGTTCGCTCCCCGACAGCACGAGACCTCGGGCCTCAAAGGGTCCGGGGTCTCGTGCTGTCGAGGGTCGACGGCCGGCTACCGGCGGCGCGGTGCGGTGGCCCGGATCTCCGCCAGGACGACGCCGGTCACGGGGACGCGGTGCACAGGAACGTACAGGCCCCAGTCGGCGTCACCGGCGGTGAGCCAGCCCCCAGCCCACGCGCCCGGGGTGGTCGACAGCTCCCGACCACCGAGCGGGCCACCCACGAGTCGAACGATCACAGCGGTACCTCCATCCGGCGCGGCTCTCCCGCCTCACCCCTTAGGTGAGGACTCAGCCCATGGGGGACAGCATCGGGATCGCCGACGGATCCTCCGCTACGCGGAGTTGGCACCGCCTGAGCGGAACCAGAACCTGCGCTGCCGATGGGCGCTCGCAGTGCTCTGTGCCGTGGTTGGCTTGCTTGTCTGGCCGGAGTGGGCGCGTCCCAGCACGGCGGTCCGCACGGCCGACCAGTCTTGAGCCCGCCACCAGTCGAAGAGCTGGCCGGTGGTGAGCACCGGGAAGGTGAGGGCGTCGACGAACTCTTTACGCTGGTACACCTCGGTGGGGCGCTGGGCGGGGTCGAGCCGGTGCTGATGGTTGACGATCAAGGCGGAGCAGGTGACCGGCTGGTTGGGGCGTAGCTGCGGCCAGGTCTCCAGGTGCCGTTGAAGATGGGAGACCAGTTTCTCCGGTGCTGCGCCGGATGCGGATTTCACCTCGATCAGGCACGTCTCCTGATCCCACATGGCCAGTAGGTCCGCCGACCTGGTGGCGCCCAGTTCCGCATCCAGGTCGGTGACGGTGAACCCGGCGGCGCGCAGCACGACGGCGACCGCGTCGGTCAATTCGCCGCCGGTGCCGTACAGCAGCCCGGACCGTACGGGTTCGGCTTCCTGCCGCGCCCGTTCCAGGTCGGCCTTAAAGCGGGCCTTGTCGTCGATGTAGCGGCGCTCCAGTTCCTCGAGGGCGACGCGGGCGTGCGTCTCTGCGGGTGTCTCCAGGCCGACGTCGATGCTGTGCGGGGCCCGGACGCGGCGCAACGCGGCCGGAACGTGAGCAGGCAGGGCCTTCTGGGCGATCCAGTCGATTACGGTGTCCCAGTCGACCGCGTCAGGAATCACGTACCAGATCTGTTGGCCGTCACTGGGTGTCCAGCGGGCAACGACCGGATCGCCCAGGCTGTCCACCAAGATCGGCACCAGCTCCCCTTCGGGCTCATGGACAGTGGCCCCCTGAGGGCCCTCCATAGCGGTCGCCTGCAGAGCCATGGCCCACCATGGGGCGTCGGCCGGGCGGTTCCGCAGCCGCAGGCCCAGATCACGGTCGGCCGCGTCCAGATCAGGAGCCAGCGAGACCTCCACCCCTGCGGGCAGGCGCTTCCCGACGATCGAGCCGGTGAAGTTACGGAAGTCCACACGGGCGCTGTAGCGACTGAAGACGTTTCTTCGGAGACCGCTATGGTCCGCATTGCCCATCGTGGCGATGATCAGCGCGGGCTCGCCGCGCGAGGCCGCCCCGGACAGGAACCGCTCGAACTCATCCGCGCCCCGGCTGGCGAAGTGGCTCGGATTGATGGCCGCAGCACAGGTGCTGGCCATACCGAGCCAGCGCGGCTCAGCTCCCGACTCGCTCCAGGAGATGTCCGCGTACTTGGCCGACGCCGCGAAGAGCTCGTGCGCATAGTCGGCCGCCTGCGGATCGGGCTCCGACATCTCCGCAGGATTGTGAACAGCAACGTGGACAGGAACCAGCCAGCTCGGACCCTGGGAATGTGCAGCCATGACAGCACCGTAGCCGCCGCGTACGACACCGCAGCCACACCTTTTCCTCCCCCACGGCCACGGCAGGGCGCCTTGTCCGTCCGGCGTCACGCGCGGCCGCGCCGTCGCGCGCGAGCAACACCAGCGGCGCACGATCCCCTCGCCGCTTCGTGACCGTGGTCGGTGGTCTGGTCGGGGCCGACTGCTGCCGTGACCGGGACGCGCAGCGCCGGCAGGACGGCGCCGCACCGGGACGGGAGGAGAGCAGATCCGTAATTGATCGGTGTGGACGTGGCAACGGGGACCGGTTGGTGCTGGGCGTGCTGACGCAGTACCGGATGGCCGCCACCGAGCAGGCGCACCGGGTGATCGCCCCTGAGGTGCGCATCGAGCAGTCCCGGCGGCGGCTGGCCAGGCTGCGGGCTGCTGGTTGACGCCTCCGCCCGGTCGTTGAGTGTTGAGTGGTGTGGCCCAGACGTTAATGCCTCATACGACTCGTGGCGCCGCTAGTCCTCCGTGGGGATCGGGCCTTCGCACTCGTCGATCCAGTGCGCCAAAAGGCTCAAGGCAGCCAGGCGCTCCAGTGCCTGCTGCGCGGTCATCTCATCGGCCGCTTCGTGGGTGGCCGTGTTGCGCACGGTCATGTTGAGCCCGGGAGCGTACTTGGCGAGACCGTTCTGCATCGAACTGACTGTGCGGTCGTTCGCATCCCCTGGCCACCTCAGAACTGGCGCCCTGGCGGCGAAGACCTTCTCGTAGACGTTCGTGGCGTCCATGCTGGACAGCCCCGTGCGGGCCTTGACCTGGGTGGTGAGGGTCTCAGCAGCCGTCTGCACGGCAAGCCTGAAGTGGCCGTCCAGCCAGAGTTTCCGGGCTGCTCCCCAGATCGTCGGATGCATCGCTTCCACGCCGGTGGTCGGCGGCAGCTCGGCCTCCGCTCTGAGGGCCATTGCCTCCAGCCGCCCCAGGATCTGCTCGGCTGCGTCCAGGACGTCACCTGGTTCAAGCAGTGGCTTCGGGGTGGCGATGCTCCGCCACGCCGCGATCGGGTCCACCGGCTGAGAGAAGGTGGAGACGCCGATGTACATCTGCGTCAGCCCGGGAGCGGCCGAGGCGCGGCCGGCTGCTCGTGCAACCCGATCGCTGGCCGCGCGGAGCTCCTCCTTCGACACGCCAGCCTTGGGAGTCACGGCTGGAACGATGCCGCGGCCGAAAGGGGCTTCTGTCGTCTCTACATGGAGCAACAGGAACGCCTCGAGCGCCTCCTTGAACTCGGCCACGGCTTCAGCCGTCTTGCGGAGATACTCGGGGTTCCGGGACGCGTCCATGCCGCCGATGGTGTCACGCTCGGCGGCCGTCCCCAGCGGTGGCCTCCTCCGCTTAGCGTGGCGCTCGGGTTGTGAGCCAGACGGGGCAAACTCAGCCCCCTCCCCCCGAAGCAGCCCGACGCGTTCGCTGAGTAGGGCTTGGAATGCGTGTGAGGGAGCAGGCCGCCACGTGGCCATTACCTGATGGGATGCTCATCGGTTGAAGGTGCATGTGGCAGCAAGGCTCCTCGGCGGTCGCTGATCCCTGTCGATACAGCGCCCGTTTCCTGGATCCGTACGGGGAAGAACAGCGGATGCCGTGGGGCGAGGCCGCTCGTATCGTTCGTTTGGAGGACTGCGGTCCGGTACGACCGTTTCCCCTGCGATCTGGCCGTCGTTTCGCGCCGGGCTGGTGGTGGTCGGCTACCACCGGGCGACTGGTGCACTACGGGTCGGGTGTCATGCGCACCCAGGTGATGCTGCTGGACCGTGATCCTTCGGTCATGACGATGGCATGCCGCCCTGTAGAGCTGTCCTGGCGGGAATCTGATGGGACCAGGGTGTCGCATGCGCCGCATCTGATGGCACGGTTCGGCGACGGCGGCGGTCTGCTGCTCGACTGTGCCGGGCGAGGGGAGATCTCTCCCCTGCTCGCACACCGTGCTGACGTCATCGCAGCGGCGACACGTGCGGTGGGATGGCAGTACAGGGTCGCCTCACCTCCCGAACCGGTTGTCGCTGCCAACCTGGGCTGGCTGTCGGGATACCGGCACCCTCGCTACCGGGACACCGCGCTCTTGGAAGAGGCGGTGCAGGTCTTTGCCCGTCCTCGGCCGCTGATCGAAGGGGCACGTGACCTCGGGGACACCATGAGGGTTCTCCCGGCCCTCTTCCATGCCCTATGGACCGGGGCGCTGTCAGCCCCGCTGAACGAGCCCTTGCATGAACGGGTGACCGTGACAGCAGGCCCGGGCGAGGGGGCGTCTGCGTGACGGCGGCAGTACTCGAGGTGGGGAGCCAGGTGCGGTTCGAGGACCGCTCCTGGACGGTGGTGATGCTCGAAGGGGCCCGTGTACGGCTGGTCGGCTCGGACCACTCCACGGCGACGGTGCTGGTGAGCTATCTGTTCGCTGCTCCTGACTTCGAACTCGTAGGAGCGGCCCGCCCCCAGGTGCCTCCGTTCGGGCTCCTGGAGGAACTGCCTGTGCAGGCGCGCGAGCGTGCTGAGGCCTGGGAGCGGCACGTGCGCGAGGTGGAGACCGGCCTTCCGGTGCCGGGGCAGGGCGGTGCGCCGCGGGCGGAGTTCGATCCGGCGCAGCGGACTGTGGCGGAACGGGAGGAGGCCAAGGCGGCGGAGTTGACCGCGGCTGGGCAGCCGACGAGTGCGGTGACCGTGCGGCGGATGCGGGCCCGTTACCGTGAGAAGGGGCTGTGGGGGCTGGTCGACCAGCGCACGGCGCGTAGGCGTTCTGTGGTGGGACGGGCCGATGAGCGTGTGGTCGCTGCGATCACTCAGGTGCTGGAGGCGCGGCGGGAACGCTCCAGTGGCACGCTGAGCCGGCTGCGGCGCATGGTCGGGTGGGTTCTGGAGGAGGCCCATGGTCCCGGCGCGGTGGAGGTGCCGCCGGTGACGACGTTCAACCGGCTGGTGCACGCGCTCGCCGATGGCCATGGACTGCTGCGGTCGGCGGCACAGCAGCGGCGGCGCACGTCGCGGCCGGCCCCTCCCTTCACCCCGACCGTGGCGCTGCGGCCGGGTGAGCTGGTGATGCTGGACAGTACGCCGCTGGATGTGCTGGTGGTGCTCGCCGACGGGGTGACGGGGTCGGTCGAGTTGTCGATCGCGTTGGATGTGGCAACGCGCAGTATCTGTGCCGCGGTGGTGCGTCCGGTGGGCACGAGATCGGTGGATGCGGCAGTGCTGCTGGCGCAGATGGTCACGCCCATGCGGATGCGCCCGGGGTGGGAGATGGCGCTGGCGATGTCCCGGTCAGTCATTCCCTATGAGCGGTTGGTGTCGTTGGATGCGCGGCTGGAAGGGGCAGCGGCCCGGCCGGTGATCATGCCGGAGACGGTGGTGGTCGACCAAGGTGCGGTGTTTGTCTCCCATTCCTTCATTGCCGCGTGCGGGAGCCTGGGGGTGTCCGTTCAGCCGGCGCCGCCGGCCAACGGCCCGGCCAAGGGCCATGTCGAGCGGACGTTCCGCACCATCGGGGACCGGTTCTCCCAGTACGTGGCTGGCTACAGCGGCTCGGATGTCACCCGGCGCGGCACGCGCGTTGAGGACGAGGCGTGCTGGACTCTTGCGCAGGTGCAGGACCTGTTGGATGAGTGGCTGATCGCCGACTGGCAGCACCGCCCGCACGCGTCGCTGCGCCATCCGATGGCGCCGAAGCTCGCTCTGTCGCCGAACGAGATGTGGCGCGCTCGTGGGAGTCACCGGCTATGTCCCGGTGCCGCTGAGCGTGGACGACTACATCGAGCTCATGCCCATCAAGCGGGTGGCCATCAACGACTACGGCATCCGTTTCGACTACCGCACCTACGACCACAAGGTCCTCAATCCGCACCGCGGGGACCGGTCGGGCGCGCCGGACGGCAGATGGGAGGTGCACCACAACCCCTACGACCCCAATCAGATCTGGGTGCGGCTGCCCACTGGGTGGGAAGAGGTGCCGTGGATCCACCGCGGCTGTGTCAGCCTGCCTTTCACCGACTTCACCTGGCAGCACGTCCGTGCCGCAGTCGAGCGTCGCGGCGACCGCGTCGAGCACGAGCGGCAGCTCGCCCAGGCCCTGGACCGCCTCCTGCGGCGTGCGAGCAACGGTGCCGGGACTCGCCGCGAGCAGACGGTGGCGGCACGCGCCAGCGCCGCAGCGTCCCTGGCCCGACCGGCCGTGCCGCCTGCAGTCCCGGACCCCGTGGCGGCTCCGACCCTCTCCTACGGCCTGGTGGGTGCCTTCACTCCGCCGGAAGAAGAGGATCAGCAAGGGGAGACAGGGTTCGAGGACGGCTGGGACGAGGACCACGACCTGCCCGGCCCCGCTGACGCCGATGAGCCTGCCGGAGGCGAACAGCCGGACTCCGCCGCCCACGTTCCGCGCCCGTCCCGGATCTATGACGCCTACCAGGAAGCAGCACAGTGGTGACAGAGACCCCTGCCGACAGCACCCTTCACGACGGAGCGAGGACCGCGGCGTACGCGCCGCCGACCACGCGGGACGGCTGGCAGCAGTTCGTCGCCACTCCCCCGCTGCAGCCCCATCCGGCCGCGGACGAGGACTGGTCGCTGGAGGAACGGCTCGACTACCACTCCCGGTTCGTGGTGCTGACCACCCCGGCCATGGAACGCATCTCCCTGTCGCTGCGGCGCCTGATGCTCCTCAACCGCCGCCAGCAGGGCACCGCACGCCGCGGCCTGATCGTCTCCGGACCGCCCACCACCGGCAAGACCACCACCCTGCTGGAAATGGGCCGCACCTTCGAACTCGCCGAGCAGCGCCGGCACCCCGGCCGCACGGACCGCCTGCCCGTCGTCTTCCTGGCCGTGCCACCGGCCTCCACCCCCAAGATGCTGGTCAGCGAATTCGCCCGGTTCCTCAGCATCCCCATCGCGGCCCGCATGAACCAGGCACAGATCACCGACGCCGTCTGCCACCTGCTGTGCCAGATCGAGACGAAGCTGGTCCTCGTTGACGACGTCCACCTGCTCGACACCCGCACCCGGTCCGGCGCGGAGACCTCCGACCAGATGAAACACCTCGGCGAACGCATCCCCGCCACCTTCGTCTACGCCGGCGTCGACGTCGAAGCCTCGCCCCTGCTCACCGGGCCGCGCGGCGCCCAGCTCGCCGGCCGCTTCACCCTGATCCGCAACACCGCGCTGCCCTGCGCCACCGAAGAGCAACGCGAGATCTGGCGTGGTCTGGTCACCGACATGGAGCAAGCCCTGCGCCTGCGCCACCACACCCCGCACACCCTGGCGCGGCACACCGACTACCTCCACCAGCGCACCGGCGGCGTCATGGGCAGCCTCTCCCACCTCATCCGCGAAGCCGCCCTGACCGCCCTGCTCGACGGCAGCGAGAAGATCACCAAGAAGCTCCTGGCCGGCATCCAGCTCGACATCCGGGCCGAACAGCAAGCCCGCCCGCCCCGAAAACGCCTCCCGCGCCCGCGCAGCCACACCGCGGGATCCTGACGAGGTTGGAGCAGCAGTGACGAAGGCCACCAACGGGCACCACGCGCAGCCACCACAGCGCGAGCAACACCCCCCCTCCACGCTCGGCCTGCCTATGGGCGCGGTGCGAGTAGCGCCGCTGCACGCTGAAACGACGCTGTCCTACATGAGCCGAGTCGCCTCCCGCTACCGGCTCACCACCAAAGAGCTCATCGGCGCACTCGTGGACGTAGGACGGCGTCCCAACCTCTTCACCATGCGACCCGACGGCGAAGTCGTCTTCAACACCAACGCCCGCGCCATGGTCGCCGCCTTCTGCCGCATGCCCGAAGAACACCTGCGCCGTGCCCTACCGGCCTGGGACCGGGAGGTTCCCTCGAGCAGGCTGGGAAGCGGGCCGGCCGCCTGGGTCCGCACCGCCGCCACGATCCCGCCGACCGGCCCCGGATGCCGGGCCTGCACCGCAACCGCCACACAGGGCCGGGAAGAAGCACGCCGCTACCTCCTGCCGCACGCACGAGTATGCGTCAGGCACCAGTGCTGGATGCTGGAAACACCCGTCATCGACGGAGCGACGGCCAGCCCCGGGCAGCTGGACCTGCGGCATGTGCCGCAGGTCGCAGCGGCCCAGCGCCGTCATGCACGGCTGCTGCGGCGCAGCTCGCACGCCGGTGAAGCGTTCGCTGTAGCGCAGGCGGTTATGGCTTCGTGGTGGGACGAGTCATGGCCGGAAGAGACCACCTGGCCCGACCGGCTGCGGCTGATGACTCACGCAGGCGGCCTCGCATGGCACGCAGCCGCGCGGGATGCGGTGACCTATCCGGAAGCAGTCACCCTGGCAGCGGCCCTGGCCCACGTGGGTGTCCAGCAGCAGCTGCTCGACGAGACGGGCCGGCATCAACCGCACTCGCTCGCCGATGTTCCCCGCCTCGTCAACGAACTGGCCCGGCGTCTTGAGCGGCCGTGGATCGCCGGTCGCCTCACTGTGGCCACGACAGGCCCGCTGAACGCCTGGGTGCGCGCCTGCGTACGCAGCCAAGCCGGACACAAACCGAAGACCCGGAGCATGTGGCGCGTCTCCCCGCCGCACCGGCCCACCCCGGTCTCCCAGCTCCTGGCGGAAAGCAGTGACCGGGGCGAGACACCCGTGCAGCCCGAGCCTGCGTCGCTCCCAGACAGCACTGAAGACGCTGCCCAGGGGTTTGCACGCGGGCTGCGCCATGCCCGCGCCTACGTCGCCGAACACGGCCACCTGTGCGCGCCCAACACCGTGCGGTCGGAAGGCTTCGCCATCGGCCTGTGGCTCGCCAACCAGCGCGCCGCAGGACCCGAACTCGCTCCCGAACGCGCCGCCGCCCTCGACGCCCTCGACCCGTGGTGGAACCCGCCCTGGAACCTGTGGTGGCAGCGCATCTACCACCGCGCCAAGGCACTGGTGAAAGCCGAACAGCCGCTCACGCCCGAACGCGGATTCCCCGGCACCACGGAAAATCTCGGCACCTGGCTCTACGAGCAGTGCACCACCTACAGCAGCCTCCACCCCGGACAGCAGCGACTCCTCACCGACCTCGGCATCACGCAGGAACGAGCCCGTGACGCAGCGCCCCGGCGCCGGGATCTCAAGGCAGCCCGCCGCACCGCCCTTGACCACGCCCGCGCCTACGCCGGCGAGCACGGCCACCTGTGCGCCCCCACTTCCGCACGCCAGGACGGCTTCGCCATCGGCAAATGGCTACACAACCAGCGGGTACACGCACGACGCGGCCAGCTCGACCATGCGCTGAACCAGGCATTGACCGCCATCGACTCCTCGTGGAACCCGCCCTGGCCCACCGACTGGCAGCGCGAACACCACATCGCGCATGCCGCCGTCACCGCAGGCACACTCCTTGATCCGGAAGCCGGATTCCGCAACTTCGGCGACCGCACCGGGCAGTGGCTGTACGCCCAGTGCGTCAACTACACGCAGCTTCAGCCCGGCCAGCAGCACCTCCTCGCCCGCCTCGGCCTCACCGAACCCCTCACGGACACCGCCGTGCCCAACCCGGGCACCCGGCACCCGGCCATGGAGACCGGGCTCTACTACGCCCGCGCCTGGGCCGCCGAGCACGGAAGCCTTGACCTCCCCCGCAACGCTCAGCACGACGGATTCCCTCTCGGCCGCTGGCTGGTCCGACAACGGCACCAGGCCAACCTCCACCGTGGTCTCTTCGACACCCCCTGGCCGCACGAAGAGGCCCTCGTCCGCATCGACCCGTTCTGGAACCCGCCCTGGGGTATGAAATGGCACCGCCGCTACCAGGCCGCCCGCACACAGCTCACCTCTGGCCACGCCCTCGCCCCGGAGAAGGGATTCCCCGGTACACCGGACTGGACGGGACAGTGGCTGTACAACCAGTGCACCGTCTACGACGAACTCCACCCCCGCCAGCAGCAGCTCCTCGCCGACCTCGGCCTCACCGCCGAAGGCGCACGTGCCGCCCGACCCCGCCGAATCACCCAGACCGCATCCTTCGCCGCCGGACTGGTCCATGCCGCGGCCTGGGCCGACCAGCACGGACACCTCACGGTCCCCGGAGACACCCGCCACGACGGTTACCCCCTCGGCCGATGGCTCGCCCACCAGCGCAAGCGCGCCGCCCGCGGACGGCTACCGGACGACCGCATCAAAGCCCTGGAGGCTATCGACCCTCACTGGAGCCCTGCCGGAGGCCTGCGCTGGCACCAGGCCTACCTCACCGCCCGCACCCACACAGCCAGACAAACCCTCCACGCAGCCAGCGACCTCAACGCGCTCCCGACCGCCACAGCAAAATGGCTGTTCACACAGTGTTCCAACTACGACAGCCTCCAACCCGAACAACGCCGACTGCTGACCGGCCTCGGCCTCACAGCTGAACGCGCCCGCGCCCTGGCCCAGCCCCCGAAACCTCGCCAGCCATCCCGCCCCGCCCGCTCCCGCCTGAAGAACCCACCCTCCGCCTTCGCAGCCGGCCTGCCCTACGCCCAAACCTGGGCTGCCCAGCACGGAAACCTCACCTCAGCCGGCTACCGCGCCGAACACGACGGCTTCCCCCTGGGATGGTGGCTGTACAAGCAGCGCCGCGCCGCCCACGCCCACCTGAAGCGAACCGGAAAACCCTGGCCCCACGAGGGAAAACTCGCCGCCTTGGACCCCTGGTGGAACCCACCCTGGCGAGCCAACTGGAACCACAGCTGGCACCAAGCCCACACCTACTACAGCGCCGGTCGGCGCTTCCCCAACCAGACAACCAAGTGGATCCGCACCCAACAACGATCCTGGGAACACCTGCACCCCCGCCAGCAGCACCTGATGGGTGCCCTCGGCATCCACGGCCCCACACCCCTACACCACTACAACAGCCACCCAACGAACCCGACCAGCCACCCAACGAACCCGACCAGCCACCCAAACAAACTGACCAACCACCACACCGACACCCCGGAACAGGAAACTCACAGGTCACAGCCCCGCCCAACCCCCGCCCGCCACCGGCACCAACCGACCCGCCAGCACACAACCGACCGTCAGCCCCAACCAGCCAACTGATCAGCCCAGCTCAACACCCCAACCACCGATCAAAAAGAACGAACGGCGACACTCCGTGCCCGCAGGGCACCTCCACCAGCCTTTTTGCAGTGGAGAGCCTGGCAGCTTTCCTGCAAGGTCCGGCCGACGCTGATCGAATCTGCTCTTTGTTTTCTTCGCGTGCGCGTAAGGGGTCGCCTCTGGGACCGGGTGCAGGCCAGGTGGGACCGTTTCGTGAGCCTGGGCTGCCTGCCGGGGGCGGCGGCAGTTAGATGAAGCCGCGGCCGGACATCCCGGAAGGAGCGCCGTCGTGGCGGAGAAGCGGGACCAATGGCTCGGGCGGCGCCGGATGCATCTGCGGCTGCGGTTTCTGCAGGGCGAGTCCACCGGCTCGTACGTGACGCGGCTGGCTGCCCGTAAGTGGGCGGTTCGTGACTCTTTGAGTGGATCTGCTGTCGCCTGATGGTGTGGCGGCGGGGCGGAATCTGCCGGTCCGCGGTTGGTGATCTGGTGATGTGACCGGGTGAGTGAACGCAAGCCGTATCCGAGTGACTTATCGGACGAGCAGTGGTCGTTGATCGAGCCGGTGATCACCGCGTGGAAGGACCGGCACCGTTCGGTCAGCGGCCACCAGGGTGCCTACGACATGCGGGAGATCGTGAACGCGATCCTTTACCAGGGGCGGACCGGCTGCCAGTGGGCCTATCTCCCGCACGACCTGCCGCCCAAGAGCGCGACCTACTACTACTTCGCCGCCTGGCGGGACGACGGGACCGACCAGGTCATCCATGAACTCCTGCGCTGCCAGGTCCGTGAACGCGCCCGACGATTAGAGGACCCGACCCTGGTGGTCCTGGACACCCAGAGTGTCCACGTGGCCGCCGGGGTCCCCGCCTCCACGAGCGGCCACGATCCGGCCAAGCGGGTGCCCGGCCGCAAGCGGGGTCTTGCCGTGGACGTCCTCGGCCTGGTCATCGCGGTCGTCGTCCTCGCCGCGAACACCCACGACAACGCCGCGGGCATCGTCCTGCTGGACCAGGTCGCCGAGCACGCCGGCGGAAGCGTCCGCAAAGCCCTGGTCGACCAGGGCTTCAAGAACCAGGTCGTCGAACACGGCGCCGGCCTGGGCATCGACGTCGAGATCGTCGCACGCAACCCGCAGGACAAGGGGTTCGTGCCGCAGCCGAAGCGGTGGAGGGTCGAGCAGACCTACGGGATCCTGATACTGCACCGGCGCCTGGTCCGCGACTACGAGCACCGCCCCTCCTCCTCCGCCTCCCGCGTCTACTGGGCGATGACCCACGTCATGACCCGACGCCTCACCGGCGCGAACGCCCCCACCTGGCGCACGGCGCAGGCGGTGGCAGCGTGAACATCCAGCCCCTGCTTGACGCCCTGGACCTCCAGGAAGACGCCGCCCGGGCCCTGGCCAACGACCTCCGCGCACAAATCAACGACCTGCAGACCCGGCTGCGGGAGGCCGAGATGCACCTGGAGCACCTCGCGATCACCCGCAAGACCATCACCGGCCTCGCCGACCGGCTCCCCGCATCCCCGCCGGAACTGCCCGAGCACCCGGACTACCCCCGCATCCTCGCCGCCTTCAACCACGCGACCGGGCCGCTACGGGCCAAGGACGTCTGCGAAGCCCTCGGCCACGAACTGCTGCCGAAGAACGTCGAAGGCACCCGCGCCAAGCTGAAACGCCTGGTCAAACTCGGGATCCTCACCGAGGCCGACACCGGCAACTTCGCCAGGAAGCAATAGCAGACGGAACCTCCACCAGCGACCTTGCCCCAACCTCAACCGGAAACGGACATCACCTCACGAACCGCCCACTCATAGCCCAGGCCGACGCGGACGAGGACCTGAACTGGGCCGTCTCTGTGGACTCCACGATCGTGCGAGCACACCAGCACGCTGCCGGGGCCCGCAAAAGGGGGCCCCGGCTGGAGAACCGGCCGACCACGCCATCGGCCGGTCCCGCGGCGGGCTGACCACGAAGATCCACCTCGCGGCCGACGGCGACTGCCGGCCCCTGGCCTTCGTCCTCACGGCCGGCCAGGCCGGCGATGCACCCGCCTTCGGCGAGGTCATGGCCCGTCTGCGCGTTCCCCGCCGACGTGGACGACCTCGCACCAGGCCGGACGTCGTCCTGGCCGACAAGGCGTACTCCTCACGTGCGATCCGCGAGCATCTACGCCAGCGCGGCATCCGGGCAGTGATCCCCACCCGGGCGGATCAGCGCGGCCACCGGCTGCGTCGCGGCAGACACGGTGGGAGGCCACCCGCTTTCGACCGTGACGCGTACAAGCAGCGCAATACCGTCGAGCGGTGCATCAACCGCCTGAAGCAGTGGCGAGGGATCGCCACCCGCTACGAGAAGACAGCGGTCATCTACCTGGCCGGACTCCACATCGCGGGCATCTTCCTCTGGTCCGCTCGGTGATCCAAACGAAACCGCCTAGCCCGCCCGCAAATCCGCCCCCTCGCCACCAACAACTCCGGGCATCCCGGCGGGCCGGTACATCCGGTGCGCACCTGCATAGTCCACACCTTCAAGCACGCGGCGGAAGAAGGTGCCGTGCCGGCGATCATCTCCGTCGCTGCCCGTTACTTCGGCCCCTCCCTTGTTAGCGGCGCGACCTGGGGCTGAGCCGGTAACAGGCGAGTGCTGCCGGATACAGCGCTGAGCCGGAAGGCCCTTGGGCAGCTTCGGCCGCTTAGGGCTTGGAGCATGGCCGGTGCCTCGTTGTGCTTGAGCGCTACCTCCGGCGTGTGCTCCTACGGCCGTTTCCCGCGGCACTCGTTTCGGACCAGTCTCGCAATCAGCTGGCTGTATACAGCGGCGAACGCGAAGATACTTTGATGCGCTTCCCTCGTTCCTCAGACCCCGAACCGGTCGACGTCTTCGAACGCTACGTCAAGGCGAAAACCCGGGGGCATGGGCGCTACCTCAACCTCCTCCATGCCAACTTCATGCGCCGCGACGAAGGTGAGCGCGCACTCTTCCTCCAGTCCTTGAATTCGGCCGCCCGAGAGATCACCGATGAGGAACTCGAGACTCTCCTGAAGAGCGACTGGCGCGCCCGGCTCACCGCTGCCTGGCTGATCGGCTGCGACCGCCGCCAGTACTTCCAAGATGTGCTCGCTGACCTGCTGGTTGCCAGCCAGTTGTGCTTCTCCGGTCAGGGCTACTGCTTCGCCCTCGCACGCTTCGGCACGGAGGAAGACGCCCTGTACCTGGTGTCCTACCTGGAACGCTATCTCCAACGTCCTGACTGTCAGTACGACCAGCACTGGGCCATCAGCGCGCTGCTCCACATCGATGGTCTGGCTGGAACAGAACACGCCACCACCTTCCTCGCCTCCGGCGGGCTGTGGCACCAGTGGAACGACGCCCAGTACACATCGTCGCCGCCGAGCCGGATCATCGATGAACTGTGCGCGATCGTGGACCGACACCAGTCCGCCGACGACACCCCGACACGGTGACCTCTCCGAGGTGACCAGCACACGATCAGCGGCGGGATACCTGCGGGCCCGGGCGAGCCCGGCGTGGTGCGGTTCGCCTGTGTCGTGAGCCCTATGGTCAGCCGTCGCAGTGTGGACAGGAGGTGAGCGCACTGGGAGCTTCGACGTGGTGGCGCTGGGTGTGCATGGTGAAGCTGGATCCCCTGCCCGGCGCTTGTGAACCTTGGGGGCAAAACGAGCCACCAGCCCGGGCGGCTCCCAACCACGGCTCTCACTGCCGCGGTCGAACACCGCACCCGGTGCCTGCACGTGCAGTGCGTCTTGAACGCGCCAGGGGCGACCGACTGCGTAAGGCTTCGAGGCACGGTGCCCGGGCAACGCCGGTGCCGTCTGGTCTCCACCACCCCTCGACGCCGGCCACGTCAGCAGCACCGCTGCTGACCCACTCGCCCTGCGCCCGGCAGCCCCGGCCTGTCAGATCCCCTGCCTAGTCTGTCCGTACCGATTCGATCAGGGAGCAGGGCAGTGCGGATAGAACGTCACCAGGTGGGCGGGGCCGTCATTTCGGCAGCGCGCGAGGACTTCGCGAACCGGATCGGGGGGCAGGTGCGGTCCATGTCGCGGGCCGGCCGGATGGCCACATACGAATGGCAGTCGATCGCCGACGAGTTCCTCGACTACCTGGGAGCCCTCTCCGTCGAGACACCTGACCTCGACACCCCGGAAGCCCGGACCGTCCTCAAGGACGCCTCCGAGGCAGCGGCCGGCGCCGTCGCCTATGCGGCGTACCACCCACACTGCAGGTTCCAGATCTTCCTGGACTACGTGAACTTCGGCATGAGCTACGACCCAGGCGAGGACGCCCCCGCCGAGAGCGTCACCCCCAAGGAGTGGATCAACGCGCTCTGCCTGGCGGTCCTCAGTGGCAAGGCCAAGTGGCACGGTGAGGCCTTCCACTTCGCCCGGCAGAAGTTCGCCGAGCAGGCGCAGGGAACGCCGGCCGGCGAACTCGCCACCGGACTGACAGCCCTGGTCCTCGACGACACCGGCGACGACGAGGAGTACCCGCCGAGCGCGCAAGCCAAGCTCGCCGCCCTCGACGCCGCCTTGAACCGCATCCGCACCCGCACCGAGGAGACCAGCGAGACCCTGCTCGACCAGCCGGACAGCACGGCGCTGCGGACGCTACGCGCCCTGGCCGCCGAGGACCGTGAAGCCTTCGACTCCGCGCTGGCCGACCTCCTGCTCGCGCACACCACCCTTCACGGTCCGACCGCCACGGCGAGCAGCCTTCTCCCGCTCATTCCGCTCGGCTTGGCCGCGCTCGCGTATCGGACGCTGGACTGGATGCCGGCCATCCACACCCACTACCTCCCGCACGCCCTGGTCACCGGCTTCGAGACCGCCGGACCCAGGGTCGGCGGGTTCGGCCGCAACCGGCGCCCGGACGCGGTCGCCGCGCTGGCCGCGGGCACGCTGGTGGTCGAGCGGCCGGCGTGCGACCAGGCCGTGGACCCGGAGAGCGAGGCTCTGTTCGACCAGTACACCCGGGAGGCCCACACCCCGGAAGACGGGGAAGCACTCGCCGTTTGGAAGCTCGAGAGTGCCATGCAGTACCAGGAGCTCCTCTTCAAATGGCGTGCCGGCAACTCCGCTGATGTCACGGACGCCCAGCTTGCGAATCTGCGGCTGGCCTCCCAGCTGGGGGCCGCTCTTTTCCGCATCGCCCTGGCGGAGCCGGGCACCGAGGTCGAGGTGAGTGTCGCCGGCCGGAACCTGCGCTACCCGGCGTCGCGCGGCGAGACAGCGGGCGCCGGCAGCTGGGAGAACGCCACCGTCTTCGCCTTGATCACCGGCGTCCGCGAGGACCTTGCCCCCCTGGTCCTCACCGGCCCCGCGTTTGCCGACAAGGACGGATCCGCTTTCACCGCGTACCGGGAAGCCCTCCACGCCTACCTGACGGGCGTGGATTCCAAACTCGCGGCAGAGCGAGCGTTGCGGGAGGCCGAGCAGGCCAAGGACTGGGGCTTCCTTCCGCGACCAGCCGTGCTGCTGTCACAGCTGGTGGAAGGCGACGAGGAAAGTTTCAACCTGGCCCTGGCCGACGCCCTCGAAGCACACCGCGGTCACTACCAGGTCGCCGACCGTGCCGACGATGCGGACGCCACAATCAATCTCGACATCCTCGCCCTGACCTGCCACGCCCGCCGCCGGGGCTGGGAGATCCGCGTTGAGTCCCCCTACCTGCCCCAGCGTCTCCTCCAGGCCAGCGGACCTTTCTGAGGGCCACTCACCTCCCCATGCAGAGAGGGCCACCGGGCGTCAGTCGGCGCGGGCACGACGCGACGGCCGCAGCGTTCGGGTTCGGCAGTGGGCGCGGGCCGGGGTTCGTGGGGCTGGCACCGGGCCGCAGTCCGCTGGGCGCGCTCCCAGCGCGGGGCGTCGGTCACGTCCAGGGCGCAGCATCCTCCATCACGGCCAGTACGCCACCTCCTCCAGTTCCGCAGGCGACTTCGGGTACTAAGCCGTCCGGGAACTAAGCTGCCGATCCCGTGCTTCGCGTGGAATCTCCGCCACGGCCTATGGCTGTATGGCTGTTCCCCGAGGCTGGAGATCACCCGGGACCGCAGCTGCCGATGGCATCCTTATTCGTGACATGTGTGCTGTTCTGTGCCCGCACCGCGTCTGACTGCTCGCAATGCGGCATGATGGCGGCCATGAACGGACACGCCTCTGACTGGGTGACCCTCTTCTCTTTCGAGAACGTCGCTGGCTGCCCGCGGCCCGGCCAGCTGATGTCGGTTTGACTGCGTGATCGGGGAATCGATTGGTGCCCCTTTGTCGACCAGGATGTTCGGATTGACCATATGTGCGGTGTGCGTTCCGACGGGCACTGGCACGGCACGATCATCGTCCGCGTTCACGGGGACGCCTTGCGACGACTCGGACTTCACCCTGATCAGCCGACATCGCGTCCAGCCGAACCGCTGCCACCCAAGTGGTGGGGCCCGTGGGCGCGCTGACCTGTACCCTGCTCCAGGGGTTGATCAGGGCTCCTGATAGAAGCCAGGTGCGCTGCCAGGCCGCGGTCACCGCGGGCGGCGTGGACGCGGGCGCTGGCGGTGAGGACCTCCGCCGATCCCCGGACGGTGGTGGTTGGCCACGCGGCGCGGGCTTCAGCGAAGGCGGATATCGGCCATGCCCAGATCCCAGGTGAGGAAGGCAACGAAGCCGCCGGTGTCGGGGCGAGGGCGGTCACCATCTGCTGCGCGTCGTCGCCTGCGGCAGCGTGCCAGGCCATGACGGGGTGGTGGTGCACGGACCGCGCGATGCGCCTCCAGCAGCCCGAAGCGGCAGTCTCCTGTGCCAGCGGTCAACGCGTTGGCGTCTCGCACGGGGCGGGCCAGCCACCCGTGCCGGTCACGGCGCAGTCAGCACAGCTGTAGCTGGGCTACAGGGGCTTGCGCGCACTCGTCACCGATTTCCACCCATGGACCGCTCCTCAGGTAGCCCAGCCGTCGTAGGACTGTGTCCCGCCGTTCCTCAGACAGCGGGAACCTCCGGATGGTCGCGCACCTCGCCGTCGTCGGCGATGACGTGGTCCACCGGCAGCTCTCGGACCTCCACGATCTCACTCCACGCTGGCCCCCCATCCTCAAGTTCGGGTGGGCAGGGATACACATACGCCAGGAATGCCTGTGCCATATCGTCCAGTGAACCCTTGCCGGCCGACGATGCTGAGCACCTGGCTGCGAAGACATGTCGGTGTCGCTTGAGCAAAGCGTTGGCCTCGAACCGGAGTCGTGACCGGCCGCAGTGCGCGAGAGCTCATCGAAGCTCCGAGCGCGCTCATCTCCTGCCCACACTGCCGGGCTGATCGTAGGGCTCACCGCGCAGGCGAACCTCTCCACGTCGGGCTCGCCCGGGCCCGCAGGTATCCGCCGCTGATCGTGTGCTGGTCACCTCGGTGAGGTCGTCGTGTCGGGGTGTCGTCGGCGGACTGGCGTCGGTCCACGATCGCGCACAGGTCATCGATGATCCGGCTCGGCGGCGACGATGTGTACTGGGCGTCGTTCCACTGGTGCCACAGCCCGCCTGAGGCGAGGAAGGCAGTGGCCGTTCCGCACGGTGGCTAGGTGACGCAGCGCTCCGACGTGAGGCGTCCCGTGACGAACCCTTGCGCTTGTGGGCGAGGGAGAAGGTCTACCAGCCTGCCGGGTGTCGCCCTGATGCCAGGTGGCCATGGCGCCACCAGCATGCCAGCTCAGGGTGAGCGGAGACTCGGATTCGGCGCGGGTCGGCTTCTCGGGGTTGCGCACGTAGGAGAGGCCGGCGATGCGGGCGTCCTCGACACGGATCGCTATGCCGCCGTCGATCTCGCCGTCCAGGCGCAGGACGAATGCCAGGTCGCCGTTGACCATCGCGCGATCGCTGGTGAGTAACGGGCCACCTTGCCGGCGCCGATGACGGGCCGCCGCGCGGGCTGCTTGAGGACGCTCAGCAGGGCGACCTTGAGGGTGAGCACGTCGAGAAGGCATTGCAGGTCCCCAGTGGCGGGGGTGACCTGAGCCGGTGCAGGCCGCAGGGCCAGGTGCGCGTCTTCGGGCTGGACCCGTTCCGCCTCCTTGGGGTTGTTGTGCTGGGTGGGGGTGCGGTGGGCAGTGAGGCCGGAGAGGGCAGAGGGTTGGTCAGGACCGTGTCGGGGATGCCGTTGGCGTCGAGCATGGCTGCCAACTGGAGCATGGGGCGAGCCAGGCCGGCGGAGCGCAGGGCATCGGCGCGTTCGATGGACAGGGACCAAGCGACGGCGCCCGGGGAAGGTTGGTCGTCGGGCAGAGCGTGGGCAGCCGGCAGCAGCTGCGCGACGCTCCGTGCACGGTCGGCGAGCCACCTGCGGTAGGTGGCGCAGTCCAGGCCGGTGTCAACTGAGGTAGGTGGCGGCCTGGACTACTGACCTGAGTCGGAGATTGCATGTCTGTTCTGGCGAGAATGAACCCCATGGACCATCTGCTGCATCTCGACCGCACGCTCGATGAGCTGGACCCACCCCGCTGGACGCCTCCTGCCGCGGGCGCGACCCATTTGGTACACAAAGTACATGAGTTGCGGCTCGTGCCGCTGGGTGAACTTAACCCGGCGGATCTGCGCACCCTCATCTCACAGCAAGTGGCACTGCCCTATGTCCTTCCGCTCGCGGTGCGCTTGCTAGTTGAGGAGCCGCTGCTTGACGCCTACTTCTATGAGGGCGACCTCCTGCTTGCCGCCGTCAATGCCCCCGCTTCGGCCTGGGCCCTGCTGCCAGACCCCGCCGCGCGACTATGCAGTGTTATCAGAAGATTGCCGGAGGTAGCGGTCGCCGACTTGCCCCGCGGCGCCGCTGAGGAGCTCGCCCGCTTCATCGCGCGGCCCGAACCGCTTCGCTGACCCGACGAAGGCATGGGGAAGGTTTACGCAAAGGGCTCACGATGCGAATCAGAGATTCGGTCGCAGTAGGCCGCTGTGGAAGGTCTCGTCCGCGGTCTCGGTCCAGGCGAAGGGCTTGAGGTGGTCGTTCCAGCCGGCGGGCCAGGCGCGGATGTCGCGTTCGAGGGCCTGGACGAAGCGGTGCACTCCGCACTCGAGCCTCTTCTGGGTCAGCCCGGTGGCGACGGTACATGCAGCGCGAGGACGGCTGGGACGACAACGCCTCCGCCGGCCTCACCTGACCAGCTGCCGAAGGTGTCGCCCCGGGCAGGGCGGGCTCTGCTAGGATTCTCGCATTTCAGACAGAGGAGGGTGGCATGCGCAGAGTCGAAGCCACCAGCTTCCGTGGAAGCCCTCAGCAATACGTGGCACAAATCAGGGTCACAACGGAAGAAGTTGAGGATCGATGGGGGCCCTCTGAGCTGACCCAAGACGACCTCGGTGAATGGTTCACCTTCGTCTTCGCTCTCAACGGGGGCATTCTCGCTGCCCTGGTGAGGGAGCTCGACAACGCGCCTGCCCCCGGCTACATACTGACCGCCATCGGGGGCGTCAATCTCAACCAGGTGCTGGAAGATTTCCTTGCGGAGTGCAGCTTGGATTCGGAGCGTGTACTACACAGAGCAACCGAGTAGGGCATACGGCTCCCCTGACTTCTCCAGCATCACCGTCAAAGAAGGGTGCGGCCCTGCCCCCGATAGGCACAGGCCGTTGGCAACGTTCAGGCTTGGCCCACCTCGAGAGCGGCCGGTGCCCGCATCAGGCAGTCAGCTCCCGTAGCTTGTCCGGCCCGCCTCCGGTGCCCAGGCGGGTGAAGTGCTCTGTCGCGGTGATCGAGTCCCGCACCTCTGACGGCAGGCGGGCGAGGATCCCGGGCAGGGACCGCTCCCGGGCGGCTTCGCTGCGGTGGGCCAGGATCGCGGCCCACTTCTGCTCGAGCTAGCCGCTCACGTCAACCGTCGCGGTGACCAGCTCGTCGGGCACGCTCAGCGCCGTCTTGACCCGCGCGAGAAGCGGGCCGAGCTCGCCCACCCCCGTGTGCGGGTGGGTGGCCGCGTACAGGGCCTCGGGCTGCCACGGCGCTCCGGCCTCCGGGCGGAAGTGTTCAAGGCCCGCAGCGTGGAAGGCCAGCACGGTCGCCTGGTGGGTGCGGACTTGACAGGGAACCCGGTCAGCTGGCCGTAGGCGTCGTGTGTGAGCAGGATCTGAGGCCGCACGGTGCGGATGTGCCTGACGATCAGCCCCACCACCTCGTCCAGCGGAGCGTCGCACAGCCGGGCCGGCCGGGCGCGGAGTCGGGGATGCGGGCGTCGGCGAAGCCGAGCATTAGCGGCTCCCCGGCCCCCAGGATGGCCAGGGCGTCGACGAGTTCGGCGGCCCGGTGGCTGTCGGTGGCCCAGGTGGCGGTGACCACGGCGGTCGCCGCGCCCGCGGCGGCGTGCTGTGCGAGGACGCCGCCGGCCAGAAGGGACTCGTCGTCCGGATGGCCGAAGACGCCCAGAAGGGACGGCCGGGTCGCTGAAGGGGGTGGGGTCACGGTGGCGGGTGCCTTCCTGTCGAACGCGGTGGTGGGTGGCCGCCAGGCTAGGCGCGGCCGGGGGTGTTGTAGGGGTGGAAGTGGGCGGGTGGATGGTCAAGCTCCGTCTGGTGCACGCGGGCCGCCTGGATCCCAACAAGTCCACGCGGACCGCGATCGAATCGCTCGCGCTGACCGGGACCGCCACCATCTCACCGTTATCGGCAGCGGCAGCGAACTCGAAGCCCTTCAGCAGCGTGCAGGCGAGCTGCACCTGGACGAGGACATCTCCTTCGAGCCGTTCCTGCCCCGCGCAGACCTGTGGGCCCGGTTCGCGCACTTCGACGCGATGCTGTTCACCACCCACCAGTTGGAGGCGTACGGCTGGTCGCCGTGGAGGCTCAAGCTCACGGCCTGCCAGTCCTGTACGGCGACCTGCCCGGCATGAAGGGCACCCTCGGCTACGGCGGCCTGGCCTACCCGCCCGGAGACGCCCACGCTTTGGCGGCCCTCATCGACTGCCTGGCCACCAACCCCATGCTGCGGCAGACCCTTCACACCACGGCCACCGCCAACGCCCGCCGGCACGACATCACGGCGACGGCCGCACAGCTCGCCGCCCTGTCCCACACCGTGCTGGAGGAACACCGATGACCCTCACGCCCCTGTACGCCAGCCGCATGTGGCCGCCGGTCCGGCCCCGCGCGGGCGAAACGAACGCCACCACGATCGACCTGCTGCAGACTCTCGGGTTCGTCGCCCGCACCGCAGCGACCGGCGTGCACACCCTCCTGCCACTCGGCGTCCGCGTGCACGACCGCCTGACCGCCATCGCCCGCCAGGCGTTCGAGGAACGCGGCGCCCTCACCTTCGCCGCACCCACGCTGCAGAGCCGTGAGCTGTGGCAGAAGACCGGCCGGTGGGAGGCGTACCGACAGGAGGGCGCCCTGCTGACCGTGAAGTCCTCCAGTGGAGAGGAGTTGTGCCTGGCGCCCACCTCGGAGGAGATCGCGGCCGCCACGGTCCGCGACCACCTGCGCTCCTTCCGAGACCTGCCCGTCCGCCTCTCGCTGAGCACGACGAAGTTCCGCGACGAGGTCGCCCCCCGGGGCGGTCTGATGCGGGGCCGTGAGTTCACCATGGCCGACGCCTACACCTTCGACGCTTCCCCGGAGGGCATGCAGGAGTCGGTCGCCTTCCTCAACGAGGCGGTCACCGCAGCGCTCACCGGCAATGGGCCTGACCGGGGTCTTCCAGGCGCCTGCCGACGGTGGCAGCATCTCCACCGGCCCCAGCACCGAGCACCTCGTGCTGTCCGGTACCGGGCAGAGCACCATCGTGGTCTGCGACCACTGCGGCAACCGCGGCGACGGGGCCGTCACCGCCTCGCATCCCCCGCCGGCAGGGAAAGACCCGGTCGTCAATGTCATCGCCGTCGCCCTCACCCTTCCCGATGACGGAACCCAGGCAGCCACCGTCGCTATCCGCTCCGACCTCCAGGTCAGCCTCCGCAAGGTCGCCGCCGCCACCGGCGCCACCCATGTCGCCCTCCTCGGCCCAAAACGCCTCCCTGAACTCCTCGGCAAGGAAGCCGGCACCCTCACCCCCTGGGACGCAGCCGCCGCGCCCGATGTCCTGGCCCTCTACGACCGCTCCGCCGCCGACCTCGAGGAGTTCTCTATCTCCGACGGCCACGACGGACTCCTCCCCAGCATCCGGTGGAGCGGCGCCTGCGGACTGCCCGCCCTCACCCCCTACGGAACCGACCTCCACCACGCCACCGAGGCCGGCCGCTGCGGAGCCTGCAAGCTGGGCCACCTCCGCAGCACCCGGGCTGTCGAAGTCGCCCACGTCTTCGAACTCGGCACCCAGTACTCCCGACCCATGAACCTCACCTTCACCGACCAGCACGGCCAGCTAGCCACCCCGTGGATGGCCTGCTCCGGAATCGGCATCACCCGCTGCCTGCAGACCGCCGCCGAACTCCACCGTGACCATCACGGACTGCGCTGGAAACCCGGCACCGGCCCCGCCGACCTCCACCTCACCGTCCTGCGCGCCGACCGGACCGAAATGCGCAAGCAGGCCGAATAGCTGACCGCGCAGCTCCTCACACACAACAGGCGCGTCCTCGTCGACGACCGGCCGCTTCCCGCCGGAGACAAGCTGCGCTACGCCCGCCTGCTCGGCCTGCCCCACACCATCGTTCTGTCCCCTGACCGGCCCACCGACGAGCTCGAGGTCATCAACCGCTGGACGGGCCGCACCACCACCGCTACATCCAGTCACATCCACCAGATCACGGCCGCCCCATAGCGGACAGAGAACCGAACCAGAAACGCCCAATAGCGCCGCTGTATTCATCGAAGACGGGCGGCGCTATTAGCGCTACCTAATCACCGAATAAGTGACATGCAAAACTGCTGCTGAACGCGCATGAATTTTCCTTCGCTCAAATTCGCGCCCTGGTCGACGGTCGCCCCAACCGCCCTCTAGCTTGATGAACGTCGCCAAGCGAACGGGTCGTAGCTCAATCGGTGGAGCACGGCAAAAGCGTCGCCGAGGAGCTGGTTCGAATCCAGCCGACCCGACTCAAAAGCCCTCACGAGACCTTGAACGCAAGGCTTTCTGCCGCTGTTGAATTCGATTCGGCAGCTGGCCGCCACGATCACGGAATGGTGCAGATGAAGATTGCCATCACGGGCGGCGCCAGCGCCGGCCACGTCGTGCCCGCCCTCGCCGTCGGCGACCAACTCGCAGCTCTGGGCGCCCAGCTGGGGGTCTTCCTTGGCCGTGACGGCAGCATCGAGCACGAATATGCGCACCGTGCCGGGATCCCCTTCCGCTCCGTCCCGTCCGCCGGACTGCGCCGCCACCGCTCGTGGGGCAACCTCGTCATGCCGATCACGGTGATCCGCGGCATCCTCGCCGCCTATAGGGCCCTGCGACGCGAGCGGCCCGACGTGCTGTTCTCCAAGGGCTCCTACGTATCCGTCCCGGTCGGCATCGCCGCCGCCCTGTGCCAGATCCCGGTGGTCATCCACAAGTCCGACCGCTCCCTGGGGCTGGCAAACAAGATCCTTGCCCGGCTCGCCACGACCGTCTGTCTCTCCGTTCCGCTACCCGCCAACGCCCCCGGCTGGTTGCAAAGGAAGGCACAGGTCACCGGTCTGCCGTTGCGCACCGAACTGGCCGACGGCGAGCCGGAGCGCCTCCGGGCCCGCCTGCAGATCCCCCGCCACACCCCCGTCCTGCTCATCTTCTGCGGCAGCAGCAGTTCGCAGCGCATCAACGACGCAGTGCGCTCCCAACTCGACGCGCTGTGCGCTCGTTTCGCCGTCGTCCACGTGTGCGGACGAGGGAACGTCGACGACTCCCTGAGCGGCCGACAGGGGTACACGCAGCTCGAATACCTTCACGACGAGATGCCCGACGCCCTGGCCCTCGCCGACCTCGTCATCGGTCGGGCCGGCGCGACGACGCTGGCAGAACTTGAGGCGCTCGACCTGCCGGCGGTCCTCATCCCTCTGCCCGCCTCCGTCAGCCGAGGAGACCAGATCGAGAATGCACACGCTTACGCCGCCCGCAGGGCAGGCCGGTGCCTGGTTCTTCCCGATGACGAGCGACTGACGGGCGGGGCCGCGCTCCTCGGAGCCTGCGAGGACCTCGTCCCCACCATGGGAAACCGCCAGCCTGGGGCCGACCGGGAGCGGGTGCACGCCGCCGCCGCCCGCATCGCGAAGATCACGGTGGAAGCCGGGGCCCCGCTGCGCCGGCGCAGCTAGCGTCAGCCGTCGTGATGGCCATAGGTGGCGAGGATCTGCTCCGCACCCTCGCCCCGGTAGACCACGTGCCAGTGCATGTGCTTGGACTCCTGGTACAGCCCGAGATTCGTGGTAATCGAGCACGAGCCGTGCTCCTTCTCCACGCCCGCAGCCACCTCACGTACCAGGCTCACGACCTCGTGGATCAGGCTTTCGTCGGCGTTGCCGAGGTCGGTGAGCGAAGGCACGTGCTCCTTCGGGATCACGACGATGTGCACGGGATACGAGGGGTTGGTGTGGTGGAAGGCCAACGCGTGGTCGGTCTCGGCGACCTTCTCGATCGGGGCGAGGCCGGAAAGAGCCTGGTTGCAGTAGAAGTCGGAGACGGCACCTGTCGTCACAGCGGGTCACTTTCCATGTCGGATCGGTGAACTGGGCGGCGCCAGCGTATCGGTCGTAAACTCCTGCCCCACATGAATCGGCCGAGTCACCCCGTTGGCTCCCTGGGCGATCGATGAATCGCTGTCCGATCTTCATAACTCACCCGTCGGCGTTGAGGACTTCGCGCCATGCTCCCCACACATAGGTCAACCCATCAGCCCAGCCAGGGCAATGGCACGCTCGCCAAAGCCTCCGCAGTCATGCCCTGGGCAGACTGCCCCCGGGCGCCGCGCCACAGCAGGCAATCCCCCGCACGAGTGAACAACCCTGTTCGAGCGAGTTTCGGTACCGCCACCCCGGCCCGCCAAGCCCACCAAGTCGATCCAGAACATTTGTTCGCAAATTGCCCCCGAAGTGCCCGTGACGCCAGCGCTTCGGTGCCGTTCTTAGAGCACCTGTACCAGTTCTGCACCCATCCGGAGGATGCCGTGTACACCGTACCTAGAAGCGGCGTAGCCCCTTGCGTATTCGAAAATCGACGGCGCTCGCACTGCCGGCAGATGGCCATCCACCGCCGTGTTGACACGCCTGCTCGCCGCCCCGATGCCCGACCGGATACGAGGCGGAGGGCATGAGCCAGAAGACAACGTCCGGATCCGATACCGCGGGGATGTCGGACTCGGAGCAGCTGCTGGTCGGGGTCGAGCTCGCGCACCGACTGGCGGCCACCAACATGGCCCGTTCGGTGTACCCCCTGGCCGAAACCGTCTACTGCCCGCCCAAGCTCACCCCTGGGCTCGAGGCGTACGCGCGGGCCCGGCACGCGGCCATGGCGGTGCCCACCGAGCCCCTGGAGTCGGCCGAGGGGGTGGCTCGTGACCGCGGCGCCCGCCCGGTAGGGGCGCTGCTGGCCGGCGGGCTCGGCACCTGGCTCGGCGTACGGCCTTCTCTGGTGGCCGGTGCCTGCCTGCTCGTTGTGCCGTGCGTGGTCCTGGCCCGTTCTCCGCTGCGCGCCCTGCGACACATGCCTGATCCTCCGCCCGGGCCGGACGACCCGATTGACGCCGGACGGCAACCGCAGCCAGCCCCCGTATCGACCATTCTCGCCCCTGGGCCGGCGTCCCCGGACGTCGGCCCGGACGGCCCGGAGAAGCGAGGCATGTCGTGACGCAGCTGAATGCGGGCGGAACAGAGGCCGGCACGGCCGCTCCGGCTCTCCCGCAGGCGCGCACCGCCGTGCGTGAGGAAGACAACGCGATCCCGGCCGCCGCCGCGGATCCGGACATCGCGGCCGCGCGGGCGGCGATGGTCGCACGCCTGGAGGAGGCCGGGGACCTGGAGGCCGAGGGCCCGGTGCGCGAGGCACTGCTCGCCCTGCCGCGTGAGGTGCTGATGCCGCAGGCGTACGTACGGCGCAGCGCCCCCGACGAGCCGCCGAGCTGGGAGCTGTTGGACTGGGCCCGGCCCCAAGACCGCGACGAGCTGATCCGCCTGCTCTACAGCGGGGACAGCGTGCTGGTCCAGCACGACGGCGAGCCAATCCTCGGCCGCCCGACCGGCTCCCGGTCCGGGGGCTCCATCACGGCGATGTCGAGCACCATGGGCATGACCGCAGGCCTGCTGCAGCGCCTGGAACTTCGCCGCGGACAGCGCGTGCTGGACGTCGGCACCGGCGCCGGCGTGACCGCAGCCGTGGCCTGCTTCATCTGCGGCCCCGATCGCGTCGTCACCCTCGACATCAACGAGCACGTCGCAGCCGCCGCCCGAGCACGCCTCATGGCTGCGGGGTACCAGCCGGCCGTGGTGACCGGGGACGGCTTGGCCGGTTGGCCGGAGCTGGGTCCGTACGACCGGATTTTCGTGTCCTTCGCCGTCCCCCGCGTCCCGTCGGCGTTGGTTGAGCAACTCGCGTCGGGTGGCCGGGGTCTGATGACGCTGGGGACCCGCTCACCGTCCTGGCCAGGTCTGGCCGTGGTCACGAGAACGAAGGCCGGCGCGGCGAAGGCGGAACTGATCGCGGTGGAACTCGGGCACCGCGGCGGCGCCGGATTCGACCGGCTGTTCCTCTCCGCCGCCTTCCGTAAGAAGATCACTGCTGGCGAGGGCGGCCGGACCCAGCGCAGCCGCTTGCAGCCCCCCGCGGATACCGACCGAGGCATGTGGCTGGCCCTGGATCATCTCCACCCCGGGCTCGTCCGCGACTTCAGTGCCGACGACCTGACCATCGGGGCGCCCGAGTGCGGGTCCTGGATGCGGACCCGCTCCGTCGGAACTCGCTGCTGGGAGGTGACCACCTTTGGGCCGCGCGACATCTGGGCGGAGCTCCACGACGTCGCCGACCGCTGGCGTGCAGCGGGCTCGCCCGCCACGTACCAGGTGGAGATGGATTCCGGCGGCGCCCAGCAGGTGACCACCCGTTCCGGCGTCCTGTCTTGGTCTCTACCCGACACCCCTCACACCCCCGAAGAGGAACAGTGACCACCCGCCCCGACAAGAGTTCCGAGCGCACCGCGCCGTCAGGCGATGAGCTGTTCGGTGCGGCCGCCACCGAGTACGCCCGCTTCCGGCCGGGCGTGCCGGACGCCGCCGTCCGCCTGCTCGCCGCAACCCTGCATGGTGTCCCCGCACCGGTCCTGCTCGACCTGGGCACCGGGACCGCACAGGTCCCCCGCGCGCTGCTACCCGTCGTCCCGCGGCTGGCGCATATCCACCTCGTCGACATCAACCCCGGGATGCTCGCCCGCGCGATGGCCGACCTCAAGCCCGTCCTGGGAACCTGCACGGTCTCCGCTCACACAGGTCAGGCCCACACCTTCGTACCGCAGACGCCGGAGCGGCGCCCGGATCTGATCACCTGCTGCCGGGCTTTCCACTGGGTCGAGCGTCCAGCAGTCCTGCGCATGGCGGACCGGCTGGCCACCCCGCGCGCCGCCGTGGCGATCATGGGTGACGGGAGCCTGTGGACCCACGACGCCGACTGGACCAAGGCACTGCGCGAGCTGATCCAGAGCTACCTCGGCCAGGACCGCCGCGCGGGCGTCCGCGGAACCTACGCCGAGCCCGGCCGCTCCTACGAGGACGACCTGGCCGACTCGGCGTTCAGCGATGTGAGCGATCACCGCTTCCCCGTCAGCCGCGCTTGGACACCCGAGTCGGTCGTCGGCTATCTCCGCAGTACCAGCTTCGCTCAGCCCGGCCTCTTCGCCGACCGGCACGAGGAGTTCGAGGCCGAGGCCCGCCAGCTGCTCGAGACGTACGCACACGAAGGGGTGCTGCGAGAGGAGGCGGTGTTCACCGTGCTGATGGCCCGCCGGCCGGGGGCTGCGTCGTGAGCGGCCAGCAGCGGCACCGGGAGCCTATCGACGTTCACCTCGTCCTGCGCCGCGACAGCTCCGCCGGGCCCGAGGTCCTCCTGTCCCGCCGCGCAGGCGACGTCTACGCAGCCGGCCTGTGGCATCTGCCATCGGGGCATCTGGACGGGCCGCACGAGGACATGGCGGACGGGGTGATCCGCGAGGCCTTGGAGGAGACCGGTGTCGTCATCGACCGGGACGACGTGAGCATCGCGCTCACCGTCCACCATCGCAGCCCCCACGGGGGAGCTCGGATCGGCGTCTTCTTCGAGGTCCGGGAGTGGTCCGGGAGGCCGCGCGTCATGGAACCCGCAGTGTGCGACGCGATGGACTGGTATGCCCTGGACGCGCTGCCGGAGCCGATGGTGGCGTACTGCCGCGCCGGGCTGGACGCCTACCGCTGTGGCCATCCCGGCGCCGTCCACTTCCAGCACCCCGGTGACCCCATCCGCTACGTGGCCGGCGGGCCGGACCGCACCCGGTTCCTGCCCGGGCCCTCACCCGCACAAGACCCGCCCAAGGCGCCGTCGGAGTTCGACGAGCGGTCGCCCGGCGGCATCGGCGACGCCGAGGACGCCCCACGGCGGTCGTCGCGCCCCAGCCACCTGTCCCCGCAAGGAGAGGAAGATGCCGCGGCCACGCCTCGCCTCGCCACGCCCGCCGACGCCGCCGAGATCGCCCGCCTGCGGTCGGAGTTGATCCTCTCTACACCCCTGGACGCGACCTGGCTCGCCACCTGCACAGACCAGTTGGCTGCCCGTCTGGCACGCGGCGGCGACGCCCGGGCCTACGTCGTCGACGCGCCAACCGGAGGACTCGCCACGTGCGCTCTCGGCCTCATCCACGCCGTACTCCCCGCCCCCCGGTACCCAAGGGCCTGGCGGTGCGTATCCACGCCGTCGCGACGGCCCCCGCCTACCGGCGCCGCGGTTTCGCCAGGGCCGCGCTGATGGCGCTGCTGGACCACCTGGAGGCGGACGGGGTCACCCTCTACGAGCTGTACGCCAGTGAGGGATCCGCACCGCTGTACGAGGGCCTGGGGTTCGCCGGCGATCCCGCGCTCATGCGGAGGACCCGATTCCCGAATCCTGCCGACTGGAGCGCGTCATGAGCCAGGCATGGCTGCCGCCTGGGCAGTACGCCCAGACGCTGCCCATGGCGACCATGTTCAGGGGTCTGTTCTTCACCGACGGACACGACCGCCCGGTCCAGGATGCACACGGTGTACTCCGAGGCCGACCCATGGCAGTGGCCCGGCGGAACCGCGGAGCCGGGCGAGGGCCCCTGGGAGACCGCCCTACGGGAATGCCACGCCGGGATCGTCGTCGAAGGGCCACCTCGGCTGCTGACCGCGTTGTTCGGGCTTCCCGGTGCGCAGTGCCCGCTCATAACGGTCGGCTGTGTCTTCGACGGCGGCCGGCTCAGCACCGAGCAGTTCGACGCTACCACCCTGAACCCGGCGAGCACGACGTCGGTTCAGTGGCACTGGAGGAGTGGCAGGCGCGTATACCGCCCCGGGACTTCGCCAGGCTGGAGGCGGTCATCCAAGCCCGCCGCGCAGGCTCGACACCGTACTTCGACACGTGGGGCTGGGACCTCCAGGTGATCACCATCGTGATGTCCGATCCCCATGCACCCGCGGTCGAGGCTGCGGTGAGCGCCTGGCCGACGTCCGCGAAGCGGCGCACGATCCCGCACCGGCCCGCCACCACGTACGAGCACCACGACAACGGGAACCACGAGCACCCCGAAAGATGGGACGTTTCACGCATGAGCAGCACCACTGCGCCAACTACTGACGGATCTGATGGAGAGTTGGGAAATCAAGCATCGCGTCTCGGGCGTCAACCCGATGAGCCTGGCAAGCGCGCTCCGATGACCGAGGCTCACACCCCGGCCGAGATTGTCGCCTTCCTCGCCCAGCACGCAGCACCGGTGATGGCGGCAGACGCCCTCATCCGTGACGCGACCGGCCGCATCCTCCTCGTCGACCCGTCGTACAAGCAGGGCTGGGACCTTCCCGGAGGCATGGTCGACGACGAGGAGCCCTTGGAGGGCCTTGCCCGCGAGCTGCGCGAGGAACTACAGATCCACGATGCGCGCATCGGCAGGCTGCTCGCCGTCGACAGCCTGCCTAAGGATGTCTACGGCCGCTCTCTGGTCGCCTCCATCTACGCCGTCCACATCCCCCAGGCACCGTCGGCCGAGAGCCTCCTGCTGCAACACGATGAAATCCGCGCCGCGGAGTACGTCCCCGAAGCCGAAGCTCTGCAACGCCTGCCCGAACTGCTGCGGCGCCGTGTCGCCGCCGCGCTGGAGGCGGAGCGCGGCGCGCACACCGCGCACCTGCGCGAGGGCGCCCCCGTCCCCGTCGACCGGCGCGACCACTACACGATGCTACCCGCCCCGATGGTCTCCGCGACCGCGCTGATCACAGACCAGCAGGGCCGCGTGCTGGTGCTCGAGCACCCGTACCACCACGGCGACGGGACCACGTACCGACTGCCCGGTGGCATGGTGTTGGCCCACGAATCCCCGCGCCAGGGCGCAGCGCGCGAGATCGCTGAGGAGCTGGGCCTCACCGACGTCTCCGTCGGGCGGCTGCTGGCTGTCGACAGCGCCCCGGCCCGTATCCATGGTCGAGCACTGGCCCTCCACGTCTTCACCGTCGGGCCGCTCACCCCGCAGCAGGTCGCGGGGCTCCGCTTCCCGGACGGGGAAATCGTGGCGGCCCACTGGCTCGCGCCCGCCGGCGCCATCAGCCGGCTGCCTGAGCGGGTCGGCCACCGTGTCCGCCACGGGCTGCAAGCTCTGGCCACCGGCAGCGTCGCGCACCTGGAGAGCGGAATCCCCCACCCGGGCTCCCCCGTCGGCATCCCTGCTGACCGGCGGGCCGAACTGGAGCGCGCCGGGGCGCTGACCAGGGCCGACTACCGCGCGGTGCGACCGAAGACGTACGCGGGCGTCACCGTCCTGTTCACCGACACCCGCGGACACGTTCTGGTCGTCCAGCCCACCTACCACGATGACGGGCGATGGCTGATGCCCGGCGGTGCCATCGACAGCGACGCCGGGGAGAGCCCGCGCGAAGCGGCGCAGCGCGAGGTGAGTGAGGAACTCGGTCTTCAGGTGCCCATCGGGCCTCTGCTGGCGACCGACTGGTTCCGCGCCGCCTCGGGGCTGGCGGAGGTGAACCACGTTTACGACGGAGGCACCCTCGACGACCAGGCGTTGAAGGCGATCCGGTTGCCGCGGCGGGAGCTGTCCCAGTGGCGTCTGTCGGACCCAGAAGACCTGCACCTGCTGCTCTTGGATCGCCTGGTTCCGCGCGTACATGCCTGTCTGGCGGTCCGCGCCGCAGGCGGCGGTGCGATCGAACTGGTCAACGGCCGGTCGGTCGTTCCGGCCGCTTGGTGACGCCGAGCGTGCCCTGATCGACGCGCACCTCCCGTCGTCACCCGGCGCGGTCGCGCTGGAGATCGGATCCGGTCTGGGGGAGCTGGCCCGCTACCTGGCCGCCATCGGCTACCGGGTCGATGCGGTCGACTACGCCGAGGCCGCGATTGAGGCTGCGCGCCAGGGGGCGGACCCCGCCGACGCGGTGACGTACGCCCGGTTCGACATCGAGGCCGACGATCTCGCGGATCTCCCGCACGGTGCCTGCGACCTGGTGGCCTTCCGGCAGAGCTTCGCGTTCGTCCGCGATCGCACTCGGGTAATCAACCGGCTGCGCGAGCGGCCACGCCCCGGCGGTGCCCTTTGCGTGATCACCCCGGAGGTCGGCAACGTCCCGGACGACAAGCGCGGCATCGCTCTCGATGGCAGCGAGATCGCCTTGCTGACCACCGGTTGGCGCCACGTCACCCAGCTCGACGCTGACGGTCTGGCCTTCATCGTCCTGCGCGACCCCGTCCAGGCCCAGGTCACCGTCGCCGACAAGCGACGCCCCGCCCCGCAGGGCCTGGTCGGCGTGGGCGTGGTCACCGACGATTCGGGCCGTGTCCAGCTGGGCCGCTCGGTACGCGATGTGTGGGAGCTGCCCGGCGGGAAGCCGGCCTACCGGGAGTGTGGAGAGTGCGGAGCAGACCGCCGTGCGCAAGCTGCGCGAGGAGACGGGGCTGGTCGCCTCACCGACGACGCCCGCGTCCTGGCGGTGCTGACGGACGCGACCTACGGCATTTCCGTCAGACCACCGCCGTCCACGTCACCGCGTTCACCGGTGAGCCCTCCGTCACCGAACAGAAGGAACTCAGGGAAGTGGAACGACGCCGTGTGCTTGAGCGCGGCGAGCAAGGCAGCCGGCATCCCCTTCGTGGAGATAGCGAGCATCGCCGACAACCGCGCCTCGACGATGTGGGGGGCCTTGCCCAGAGCGCGCCGCCGCGGCTGGGCGGCAGGACCGGCGCGATCGCTGACGGGCCCGCTTTGACCTCGCCGATCTTGTCGGAGAGTGCCTCGACAGGGGGCAGGGAAAGCCGCTCCACCTGGGACAAGTGTGCGAACTGGTCGGGGTAGGGCTCCCAGTTCCGTGGGTCGCAGAAGACCGTGGTGCCCTTGAGGCGGGAGGCTCCTTGCAGCGGGAGCGCGATCAGGTTGCCGAACCGGGCGTTGCCCTTCGCGTTCGTCGGGATCAGGTCTTGGGCGGGGAAGAGCCGGTCGTGGCTGCACAGTGTCATCTGCCCGCAGACATCGATCGCGCGGCGCAGCAGCGCCATCCCTAGTGTGCGGGCGGTGACCGCAGCGACAGGGGCGGGGAAGAAGGACCACACGTGCGCGCCGGCCCCGGAGCGGGAGAGCTCCACCAACGCGGGGACACCAGCGTCCTCGCAGGCGGAGGCGTAGGCGGCTGCGTTGCCGCGCCAGTCGCTGCCGTCCTTGCCGTCGAAGTCGACCGCAAGGAGGCGGCAGGTGTCGTCGGCCAGCAGTGGGTATAGCCCCAAATGGGTCTCGCGGGAGCCGGGCTCGGGGCGGGCGAGGTGGTTGTAGACGGCCCCGTCGGTCAGCAGCCAGAACACCCGCTCGGCGTCGTTCTTGTTCTTGGCGAAGGGATTGTCCTCGGCGGGGCTCCAGCCCGTCCGGCCTGACTTCGCGCTCACCCACCGGGTCGCGTAGACGTCCTCGCGGCCGGCGAACAGGGCCCGGAACAGCGCGACCTTCGCCTCCGTGCCGGTGGTCGCGTCCGCGTACGGCAGCCCGCCTTCGCCTTCCACAACGGTTGGCGCCAGGGGCTCGGGGACTGACGGCAGTGCCTGCGGGACACGGGCAGTGGGCATGCCCAGCCGGGTACGCAGGCGCTGACTCTCAGTACGGAGCTCGGCGAGTTCCGCTCCGTAGTTCGGCGTTCTCCTCGAGCGCCACATCGAGCCGGATGCGCAGTTCAGCTGGGTCGTTGCAGGTATGCCAGTCCTCCACGCCTCCATGATCCGGATTCGTGTCCGTGACGAGGGCAATTTCGCCGAAATCCCACCCTCTGGCATGAGCCGAGCGGGCCGCTGGCCTACCCGCCCGGTCCTGGTCGGCCAGCCGCCCAGGCTTGCGCGGCCGCGAGGTTCGGCGCGGTGCCTTCAGGTATGCAGGCGAAGCCGTCCCAGGACTCCAGGACGCGCGGTTCGTCGGGCCTGACGTGGGTGGCCCCGCCGCCAGCGGGTCGGTGCCGACGGTAGACGTCCATCGGTGCGCGCCGGCGCCGGAGGTAGGGGGCCGGCGGGTCGTCGGGGTCGATGCGCGGGGCCGCTCGGGACGGCTGGTCCGACGGTCCGGGTCGGGCGTGCCTGCCCACGGTTCTCGGTTCCCAGAGAGTACGGAAGACACCCCCCATGCCCTCGCGCCATCCCGCGTCGCTGCCGTCCCCACATGGGGTCTTTTGGCCACCCAGGGCTCACTTCGCCTCGAGGGCCGGTGGGCGAGAGTGGGCGCTGGGCAGGGGGACGGCTCGGGCGTGGCGGGGAGGCGACCTGATGGTGACGCTGCTCGCCGAGCGCCGTTCGACATTGTGCCTGCCAGCAGGGCACCGGTCGCGGGCACGCGCCCGGCCGAGGCCGAAGACGTGCTGGGCAAGCGTTCGACGGCGGGCTCCTGCAGTGCCCCTTTTCGGTAGCCCTCTCGCCGCCGGCGCCTACCGGCAGGAGAGGAGATTGTCCCTGGCCCGGGATAGGCTGCGCTGGGCGTGGAGAGTAGACAGTTGGCCTGGTGGATATTGGTCGGCCATCCTTGGAGGCGCTGTGACGACCGAGCAGACCGGATGCCTCACCAGAGCCGAAGAGCAGTTGGTCGCCTACCTTCGCCAGGCGGCCGAAGCCATCGACCCGACGGCGCGTGCGATCGCGGAGGGCTGGACCTACACCAGTCAGTTCGACCTGCTGCTACGCGAAGGCCGGCTCTTCACTCCGGCCCCGCTCCCCAGTGGCGTCGCTGCACCCCGGGTTCTGCTTCACCAACGCCGCTCAGTTGACGTGGCGGCTCAGCCGAGGCGAACGGCCGACGGCGGGCCGCAGCGCGAACCGGCACCGGGCTGGCAGACGGTGGTCGGACCCCGGTGGCGGACGCCAGCGATGAGCCGGGGCAGCCGGTCAGGGCGGCCGCTGTGGTCCTGGCCGACGAAGTCCGAACCGCAACCGAACCTCCCCCTCCCATAGGCTGAATCAGCGATGGTTGGGGGTGGACATGATCTGGTCGATATCTGTCCGGCTGAGAATGCGGCGTGCACGCAAGCACAACTGGGACCCCGACATCGTCCGAGGCCTAGTACTGCAACGGTGTTTGCTGTGAGGGTTTGGCAGTTTCTGGTGGTGTGTGGCCGCGTCGTTTGTAGTGGCTGATGCGGGCTTGGTGTTGTCGTCTGCGTCGCCAGTGTGACCACTGCAGCACGTGGTCGACGGGTGCTGGGTGGCGGTGGGTGAGGCGGTGGATCAGGCGTCTGAGCTCGGGAAGGCTGAGGGGGACGAGGTCGGAGGATCCGTTTCTGCTTTCCCGGTGTCGAGTTCGCGGGCCCGCAGGACGGTGAGGCAGGCGTGGGCGGCCATGGCCAGTGTCATGTGGCGGTGCCAGCCGTCGTAGCGACGGACCTGGTAGTCGTCCAGGCCGCATTCCTGCTTCGCGCTTTGGAAGCATTCCTCCACTGCCCACCGGCTGCCGGCGACACGGATGAGCTCGTCGAGTGTGGTCTCGGCGGGGCAGTAGGCGATGTAGTAGGAGATCTCCTGCGGCCGGCTCACGCTGCGGCGGGCGATCACCCAATGCCGGCGGTCTTCGCGGTGCCAGGGACGGACCTCCACCCTGGCCCAGTCGTAGACCCGTGGCCCGTGGGCGCCGTCGCCGCAGGAACGGCGCTTCCACTTCTGCCTCGGGAGACCGGGAAACAGGTCGTGGACGGGGTGGTCCATGGCCCAGCGGGTGACGACGGTGTCGTGCCGGGTCGTGGCCATGACGTGGAAGACATCGGCCCGCTCCAGCTCGGTCCGCCAACCTTTGGAGAAGCCGTAGGCGGCGTCCGCGGTCACCCACCGGAACGGGATCTTCTCCGCGATGGCCCGGCGGACCATCGCCCTTGCGGTGACGACCTTCGTCTCGAAGGCGACCGTGTCCTCGATGCCGGCGGCCCGGCAGCGTTCACGGTCATCCGTCCAGGAGGTGGGCAGATACAGGCGGCGGTCGATCAAGGTGCGGCCACGGCCGCCGGCATAGGCGAGGAACACCCCGATCTGGGAGTTCTCCGTCCGGCCGGCGGTTCCGGAGTACTGCCGCTGGACCCCAGCCGAGCGGACTCCCTTCTTCAGGAATCCCGTGTCGTCCACGATCAGCACCGCTTCCGGGTCGCCGAGATGCTCGACGACATAGTCCCGCACGTCGTCGAGGACCTCATCGGCGTTCCAGTCGATTCGGTTCAGCAGCCGGTGGATCCGGTCCGGACCCGCATGCCCGGCCTCCTCGGCAAGCGTCCATCCGTTCTTCCGCTCCAGCGGAGCTATCAGCCCCTGCATATAGGCAAGAGCCGACTCCCGCGGCTCTGACCTGGAGAAACGGTGCACGAACCGCTCATGCAAGGCCCTCAGTTCACCAGCCCACGACCGGGCATCAGCAAGTTCCCCACCCATGACGCAACCAACGACCAAACTGGCCAGCAGTCACGGCAAGCACCGTTGCAGTACTAGGACTCCCCGTCCCAGCACCAACCCATGACCGAGCGCGCGAGCTCATCAAGCAAGGAAAGCTGACAGGAGCGATCGCCGAGATCCAGGCATCAGGCTACGAGCGCCGGGACGCCCGGTGCATCGCACTCGCCATACTGTACGACTGGACAATACCCACCACCCGACACCCACACAGGCGATAGCCACTTCGGCGAGGACCTGCACAGCCTGGCTGCACCGGCCCACCAGCTCGGCTACTTCAGCCAGGCCGTCACCCGGTTCACCACGACCGTATCCGGGAAGACGCAAAAGGCTCCGGTCCAGCGCCTGCCGCCTGCCCGAAAGCTGGCTGCCGGGGGCGTCGGACCTCGCCTCCGGCCAGGTCTCCTGTCCGGCCGGAGGCGGAAGCCGCCCCGAGGGCGGCCCGGCCTGGGCAACAGCCGGACCCGCCGTGCTCGCCGCGCCTTGGGCAGTGCTGCCAGCGACCGCCGGTCCTCGCCGTGACCCACGACCCGCCACACCGGTCGGTCGGCCCCGTGCCAGGTTAGCAGGTGCAGGGTCGTGGTCGCCACGGTGAGCCGGTAGTTCACGTTCGACGGACGGTGGGCGCGGTCGTGGAAGGCGGCCTCCCTCGTTGCCGGGGCCGCGCGGCGCGGGGCCGGGGCGAAGACGAACAGCATCGGCGGGAAACGGCCGGTCCAGGGACGGCCCGGCGTAGGTCTCCTTCCAGTGGGAGCGTGGGGGGGCGGGCGGCGTTACCGCGGCCTGACGCCGGGGCGTTGCGGTAGGCGTCGTAGCGTTCCAGCTTGGCGATCAGGCGGGCGTAGGACTTGGTGCGGTCGATCTCCACGAACGCGCTGGAGCCGTCGGCCAGGAGCACCGCGCTGTCGGGCACCAGGTTCCCGGCTGGGGTGGGGTGGGGGACTTCCAGCTGCCAGTCGGCGTGGTCGGCCACCTGCGCCTGGTGGAAGGCGATGACGGTGTCGACCAGGGCGAGGCCGTGCTCCCGCAGGCCCGTCTTGCTGGCGGCGATGCGCTTCCCGGAAGGTCCGGCCGGCCGTCGACGCGAGTTCGCCCGAGGCGGCGGCTTCGGCAAGGCCCGCCAGAGTGCAGTACCAGTAGCTCTGCTGCGCGCGGTGGGTCCGCCCGACCAAGGCCAGGGATTCGGCGAGCAGCTGCAGGCTGCCTCGGCGGCTGAGCCGCTGGAGGTGAACGCGTGACGGCCGCTGCCCGCGGGGCGGTCTCCGCCCTCACTGGAGAGCTGGCACGTCGACACCCGGTTCACCAACGGCCTGGTCTTCGACGTGGCCGCGGTTAACACGGCAGCGGCCTGTGCCCGAGCGCTCCATTGGCGGGCCGGTGCGGTCCGGCACTCTCGCCGTGGGCGGTCATCTCGGCCTTGGCGTGAAACGCATAGGCAAAGCCCGTGGTCTTCGGCGAAGGCGCTGCGGATGTGGCCCAGGAAGGCCGCGCGGATGATGCAGCCGCCGCGCCAGATCGCGGCGATCGCGCCCAGGTCGATGTCCCAGCCGTACTCTGCGGACGCCGCCTGGATCATGTTCCAGCCCTGGGCGTAGGACATGATCTTCGAGGCGTACAGCGCCTGCTCCACCCGCTGCGCGAAGTGCTCCGCGTCCTCGCCCTCCAACACCGGCCCCTGTGGCCCCGTTAGCGCGGCGGCCAGCCTGCGGCAGAAGGCGGACCACCAAAGACGTTCCACACGCTCCGGCTACTGGCGCACACGCCGTACCTCGTATCCGTAAGCCTTGTCCACGTCGATGTCGAAATATGCGGTCGGGTGCTCGCCACCATGCGTGATGGTCAGCAATTCGACCTCGCTGTTATCAGGGAAGGAGCCCCCCTTGTCGAACCGCAGCGTGATGGAACTGCTGGGCTCGCCATCGTCGAAGTTCCAGGTCCCCGAGCCGGCAATGTCCCCAGGTAGCGGCCTCGAGAAGGAGAAGACCATCGCGCTGCGGGGTGTGCCCGACAGCTCGAACCCGCCATCGTTCCTGAACTCTACGCGCCCCTGGTCCTGGCCGCGCCAGACACCGACGACCTCTTCCTTGGTCAACTCCGCTGTCTGGGGCGAGCAGCCCACCAGCGACATGAGCACGAACCCTGCGAGGATCGGCGCTATCGCCTTGCTGACGGAACGTCTGACGGCAGTCGTCATCGTGCCCCCACATCGATCTGACCACCTGCTCACACAAGGGCGCACCGGCGACGCGGCACCAGAAACCGCGCATATGTGGAGCAAGATTCTTTACCGGCCTCATCGTACGCCCGTTCCCTTGCCCCCTTCACCGAGGCCACCGGGCTGGACGGACGATGGCTGAGCAGGCGTCAGCCCGCCACATGCGACCCCAGTCGCGACGCGACGAGTTCCGCGACAGCGGGCATCTGATCAGCGGCGTCCTGCCCGGGCGGACAGCGGACGTCCGCCCGGGCAATGCCTGGTCGGCGAACGGGCAAGGCCGCCAGCGGACGAGCGGCAGCCGGGGCCCTTGGGTGACCTGGCGGCGCAGCCGAGGCCAACGACCGACGACGGGACCGCAGCACAAACCGGCACCCGGCCGGCAGACGGTGGTCGGACCCCGGGGGACGGCCACTGTGCCCCGGGCGCGACCGCGGTGATCGGACCCAGGTGACAGGCGCCGAGGATAAGCCGGGGCAGCCGGTAAGGACGGCCGCTGTGGCCCTGATGCGGATCTCGAATTTTCCCCACTGCCGCTCTTCGCCTCAGTTGGTTCACGGAGTGAACCAACTGAGGAATGTGGGGAGCGGAAAGCAGAAGGACTCACCGATGGCTGGGTCGGTGAGTCCTTGAGTGCGGGTGGGTAGTGGGACGAGACGAAGCCAGCTGACTGGTCGAGGTGGAACGGCGAGTCAGGGTTCTCGGGTTTCCAGCCGTCGGTGAGAGCGGTGCGGATGCTGTCAGCCACCTGGGCGGGCAGGACCGGGCTGCCGGCTGTTCCGAACCAGTTGCTCGGGTGCGGCTGGTTGGTGGTGATCACCAGTGTGGTGCCGGGAGTTTGGGCGTGTTCGACCGCGTACGTAAGGGGTGACATGACCAGGCCCTGGTCGTAGGTCGGCCGTCCGCGGAGTCGCCACCGGTAGGTGGTGCCATCCACGGTGATGAGCCGTGACCCCTTTTTGACCAGCGCCATGTCCACATCCTTTCCCATGTGACAGTAGTGAACGGCAACTGATCGTGTCGCGCCGATTCCCGTCGAACCGTGTCAGCTTCTGCGCATGGGGATCACGTCCCGGCTGGCGGCTGGGATGGTGGGTCGTGCGGCCTCGGGAGTGGCCAGCAGGGCGACGATGGTGACGGGCTTGTCGCAGTGGGGGCAGTTCCGGATGGCCGTCGGCGCGAGCGGTGTCGGGTCCAGCGACGCTGGCGTCATCGGCTCGCTTTCAGCCGCGTCCACGGCTTCGTCGGGTTCGCAGCGCCGGCGCCGGCCCGCTTCTGCTTTGCAGCGGGGTGTGCAGTAGGTGTGCCGGGCTGCCACATTGGGGTTGACCTGGAACGACGTCCAGCAGATAGGGCACTCCCGGAAATCAACCAGCACGTCCGGTCACCCCTTTGCGGAGGTTGTCGGAGTGGGACTGGTGCGAGCGAAGCCGGTAGGACGGTCCGTCGATGCCGACTACGGCGGCGCGGTGAAGGAGCCGATCGAGCATCGCAGCGGCAACGGTCGCATCGCCGAAGGCGCTGGCCCAGTCATCTGGGGCTGGCACTTGTTCCCTCACAAGAGTTGCCGCTGCCACCTGCCCGTATCCCGTCCCTGGGGTCCTCGTTGGTTCTCGCGGTGGCACCCTGGTTTTCAAGGTGCTGCCTTGACCGTTCAGGTGCGAGGAAGGTGTGCCGGTGGCCGAGGCGAGACTGCAGGTCATCGTGGGCGGGGCCGTCCCGCAGGAGCCGCTGACCACGGACCCGTGGCAGTTCCAGACCATGTGCCTCGACGCGTTCGTCGCCTCGTGGCCGGCCCGCGGGTTCAGCCCGGTGACCGTCGACAACGACATCGGGCTGCTGGAGCGGACACTCACCGCACTGGGACGGCCTGCGTGGGAAGTCACGCCCGAGGACATCGACCGCGTGGTGGGTGACCTGGCCGTTCAGGGCCGCAAGACGTCGACCCGCCGTGAGTACGTGCAGATTTTCAAGGGCTTCCACCGGTTCCTGCAGGCCCGCAAGGCGGCCGAGATCGAGGCTGCATTCGGTGTCCGTCTGGTCTGCCCGGTCGATGAGTTCAACGCCTCCCGCCATGTCGGGGACGATTCGCCGGCCCTGCTGCCGCCGCCGACACCAGAGCGGGTGAACGAGTTCTTCTCCTTCATGAAGCAGAGGATCGCGACCGCAAGAAAGTACGGACCCGCAGCGAGGGACTATGCGATGTTCCGGACGCTGTATCACGCTGGTCTCCGCTCAGAGGAGGCATCGCTGCTGGAGAAGCCGGACCTGCACTTCACCCGAGGTCCGTTCGGCAAGCTCCACGTCCGCTTCGGCAAGGGAGCCCACACGTCCGGACCACGGCCTCGGTGGGTGCCCATGCTCGACGGCCTGGACCTGGTGCTGCGGTGGTTCCTGGAGGACGTGCGGCCCAAGTTCCCTGACTCGCCGGTGCTCTTCGCCGACGAGTCAGGCGGCAGCCTGCATCGCGGGACCATCCGCAACCGGCTCCGCTATCTGATGGAACTCGAAGGACGCCCGGCATCAGAGCGGTTCAGCCCGCATGCTCTGCGAAGAGCTTGCGCGACGCACAACTACGAACGGGGCGTCGATCTCGTGGCGATCCAGCAGATGCTCGGTCACTGGACGGTCAGCTCGACCATGAGGTATGTCCGGCCCTCCGCGACCTTCATCGAGGACGCCTATCAACGCGCTGTCGCCAGCACGTTGGCCAAGCTGACCGGGAAGGACACCACGGCATGAAGATCCAATGGCGGCTGCGGATGGCCGCCGCTCAGCGCGAGGTGTGGACCGGGACGGAACTGCGGCGGCTGCTGGCCGAGAAGGCTGGCCTGGAGCTTTCCTCGGCATCGGTGTCCGCGCTGTTCACCAAGGAACCCTCGCAGGTGAAGATGACCACGCTGGCCGCGTTGTGCACCGCGCTGGAGTGCACTCCCAACGACCTGATCGAGGTCGACACCACCCCCGTCGAACGGCCCATCGCACCTCCTCGTCCAGTTGCCGACCTGCCGCAGGCTGCCTCCGCCAGGGGCCGGTCGATGCCGCCTCTGTGACCGGCGGGCGACGATGGGCGAGAAGCAACGCGACTGCGTCACCTGTAGTGCCCCTGTCGGATATCTCGACCGCCAGCACTGCTGCCGGTGCTGGCGCCAGCTCAACGAGCAGGCCGCCAAGGCGGTTTGCCCCGGCTGCGGCCGCGACCGTGTTCTGCAGCAGGACACCGGCCGGTGCATCATCTGCTCACGCGTCTGCGAGGAATGCGGCCACCCCGTCCGGTCATCGCAGAACCGTCTGTGCCGCGACTGCCGGCGCAAGGCCGAACAACGGGCTGCCCAGCAGACATGTCCGCGCTGCCGCAGGACCGGCTATCTGCGTGAGACGACCGGCTGGTGCGGCCACTGTTCACGGCCCCGGCAGCAGAAGCAGCCTCCGAGGACCTGCCGCGAGTGCGGCCAGCTGCGGCGACATGCCGGACTGGGGCTGTGCTCGGCCTGCTGGCAAAAGCACCCCGGCCGTCCCTTCATCCGCGGGGAACACCTCCGCGACCGGCTCGCCGATCCACCCTCCTGGCTGGGGGACTTCGTCACTCATGTCGCCGCCCGGCACTGCACCGCCAGAGCCTGCGGCTTCGTCACCGACCTCGGCCGACTCCTGGAAGACGGGCACTCCACCTCTCCCCAGGCCCTGCTGGAAAGATCCCGCAGGCCCGGACGGTCGATGGGCTCCTTCGCCCGCGCACTCGAGGACTTCTTCACCCTCCGCCACCTGGCCCTGCCCACCGACCAGGCCGAACGGCTCGCCGTCGGCCGACGGCAACGACGCATCGAGGCCGTCCCCGAACCGCTGCGGCAAGCCGTCGCCGCCTTCAACACCTCCCGGATGCGGGCCCAGGACCGAGCCCGCCGAGCTGGCACCCGCCCTCGCAACAATCACACCCTGGAGACAGCCCTGGCCACCCTGCGTGACCTCGCACTCTTCCTGATCGACGACCGGGACAAGAACGACTGGGCCCTCCTCGACGTGCACGACGTCGAAGCCTTCCTCGCCGTCCTGCCCAAGGGACGCAAGCGTCGGCTGACCGTGCTGCGGCAGTTCTTCCGCTTCGCGCGGTCCCAGAAGATGCTGCTGGTCGACCCCACCCGCGAGCTGGTCGCGAAGGAGACGAACGGCTTCCGCGGCCAGACCCTCGCCCTCGACCAGCAACGCGAGCTGTTTGAGCGGTGGACAACCGACCAGCACGTGCACCCGCACGAAGCGGTGATGGGCATGCTCGCTCTGCTGCATGGCGCCTCCAGCTCCGAGATGCGGATGCTGAAGATCGACGACATCGACCAGCAGGCCCACACTGTCCGGCTCGGGAAGCGGCCCCATGCCGTCCCCCTGGACCCCGCTTCCTGGACAGTGCTGCAGCGGTGCCTGGCCCACCGCGAGGCGTGGCGGACAGACAACCCGCACGTCATGGTTACCAAAGGAACAAAGGCCGGGCGGAGCCCGGCCTCCACTGCCTATCTCTCCCACGTTCTTGACGACTGCGGCTTCCCACCCCGCATGATCCGCAGCACCCGTCTCGTCGACCTGGTCAACACCATGGACCCCAAGCTCGTGGCCGCGGCCTTCGGCATGGACCCGCAAGCCACCCTGATCTATCTCGCCGACCACGTCGATCCCGGGCGCATGCCCGATCACTGAGCATCAGTCAGCGTCAGAGAATCCGCTGGTCAGCAGTCTCGCCATCCCTCAGACTCTGATGTGTGCGAGGTCCATCGGTGGTCAGCGCAGGGAATCCGTGACTGGAGAAGGGAATGAGGATGGCCCACCTGCGTCTCGCCTGGGTCCTGTCCGGACATGGTTGGGCCGATTGCATCGTCAGCGACCAACAGGCGGAAGCCGAAGTCACGGCCTCCTATATCACCGCTGCCCCCGAAGATCTCTTGACGGCAGTGACACGTCTGATCGCCGGCGAAACCGAGTCCCGAGCACAGTTCGAGGCCGAGCCCGCCGCCTTCCGGTGGATCTTCTACCGTGACGGCACCGACGTGTGGATTCGCCTACTGGAGCTGGCCCACGGCAGTGACCACGACAACAAGGGGACCGAGATCTGGTCCACCCACCAGGACATCGACGTCGTGGCCCGAGCAGTGATCCGATGCTTCGACGAGGTCGTGAGGGAGTACGGCGAGAGCGCATACCGCGGCAAGTGGGGTGAGCACTTCCCCCGCACCGAGCTCGAAGCCCTCAGGACCGCGTGGCGCGAACATCGAGGCGACTGGGAAGCCTCCTCGACACTGTCGAACCCGTGAAGTTTCGGCAGCACCTGGCACGGGTTCGCCGGAACATGTGCGCTTTGGCAATACCGACATTGGTCGTGAGGATCGTGCTCGACTTCAGATACCTCTGATTGATCACCTGGAAGAGGGCCGAAGCGCCGTCACCCGGAAGCGGAAGATGGCCCAGTTCATCGATCACGAGCAGGCGAGGCCCGGCAAAGAACCTCATGATGCTTGACCAGCGGCCTTCGAGGGCGGCCTTGTGGCACTTGGCTGCGAGTTCGGCGGCGGTGGTGAAGTAGACGCGGTGGCCAGCGTCGACCGCGGAGCGGGCGAGTGCGACGGCCAGCATCGTCTTGCCGACGCCAGGCGGGCCGACCAGCAGGACGTTGGAGGCGTTGTCGAGGAACCGCAGGGTTGCCAGGTCGCGGATGAGCTTCTCGTCGACGCCGGGCTGGGCGGCGAAGTCGAAGTCGTTCAAGGTCCACGGGTCTGGCAGGCAGGCGAACCTCAGGCGGGAGGAGAGTTTGCGGGCTTCGGTCGCCTCGACTTCGATCTCGAGGAGTTTCTCCAGGGCGGTGGTGAGGGTCATTCGCTCGGCTCGGGCCTGGTCCAGGACACGGGGAAGGGCTTCGGCGGCGTCGTTGAGTTTCAGATAGGACAGGTGGCCTCGCAGCTGCTGGTAGCGGCGTGCCTCGCTCATCGGCATGGTGTCATTCACTCTCGCGCTCCTGGTCTTCGTGGGTGGGGGCCTGCCGGAGCCGGTCGGCGACGGCGGCGTAGTGTGTCAGGTCGATCACGACCCGGTTCGCGACGTCTGTTTCAGGTCGGCCGCGAAGCTTTTCGGCTTCCGCCTGGGCCGCGGCCGATGGAGGCCTCCGGACTTTGGTTCGGCAGGGGGCTTTGTCGGAGAACGAGGCGAGTACGGCTCGTTCGAGGGCGATGACGTGTCCGGCGTCGCGGATGGTCTGCCCGGCTCCGTCCGGTGCCCGGTGGTGGTGGGCGATGACCGCGCGGCCGGCGGTGACCACATGCAGGTCGTCCTCGCCGAGGCGGATCCGGACCGTGACGTGGGCGCCGGTCGGCCCGGGCGGGACGGAGTAGTGGTTGCCGGCGAAGGAGACGAGTCCTTGCGGGCTGACGACGCGGGTCTGCTCCAGCTCGGCCGGGAACGGGCGGCTTGGCAGTTCCAGCAGCGGCTCGGCTTCCGCAAGCTCGGAGACTGTGGTCGAAGCCCCGTCGAGCTTGCGTTTGCGGCCGTCCATCTGAACGGCCAGCTTGTCCACGCCGTTCTGACCTGCCTCGATGCTGATGCCATCCGGGACGGTTCGCCACCAGCGTTGGGCCGCTGAGTGGTTGGCCTTCTCGACGACACCCTTGCGGTTTCCCCGTCGCGGCGGACAGATATCGACGCCAGCTCCGTAGTACTTCGCGACGGCGGCGAAGGTCGGCAGGATCCGTCCGGTCGGCGGGTGGCAGACGGTGGCCATCCGGTCGAACCGCCACCTCCGGGCCGTTTCGCTCAGGCGTCGCAGCACGGCGTCGATGGCCTGAACCAGGTGCGGGAAGGTCTCCGCCTCCGCCAGCACGGCCCGCCATCGTCCCGAGTGAGCCAGGGCACCGACCAGGAGATGCGCGATGGCGCCGACGCCCCACTCCGCGGGCGGGTCCGGGAGCTCAACCCAGTCGAACTGGATCTCCTCGCCCGGTGGGTGCGCGATGATCGCCACGTCGCGGCCGCTCGAGGTCCGGCATGGTTCGCAGTGCGGACGAGCTTTGTATCGCCGCAGGGCCCGCGTGAAGGTGGAGTATCCGCCTGCGTAGCCGAGCTCCACCACTTCATCGAAGAGCGTCGATGCCCACAAGTGAGGGTCGTCGGTGAGCCGTTGGCGGCAGTACTCCAGGAAGGGCATGAACGCGTCAGGCGGCTGGCGGCGATATCCGGAGACTCTCTCGCCGTTCAGTTAGGCGCGGATCGTCTTGCGGTCGTGCCCCAGGTGCCGGGCGATCGCCGAGATCGACCAGCCCTGGCGACGCAGTGCGTGAGCATCCACGTCTTCCTCCCAGGGAGCATCCAGGGCCCTTCAAACAGGCCGAACTCCGTGCTCACGCAGGCTCTCCACGACACGCCGACACCAGTTCGACACGCCGGGAAAGGTCACGCAATGGGTGGGGAGATCACCTGAGCAGGTTTGGCCAGCTCAAGAGCGACATCTGGGGAGATTCAAAGAGCGCCATCAGCCTGGTCGACGAAGTCCCGCTACGACTACAAGACCTACTAAAACGGCGAGGTAACACCGCGCCGCATCGGCCAATGAACGCTGAAGGCCCCGGCGAGAGCCGGGCCCTTCAGACAAGCACGCTCCGCATCGTCAGCGGGCGGCGCTGTAGCTGATCTCCTCACCTTGGCAGTTCGACCGCCAGCACAGCGAGCGGTCGAACTGCAACGGGGCCTCTCAGATCACGCCGCCGTCAGCGCAGACTTCGACCCGGGCCTACTGGGCCGAGCGGCGTGACGCCTCGGAATGGCCAGGCGCTGCTGGCGCTGAGGTGGTGGCAGTCGGGCCAGTACGTCGCCCATCGTGCCGCCTCGCGCATCATCGTTCCGCCGGGCCATTGCTCCATGGAGGGAAGCTCCAGCCCGCCCGCGCTGTAGGCAAGCGGCGGGCGGTACTCAGTGAGCTGACGGACCAGCCTGGACATCGGCGAGTCGTCCTCCACGTCATGCCCGCGCTCTGTCAGGGCCTCGCGGACGGTGTCCTCGATCTGCGGCTCGCCCACCGGGTTAACGGTGAGCGCGGCGACGAGCTGCTCCGCCGGAACCTCAGTCCGAAACCTGGCCTGGCCCTGCCAGTGCTCGCAGGTGAGGTCGGCGACTTTCTGCATCTGCCCCAGGGCAGGGCGAGCGAGTACGGCACGGCCAGCCCAGCCTTCCGGCGCATCGGCTGGGAAGTCCGTCAGTCGCTGCTGAACGCGATCGGTAACCCCGTCGTGACGCCGCCCTCGCTCGCCGCCGCCAAGCCGAGTGCGAGCAGGAACAGCGTCGCGCGGAACAGGAAGCCGCAGCACGGGCGGGCCGACCTGGTGAAAGACGAGCAGGTCCGACGGGATGCCGCGGCACCGAACCGTGGGGAGGCTCGGGCGCGGACCAGCGCTTATCGAACTTCGCCGCGATGAGCGCGGCGTCCTCGTAGCAGTTGTACGCCTCGAGAAACAGCACCGGCACGTCGATCGCCGGGGCGGTGATGACGACGTCGGTGCGAGCGCTGCCAGGCCGGGGTTCTTTCAGGCGCCCTTCACCGGACGCACAACCTCGGTGGCGTAGGAGAAGGATGGAATCTTAGGAAAGGCGCCCTCTCAGCTGCGCATCGTGAGGCGGTGAATTAGCGAACGGGGGGCGAGGGCTTGCTCGACGCTGAGCAGGTAGCTGGCGACGGGCGAGGTGCTGCGGAGGTCTCCACGGTCCTGACCGGCCTGCCTGTGGAGGGAGGACAGTGCGATGGCGGCTCCGATGGCCGTACCGAGAACCGGCTGGCCGGCCAGTGCGCCGCCGCCAGCAGCCGCTATGCCGGCCGGTAGTTCGAACTTGAGGTTGGCGGCGCTGAACGTGGTGTTGATGCGTGCGCTTTTCATGGCCTTGCGCAGCTCAAGCAGCGGAGTCTCGAAGCGACGCTCGATCTCAAGTTCGATGTACTGCATGTGGGCCTCTGGCAGGGATACGTCGGTCAGCTTGTCACGCAGCAGCTCCACGGCTTCGTCAATGGCCGCGTGGAAGGCGTCGAACTCGGCCTGCCGTCTGCGCCGTAGAGCAGCGATTTTGGTGGCAGGGACGGCATCGAGGTTCTGAGTGGGCGGTTCGTGAGGTGATGTCCGTTTCCGGTTGAGGTTGGGGCAAGGTCGCTGGTGGAGGTTCCGTCTGCTATTGCTTCCTGGCGAAGTTGCCGGTGTCGGCCTCGGTGAGGATCCCGAGTTTGACCAGGCGTTTCAGCTTGGCGCGGGTGCCTTCGACGTTCTTCGGCAGCAGTTCGTGGCCGAGGGCTTCGCAGACGTCCTTGGCCCGTAGCGGCCCGGTCGCGTGGTTGAAGGCGGCGAGGATGCGGGGGTAGTCCGGGTGCTCGGGCAGTTCCGGCGGGGATGCGGGGAGCCGGTCGGCGAGGCCGGTGATGGTCTTGCGGGTGATCGCGAGGTGCTCCAGGTGCATCTCGGCCTCCCGCAGCCGGGTCTGCAGGTCGTTGATTTGTGCGCGGAGGTCGTTGGCCAGGGCCCGGGCGGCGTCTTCCTGGAGGTCCAGGGCGTCAAGCAGGGGCTGGATGTTCACGCTGCCACCGCCTGCGCCGTGCGCCAGGTGGGGGCGTTCGCGCCGGTGAGGCGTCGGGTCATGACGTGGGTCATCGCCCAGTAGACGCGGGAGGCGGAGGAGGAGGGGCGGTGCTCGTAGTCGCGGACCAGGCGCCGGTGCAGTATCAGGATCCCGTAGGTCTGCTCGACCCTCCACCGCTTCGGCTGCGGCACGAACCCCTTGTCCTGCGGGTTGCGTGCGACGATCTCGACGTCGATGCCCAGGCCGGCGCCGTGTTCGACGACCTGGTTCTTGAAGCCCTGGTCGACCAGGGCTTTGCGGACGCTTCCGCCGGCGTGCTCGGCGACCTGGTCCAGCAGGACGATGCCCGCGGCGTTGTCGTGGGTGTTCGCGGCGAGGACGACGACCGCGATGACCAGGCCGAGGACGTCCACGGCAAGACCCCGCTTGCGGCCGGGCACCCGCTTGGCCGGATCGTGGCCGCTCGTGGAGGCGGGGACCCCGGCGGCCACGTGGACACTCTGGGTGTCCAGGACCACCAGGGTCGGGTCCTCTAATCGTCGGGCGCGTTCACGGACCTGGCAGCGCAGGAGTTCATGGATGACCTGGTCGGTCCCGTCGTCCCGCCAGGCGGCGAAGTAGTAGTAGGTCGCGCTCTTGGGCGGCAGGTCGTGCGGGAGATAGGCCCACTGGCAGCCGGTCCGCCCCTGGTAAAGGATCGCGTTCACGATCTCCCGCATGTCGTAGGCACCCTGGTGGCCGCTGACCGAACGGTGCCGGTCCTTCCACGCGGTGATCACCGGCTCGATCAACGACCACTGCTCGTCCGATAAGTCACTCGGATACGGCTTGCGTTCACTCACCCGGTCACATCACCAGATCACCAACCGCGGACCGGCAGATTCCGCCCCGCCGCCACACCATCAGGCGACAGCAGATCCACTCAAAGAGTCACGAACCGCCCACTGAGGGATGACGGTACGGATCGCGAGTAGACCCACCGAGTGCGTGGGGTCGGGTGGTGTGGTGCCTGGCGGTGATGTGTCCTCTGCGCCTGTGCTGGTTAGTGCCGCGAGGAGGCGCTCGGTGGTCCATCCGTGGGGCGAGAGGTGAGCGTCTTGCTGGTCGGTCGCGGGTGTGAACTGTCCTATCTCGGCGACCTGCTCGGTGAGAACGCACTTGTACGCCCAAGCCAGACGTGGGTGCATGGCGATCCAACGCAAGGCGGGGCCGGCGGGCCGACCCCTGGCGGCCTCGAGAGCAAGCCCAGCATCAAACAACGCCTCACGTAATTCGGCGTTCATCTCCTCCCAGTGCACTGCAGCCAGTCGAGTGGCAGCTCTGGGATGCCCCTGGTACTGGCCGCTGTAGGGAGCGTCTGCGGGGTAACCGATGCTGGCGCGGATGAGAGCACCCCCTAGTGCGGCTACGAGGCGGTCCTGTTGGGTGCGCAGCAGCTCGAGGAAGAGCGGGGCTACCGCCTGGGCGGCAGTATCTGGTGAAACCGTGACAATAAAACCGAGCTCGTCGTCGAGTATCAGGGCGGTATCGGAGTCGGTCAGTGGATATCCGGTAGGGGCCACCCGGGCCAGCCGGGGCCAGTACAGCGCTGCGGTCTTGAGCCACCGGTCGTCACGGACGTGGACGTACGGGTGGTAGAGGGCAATCTCCCGCACGATGCGCTCCTCTTTGTCAGACGGGGGGACTCCGCCCGTGGTCCGGAAATGCTGTTCGCGTCTGTTACCGGCCGCGGAGGGCCTCGACGAGTTCACCGTGCCGCTGGGCGCGCCGCCCGCCGTGATCCGCCCGTGGCGGCCCGAGGGCCACCGCCTGGTCCGTGATCTCGTGACGCGGTAGGCCATCATCTGAGTGGCGACGGCCGACGGGCTGTCCTTGTCCACTTCCACACATGGGGCGGAACAGGGCCAGGACCTTCCGCGGCCCCACCAAGCGTCCAGTGCAACGCGTTGGGCTCACGGGCGACGACGGCCGCCACCCCTGCGATAAGCATCCTCGCCGCTCAGGCGGGAGGCATCCGAGTGCAACCGGCGACGGTCGAGGCTTGGAACTGGACCGGCACACGAGAGAGGTTCTGCCGGCGGCCCGCTCCAGGCTCATGTTCATGCCTTTGATCAAGCCCTTCGCCCACGTGTCGTGGTCACCCTGATTGAATCCGTCGCGGGCCACGTTGTCCTCCCACCTCACGCGCCTCACAGCAGCGTACGGAGGGGCCTGACAACGAAGCCGCCCGCTTGACCAAAATGGTCATACAGGGCCTCGCCGGTCAGGCGGGCCGCTCGGGTCCCTCTCCCCTGGCGTCGGACTGGAAGTTCGTGAACCGGAACGTTCCGTCCTCGGCAATGTCGACGACGGCCCCGCAGTCCCCGGTCCAGTGGCCGCGGACCATGTCCGCAGTGGCCGGTACGGGGGCGGCCCATGATGCTTGGCAGCCCGTGGCCAGGCACAGCATTACGGCCACACCGGCGATCAACGCGGTGGTGACGCGACGGATCGCCGGTCGGCCGCTCCCTCGCATGCGTGCCCTTCCGTTCTCTCGTGTTCTCGTACGTACGTTCTCGTTGTGCGTCCTGCGGCAATCAGCCCTGGAACAACAGGCCCAGGATCGCCAGACCCCACATCGCAGGCATCATCCTCTGGTTCGCTCGATGGTCCAAGCGGAGGGGCAGGGGTGGCGAAGGAAGGGCAAGATCCGAAAGCGGCGACTCAGCCGCCCCATCGCGCCCGCAGAACTTCGGCCCAGTCGCCGGCTTCCGGACCCGGATCGTCCAGTTGCGGCACCGGGCCGGGAGCCGTCTCGATCAAGTGCACGAGCGTCCAGGCGACGCCGTAGCAGTCGTCGGGGCCGAAGCAGGTGGCCAGCGCGGCCGCCTCTTCGGACGTGACGGGGCGGGAGATAGCCGCCAGCTGGTGGTGACGCCGGTCGATCTCTTCCTCGCTCGCGTCCCAGTCGGGAAGCGGTCCGTCGGCGACGAACGTCAGCACTTCGGGTCTCATGGCCGAATGATCGTCTCCCCTGCCGCCCCTGAACAAGCCGCCCCGTTCCGTTCACGCAGTGGCCGTTCCTGCTGGCTGGGGCTCTGCCGGGAAGGCGATCGCTTCATCGAACAGGGTCCGTGTCAGGAGGCAGTGGTGGAGCTGGCCGAGCATCGGTTGAACAGGTGCCGCGGAGCCTGCACCCCTCCCGCGCGGCGGCGCCGGTAGTGGGCGTCCGCACCTGTGGAACCGCTGAGGGAGGCGAAGGCCGTGTTCACGTCCCCGAAATCCCCATACGGGTGATCACGTTCGGGGCATCGTTCGGCGGTGGAGCTTCAGGGCGGTGACGACCGCCACGCCGAGGGTGATGTGCATGAGGGACAGGGCTGCGACGGTGCCGCCGTCGGCGCCGGACGACAGCGGGCCGGCAACCGACAACACTGCCAGCCCACCACCGACGTACTGCGCGATCCGCAGGAAGACCGGCTTCCACAGGCCCATCAAGAGGGCAGCGCCCGTCCCGACGACCAGCGGGACGACGGAGGCGCCGATGACGCCCCCGACCGTGATCGGGTGCTCTTCGCTGCCGTCGACGACGATGAGCGAGGCACCGGCCAGCTTGGCGACGGCAAGAACGATCAGATTGACAACGACCGCGCCGACCGCGCTGGTGACGAGCACCTTCCACCAGGTGAGGCCGGAACGGTGGTCCGAGGTTGCGGCGGGCACAGCGGGAGCGGAGTTTGGAACGGCACTGCTCGGCATGAGACTTCCTCCAACGTGTGAAATGCTGCGCTGCCCTACGGCCAGCGGCATACGAAGAAGCCTCCAACCTGAACCTCACTTGAGGTCAAGCCCTATCCCGGCCCTGCGCGTCAGACCATAAAGAACAAGTCAGCTTGTTCTCTAACCTCCGTTGTCGCCTGAGGTGAGCCCAGGCCCATGCTGGCCTTGAGGCGCCCACCGTCGGGACTGCCGACCGCCAGGGCGCTGAGCACGGCGCGGCGCGGTCGTCCGGGTCACTGCTTGGCCAGGGTCCGGCATGTGGCGAGGAAACGGACGGTCTGTTCCCCCTTCTCGGCTTCGAGGCTGAGCCGTGATCCATCCGGGAAGCGGAGCGAGAAGAAAGGGATGTCGTGATCCGCGAACTCAGGGATCTCACAGCGGGCTGCCCCAACCGGAAATTCGGCCACGACGCGTAGGGTCTTGGGCCGCCCGCGGAACCACCACCAGGATGGGACGGCCAGTAGCGAGACCTTCTCCGCCGTCGGCACGATGAGACTTCCCGATCGGGCGCCTGGCTGTACCAGGTGAGGAGAAGTTGACCGGCGGTGGTGTCCCAGTTGCCGTCGAAGGCACGGTCCAGGCCGAGTGGGGGCAGCAGCTGAGCCTTGCGTGCCCGGACAGCCTTCCACTTACGACGGTCCTTCTTGATCTCGCCCGGCGAGGTTGCGTCAAGTGCTGCGAGCAAGATCAGCGGAGAGGCCAGAACCAGCCCACTCCCCGCCAATATGTAGGGCAGCAGTCTGCGCCGGTGTCGCAAACGCCCCCCACCAGCCGCCTGATGGACCTCCTTGGGAGGCGTGGGGATGGGCGCTGTCAACCGACACCACGTGGCCGAGGAGGCATCGCCGCCCACCAGCTCGCTCGCACGTTCCAAGACCTGCTTCATCGCCATCCGGTCATCGTAGGCAGTCTCAATCTCCGGTCTCGAACACTGCCTCGAACTAGGTAGCTCACCTGGACATTCACCAGACGCGCAGGCGGCCTTCGCCTGATCATGCGCTCCGACCAAGGGCACACGTGATCACAACAAAGGCCGTGAGGTTGAGTCTGCTTCCTGATGACGCCCTGGAGGAAGCGTTCGCGGGAGCGTCACGTTTCCGGGGTGAGTTCTACGAGTGTCTGACCGCTCGGAGCGATGAACTGTTCGAGCTGTCGGATGCGGTGTTGCGTGCGGACGGGGCGGTGAGGTCCGCGGTGGACCTGACGCTGCTGCCCGAGCACCGCCGAGGGCACGGAGCGATGCACGACGGGCTCAACCACGGCCGGATCGATGCCAAACGACTGCGGACGGTACTGGCTGCTTTGCCGCTTCCGCGGTTTTTGGACGGTCGGCTCGTGTTGGCCGTGGACATCTCGCCGTGGCTGCGGTCGGATGCTCCGTGCTCGGCGGAGCGGTTGTTCTGCCACGTCTACGGCCGCGCGAAGAGGGCCTCGCAGTTCACCCCCGAGGGGCCATACTCGTTCGTCGCCGTGCTGGAGATGGGCGCCACGCCCTGGACCGCGATCCTGGACGCCGTTCATCTCGGTCCCGCCGACGACGCGACCGCCGTCACCGCAGCCCAGCTCCGCGGCGTTGTTGAACGGCTCATCGCCGCAGGCCAGTGGCGGTCCGGTGACCCGGAAATCGTCATCGTGACGGATGCCGGCTATGACGTCACCCGCCTGGCCTGGGTCCTGCGTGACCTGCCGGTCGAGCTCGTAGGCCGGGTCCGCTCTGACCGTGTCATGCGGCTGCCGACACCGCCCCGGGTCTACGACCCCAAGGGCGGACGCCCGCCCAAACACGGCCCCGAGTTCCGCTTCGCCAGGCCGGAGACCTGGCCCGAGCCCTCGGTCATCACGCTCACCGTGACCGCGAACTACGGAAAGGCCGAGACTCAGGCATGGGACCGGGTCCACCCGCGGCTGACTCACCGGGCCGCCTGGCTGGAGCACGACGGCGAACTCCCCGTCATCGAGGGCACGCTGATCCGGCTGAAGGTCGAGCACCTGTCGAAGGACGCGAGGCCCCGCCCGTGTGGCTGTGGTCCTCACGGACCGGCGCATGTGCTCCCGACGTCGACCGCTGCTGGCAGGCATTCCTCTGGCGTTTCGACCCGGCGCCCCGCCCACCACAAGGTTGAGACCAAACCCCGCCGCAGCACCTGAATCTCCGCTGCCTCAACCGCCAAGGCGCCGACAATGTTGGATGGCTACATGGTGAGACGACAACGGACGAAGAAGCGGCCTTTCTTCGGCAGGCCGAAGGGCATCATCCTGCTGGCGACGCCGGAAGGCTGGCGCCACAGCGTCCTCACCGAGGAAGGCGGAATGCTCTGCGGGCGTCTCGCCGACGTGCCGATCAACGCCGACCCAGCCGAGGCGCGCACAGCTGCGGCCGCAATGGTGGTGGCACTCGCGCACGACTTCCACGAAGTCGACGTCGAAGTGACTTGGGATCCGCCCCGGGAACCCGAGTCCTGGACCGGCCAGGTGACCCTTGCCGCGCCCCCACCAAACGCCAGAGGTTAAACGACACACACCGTGACCTTCACCCTCGTGACGGGTCGGCCGAGGGTCTCCTCGATGAGCCGCAGGGCGGCTGCGGGCCTCGATTCGTTGACGTGCTCTGCGGCGCGCAGGAGGGATGCGGCGTCGAGAGCGCCGAGGGCTTCGGCGGAGGCGGTGAACGCGCGGACGTCCTTGGGCAGGCAGCCGCCGCCGTAGCCGGGGCCGGCGTTCAGGCCACCTCGGCCGATGCGCGGATCGAGGCCGATGGCTTCGGTGAGTTGCTGGACGTCGGCGCCGGCAGCGGCGCACATGTCAGCGACGCCATTGATGAAGGAGATCTTCATGCCCAGGTAGGCGTTGGCCGCGCCCTTGATCAGCTCCGCTGTGGCGGGGTCCGTGACGAACAGCGGGACCTTGTTCTCCAGCAGGGGCGCGTAGACCCTACGCCCCACGTCCTCGGCGCGCGGGGAGGGAACGCCGACGACGATGCGGTCGGGGCGCAGGGTGTCGTCGATGGCGTGGCCCTCACGCAGGAACTCGGGGTTCCAGACGACCTCAGCGTCGCTTCCCGCAGGGGCGAGGCGGGCGACGAGGGCGGCGAGGGTGCGGGTGGTGCCGACGGTGACGGTGGACTTGCCGATGATGACGCAGGGCCGCCTCATGTGCGGGGCCAGGGCGCGGGCGGCACCGAAGACCTGGCCGGTGTCGTAGCTGCGGCCATCGGCGTCGATGGGGGTGCCGACGGCGAGGAAGTGAACGTCGGCGAAGGCGGCGGCCTCGGTGATGTCGGTGGTGAAGCGCAGGCGGCTCGATGCGGTGTGGGTGGCCATCGCGGCGGCGTGCGGGATGCCCAGGGGCACTTGGTCGGGCCGGTGATCACGCACAACTTCGACGTCCTCGCCGCGAGGGCTGGCGTGGGGGATTGCTTCATGCGCCGCTACGACCAGGCCGTACCGGACGTCGAGTGGGCCGACGGCGCGAAGGGCCTGCTCGTCGTCGGGCTGCACGCCGACCGTCGCAAGGTCCAGGCCCGCGCCCGCGAGCGCGGCATGCAGGTCGTCTACCTCGACCCCGAGGGCTTCTGGCACGACAACCAGTTCCTTCCCTACCCGCTGGAAGGCCCGCAGGACGGCGACCTGGTGTGCCGCAAGAGCGCGGATGAGGGCCTTCCGGAGCCGTCAACCTCCCCTCGCCGGGCTGCTGCTTCCAGCCGCCGGCCGCGAGCGCGGCCTGGACGACGGCTTCGTGTGCGGCGATCTCGTCGGCGGCGCGGCGACCGAGTGGTAGAGGTACAGGTCCCTCAGCCCGATGGCGGGCGCGGCGGTGGTCCGGCACCAACCCGTACCGGTAGCGGCAGTGGATCACCCGGCGGCGGGCGTCGCCTTCGCCGCTCCAGCCGGAGGGGCCCGCGGTGGCCTTCTCCTGGGGCGGCGCCAGATGCCTTCCTCGATGTACCACGGCCGGTCGACGTCACCGAAGTAGGTCTTCCACGTCCGCAGCTGCTGCGGGGTGAGCTGGTCCACGACGATGTACGGGACGTCCACGGGGTCTTCCCCTGCTGCCCGCCCTCAGCTGGAAGCCGTGGGCAGGTTGTCGGTCGTCGCACGCCTTCGGGCTGTACCTGTGGGCCTGCATGCCTGTTCGTGCTGGGAGTGTGGGCGGGGCCGGATGGGCGGAGGCAGGAGGCGTGTGCGCGGCGCTTTCGGCCAGCGCAAGGCGGGCGGGACGGGGGAAGCGAAAGGGGGCGGACCACCGGGGGCGCTACCAGGCTGAGCTGTGGTGCCCTACTGTCGCCGGTGAGGGTTCCAGCGCAGACATTCCTGCGGAGGCCGCCATGCCGTCCGGTGTTCCCCAGACCGATCCGAAGCAGGGCGAGAGCGCATTCGCCTACTGGTTCCGCATATGCGACTTCACCAAGAAGGGCCTCGCCACCGCTGTCACCCGGGAAGCAGGGCGGGCCGGCTACCCGCACGTGCGTCCCGATGGTTCCCGGGTACGGCGCTGGCTGGGCGGCGAGAGGCCGCGCCCGCCCATCCCGAGTTGCTCGCGGCCGTCTTCTCCGCGAAGTGCGGCCGGCGGCTGACGGCAGCCGACCTCGGGCTGGCAGAAGCAGACTCTGAGGACCTCACCCGCTTCCGCGGGCCCACCGAACTCCTCACCGACCTGACCCACATGACCTCCGCCGCGCTCCTCAACGGCACCCAAACCAGCACCACGCCCAGCCCACACCCTGGGGAGCAGGCGCGTCCGGCGATCCCGTACGAGCCCGAACGGCTCCTGCCGGCGCTAGGCAGTGTCTGATGGCTCTTTGATGAGATCGCGGAGCCAGATGACGATGGCTGCGGTGGCCAGGGTTCCTTGGAACACGTAGTCGCGTTTGTCGTACCTGGTCGCCACTGCCCGGTGTTGTTTCAGCTTGCCGACGCAGCGTTCGACCGTGTTCCGGTGGCGGTACTGCTCGTGTTCGAAGGCCGGTGGCCGGCCTCCCGCCCGGCCCCGCCGTCTGCGGTTTGCACGCTGGTCCTCCGGTTGCGCGATGGTCGCCTTGATGTGGCGTTGTCGCAGGTAGGCGCGGTTGGCGCGGCTGGAGTACGCCTTGTCACCGCGGGCCCGGTCCGGCCGGGTGCGCGGGTCCCGGGCGGGCGACCGCAAGGGCCTGCATGAGCGGGATGAACATCGGGCTGTCCCTGCGCTGGCCGGGGGAAGTCAGCCAGACCAGGGGTCGGCACCGGTCGTCGGCCAGCAGATGGACCTTGCTGGTCAGCCCGCCCCGGGAGTGTCCCAGGGCCTCACGTCCCTCCGGGTCCTCACGGGTCCCGCCCCTTTTTGCGGGTGGTCGACCGGGGGCCGGTGCCGGGCTCCGGCGGCGTGCTGGTGGGCCCGGCAGGTGGTGGAGTCGGCGTTGACCGCCCAGGAGCCGTCTGCGTCCCGGGCACTGGCGTCGGCGCCGGTCTGCAACGCGCGCAGGATCCTCGCCCACGTGCCGTCGGCCGACCAGCGCCGGTGTCGTTCGTACACGGTCTGCCAGGGGCCGTAGCGTTCGGGCAGGTCACGCCAGGGAATCCCGGTCCGGGTCCGGAACAGGACCCCATTGACCACCCTCCGGTGGTCCGCCCACCGCCCGCCCGGCCCACCGGTCTCCGGCAGCAGCGGAGCGATACGTTCCCACTGAGCGTTCGTCAGTTCATGGCGACGCACCATGACAGGCTCCTGCCCGGCACGGCAACAGATCCACCATCCCGGCCAAGAGCCATCAGACACTGCCTAGACACCTGGGCCTACGCCCCCTCCCACACCCTCCCTGGGGTGAGCGAGTCGCGCGGGTCCCGGCTCGGCGCCGGAGACGCCGCGCGGATCGCCGACTACACCCGCGCCTTCCGGCAGCTGGACAACCGCCATGGCGGCGGCAGCACTCTGCACTCCGCCACCGGGCAACTGGCCTGGGCCACGGGCCTCATCCGCGACGGCCGTTACACCGAGACCACCGGCCGGCTCCTCTTCCGCGAACTCGCCGACCTCGCCGGCTGCGTCGGCTGGATGTCCCACGACGTCGCCCAGGGGCCTGCGGCCATCCGCTACCTCACCATGGCCGTCCACGCCGCCCGCGAAAGCGGGGACCGCAACCTCACCTCACACCTGCTGCAGTGCCTCGCCCGGATCTGGGGCTACCTCGGCCGGCCCGACCTCGCCTCCGACTGCATCGCCCTGGCTCTGTACGGAACCCGCAACGACGCCCACCCCGTCCTGCGCGCCGGCCTCTACGCCCTGGCCGCCCGCTTCGCCGCCCTCCAGGGCGAGGCACCTGAGGCCCTGCGCAGCGTCCGTCACGCCCAGGAGATCTTCCACGAGCATGCCGTCGAGGACCGGCCCGAGTACATCGCCTACCTCGACCACGCGGAACTGAGCTCCACCCTCGGCGAAGTCCTGCTCTTCCTCTCCCGCAGCAGCGGCCAGCCCCAACACGCCACCAGCGCCCTGGACCTGCTGAGCACCGCCGCTGCCGAACGCGACTTCGCCCGCTCCAGCGCCTTCGACGCCATCGCCGCCGCCCGCGCCCTCCTGGTCGTCGACGACCTCGAAGCCGCCTGCGCCACCGGCCTGCGCGCCATCCGCATCGGCTCACACGTCGAATCCGCCCGCGTCCGCCGACGCTTCCTCGACCTCGTCCGCGAAGCCCAACCCCATGAATCGAAGCCGGCCGTACGAGATCTCCGGGAACAGCTGCTCGCTGCCGCCCGGCCCTGACCCGCCAGGGTGCCTCATATCCCGCCTGGGCACAGGCATTACAGCCGAAGCCGGACTGGTCTTGATGAGACGGCTGAGGTGGATGAGCTGGGAAGATCCAGGGCCGCACCTGTAGCGCCGCTGCTGCCGGCTGTCGCCTACCTGCCCGGCCTGACGATGCGGTGGATCGCCGACCTCTACCCAAGTGAGGCCAAGACCGGCGCGAAGGACGCCTTCATCATCGCCGACGCCGCCCGCGCGATGCCCCACACGCTCCGGGCCATCGACAGCGAGGACGAGACGATCGCCGAGCTGGAAATGATCGTAGGCTTCGACGGCGACCTCGCTGGCGAGGCCACCCGGGTCGCCAACAGGCTGCACGGCCTGCTGCCCCAGATCCACCCCTCGCTGGAGAGAGTCCTGGGGCCACGGTTGCAGCACCCGGCCGTCCTCACGCTGCTGGACCGGTTCGGATCCCCGGCACAGATACGCAAGGCGGGCCGTCGGCGGCTGGTCACACTGCTGCGGCCGAAGGCCCCGCGGATGGCCGAGCGGCTGGTCGACGACATCTTCAACGCCTTGGACGAGCAGACCGTCACCGTTCCGGGCACCGACGCGGCCGCGCTGATCGTCCCGAGCCTGGCCGGATCACTAGCCGCCGTCCTTGACGAACAAGCAGCTCAAACGGGCTTTCTTCCTCTCCGCATTCGCCGCCCTGGGCGACCCGGCCTCCCGGGCCTACTACGACAAGAAGATCGCCCAGGGCGAGCACCACACCCAGGCCCTGCTCTGCCTCGCCCGACGATGGGCCGACGTCCTGTTCGCCATGCTCCGCGACGGCACCCTATACGAACCCCAGCCGTCGGCCGCAGTCACCTGACCAGCGGCTCTGCGAGGACAACGACTCGATCAGCCTCGACATCGAAGCCGAGCACCGGATGGCCCCAGTCGCCCTCCGGATCCATCAGCACCGGCTTGCCCAACCGCCGCCCGATCTCCCGAAGGAAGCCGCAGAACACGTCGAGTCGCTCCTGGCCCTGCAACTCCCGCAGGTCGACATCGAAGTCGACTTCATCGTCGGCATGGAAACGGAAGATCGCCAGCACGTCGGCAGTCGGCCAGACCCGCAGGTCCGGGCGCTCGGAATCCGCCGGACGGGACAGCACGGCCTCCGCCCGAGGCACCGGAAGCACCGTCTCTCCCTCGGAATATCGACACTTCCAGCCGCTCTCCGCGACAAGATCGAGGACCGCCTGCCAGTCCTCCACCGAGGCATTCGGGACGCGCACGTCCGGCAACGACCCCATCAAGTCCGGGTCGAAGAAGCACTTCACGTCACCCCACAGCAGATCAGCCACCCTGACATGCTGCCCGGCTCACCAACCCAACGCTCGCCCGTTTTCCTTGACCAAAGGCATAGGGCCCCCAGACACCCAGGCATCCTCAGCGGCACAGCCTGCGCGAACGAGTCCTCCAACCACGCCAGCGTCTTGTCTCGGGCGATGTCCTGGCACAGCTCCAGCACCAGGCGGTGCTCCTCACCGAGCAGCGCCCACGCGATCTGTGCCGTCGACGGCGCCCGGAACACCAAGTCCATGGCCAGCCAGAGCGTCCGCTCCTTGGCCTTCTCAGTCTCCTGCGACTGGTTGTGCTTGATGACCCTGCCCAGCACGGTCACCCGCCGCGCCTTCGCCGGATCGTCACCCGCCCCTTCAGGCGCTCGCGCTCGATCTGGTCGGCGTCTGGGTGACGGCCCTCCCCCAGGAGCAGTTAGGCCTGCCGCTCGGTCACCACGCCCCCGGCCTTGAGGCCGACCGCGGCCAGGCCCCGGCCCGTCCACAAACCGGCCGGGGCACCGGCCTCGTCCTGAGCGGCGCGCAGCGGCGTACCCGCCCGGCGGTGGCCGTCACCGACCAAAACGCCGTTGCAGTAGTACGGCCAACCCTTCGGACCAATCTTCGCGACTGAGCGGCATGAGGGTTCAGCTGTCCGGGGTCAGCTTCCGGTTGGTACCGGACCGGCCGATGTCCAGATCGAGGAGCGCAGTCAGGGCCGTGCCGCCGTTCCAGAAGCCGAGAAGGTCGACGTCGACGAGGACCAGGCCGTGGCGGGCGGCGAAGGCCCGAGCCTGCTTGGTGAACTTGCAGGAGGCGACAAAGAGCGGGACGTCCGCTTCGTGTTCACTGCGGGCGGTGCCGTTGAACTTCTGCAGGTCCGGGCTGCCGACGGTACGGTGCTTGGCGTAACGCTTGCACTGGACCACGAGCTTCCGCCCGTCCGGCAGCCAGCCCATCACATCGGCGCCCAGGTCGTTTGAGGCACCAACCCGGCGCACCCCGGTGCAGCCGTCCCTGCGGCAGAGGTCCGCGACGTACTCCTCGAACTCCAGGGGGTCCATCGCCCATACCGCTTCCATCGACCGCACGGCCTGGACCCGCGCCTCCTCCGCCAGCCGGGCTTTCTCCGCCTCGGCCTCGCGACGCCCGGCCCGGACCAGGACCCCAACCAAGGCACCCGCACCCAAGACGGCTAACACCACCAGCATCACCGTGCCCGTTCCCATTTGCTCTCCCCTCCCGCGGTTCGGCTGTCCACCAGCGGTAGAGCTCCCCACCCGAGACACCGTCTATCCCGAGCGCGACAACGCCTGGGCTGTCGACGGCAGGCAGCTGAGGGTGAGCGCTTGGCTTGTGGACCCTTAACCGGGTTAAGGGTCCACAAGCTCTCGCGTGTCCTCTTCAACTTCGCCGAGAACCGGAGCGCAGCGAGATCCCGGACCATCTGCGGCACAGGTGCAAAGACGGGTTGGCCGAGACCGCGGCCGCCGCGCTGACCGAGGTCCTCGCCGTCCACGGGACCGACACCTATTCCGTGTGCTCGCCTCCGCACAGGTCAGTGCGGGGACTCACGCCTCGCGCTGCGCAGAATGTCGCCGCCGCGCTGGGCAGCCGGCCCTCCACTCACGGCCAGGTGATCACGCTGGCCGGCAGCGGTCTCACCGGCACGACCGCCTTGCCGGTCACAGTCAGCTCTCCCGGGCCCGGCCCTTTTGTCCTGTGTCACCGAGTCGTCCTTGACGCGGTCGCTCTGACCTGCGACGAGGAATCTTGAGTGGCGAAGTGGCCGTGAACCGTGGGTGCCGTCGTTCGGAGATGCGGAGAGCTCTCGCCAGTGGATCTTGCTGGATCGCGAGGATGCTTGGCGAGCACTGATGCGGCGAGTTCGAGGGCGTCGGGGTAGATCGCTGCGTGCGTGTAGGCGTCGAGGTCGGTCGGGACGCCGCGTTGGTGATTGTGGGTCTGCAGTGCGAGGAGCCGGTATCTCCAGTGGTGCGGGACGGTGGCTGGGGAGGCCGGCCAGGATGGGACGGCTTCGACCGCGCTCTGGTGGGCGAGGGTGAGCTGCTGGGGTGTGAAGCGGCGGAGGAGGCGGTTCGCCCGGTGTTGGGCGGTGGTGATCTCGAGGCATATGGAGAGGTCGAGGTGGGGTTCTCCGAGATCGCTGAGCCAGATTCCGTGCCGTGTGCAGACCTTGTGGTGAATCGGGAGGTGGACGGGGACGGGCTGGTGGATGCCGAGGCGGGCAGTGCACCGGTGGCAGGCGGTCGTGGCCCGGACGGGGCTTTCGTCGGTGCCGAAGGCGGGGAGTGCGCGAGCCAGGCCGACGGGAGTGGTGCTGGTGAGGTGAGCGAGTTCGTGCAGGGCGTGGGTGGCTGCGGGGGCGAGCATGTGGTGCTGGGCTCGGTCGTCGATGTTGTTGGTCTTCGTGGAGAACCAGGTGGGCAGTACTGCCAGTACCTCGATGGCGGTGAGGTGGTTGGCCTGGGCGATGCGGGCCAGGTAGGAGTTGAGGGTTTCTCCTGCGATCGGAGGGACTCGCTGTGGCAGCACCGGTGTCCGCTCGTGCCTGCGAGTGAGTGTGCGGGACATCCCGGATGGGGCCCGGGGAGGCTCCTCCTGCGAGTTGGTTTCCTGGCGGTCCGCCGGGACCAGCAGGCGGTGTCGGCGCTTCAGTTCGCGATAGAAGGTTGCTCGGCTTCCCTGGAAGCCGAGGTCGGCTACTTCTTTGAACAGAACGCTGGTCCGCAGGTGCGGATCTTCGGCGAGCCGCTGACGGCAGTAGCTGGCGAGGGGTTCGGCGAGCAGGCTTGGCCGTGGGGCCCGAGTCCCTGGCGTTCTCCGGCCGTTGATGTAGTCGCGGACGGTTTGGTGGCTGTGGCCGATGTGGTCGGCGATGGCCTGCACCGGCCATCCGGCCGCGTGCAGGGTGAGGATCCTCTCGGCTCGTTCTCGGGGCAGCATGGGTATTGATCACGTGGCGGGTGGCCGTGGGGATTGGGAAGTGAAGTCGGCGTCGACGGTGTCGAGGCTCTTCTTGGTGATCTTCTCGGTGCCGTCCAGGACGGCATTGATGGCGGCGCCGCGGATTAGCCAGAGCAGGCTTCCGATCATCCCGTGGGTGCGCTGGTGCAGGTAGCGGTCGAGTCGGGTGAGGGCACCGGGCCGGTGGCGGTGGAGCCTCAGGCTGTCCTCCAGGGCTGCGATCAGCGCGGTCCACTGCTGGTCCTGGCCGAACGGTCCGGTGCGGACCATGCCGAACCGGCCGGCGATCTGTTCTCCGCGAGGGCCGGAGAGCAGTCCGGTGCGTTCCAGGCTGATTCCGGCATAGACGAAGGTGGCCGGGATGCGTTCGGAGAAGTACTTCAGGGTGTCGGAGGCTTCGGCGCCGGCGCGTGTGGCGGTGTTGAGGTTGTGGAGTTCGTCGACCGCGACGAGGGTCACGTGGGCGTCCGTACTGACGCCGCAGACCGCGTCGGCGATGTCGGTGATGTTGCTCCTGGTGGAGATCGGCAGGTCGAAGAACCGAGCGAACTCCATCGCGATCATCTTGGGGGTGGCGGCGGGTGGGACGGTGATGTAGATGACCGGGATGTCGCTGGAGGAGTTCGGGTGACGCCTTCGGTGGATCACCTCGACGGTCTTGCCGAGCTGGGTCAGCGCGGTGGTTTTGCCGGTTCTGGCAGGGCCTGAGACCATCAGGCCGCATCGTCCGTAGTGGGCGTTCTTGTTCATTTGGATCAGGCGGCGGCCCGAGGTGATGACCTGGCGGATCGTGGGAGTCTGGACCACCAGCAACCGTGAGTGGTGGTCGATGCGGTCATCGTCGTAGCAGGCTCGTTTGTCGTCCGCGAGACCCGACCAGATCGCCTCGGGCAGCAGCTCCGGCATTGCGGGTATCTCGGTGGCGAACCCGCGCCAGCCCGGCAGGGTGGTCAGCTGCAGATGCCCGTACCCATCTGTGGGATTCCCACCCTGCCCTGGCTCCTGGCTCACCACCGCTTGTCCGCTTCGGTGAACGGGTCGAAGATCGGCATCGGTATCACCTTGGCGATGTTCTCCTCGGGAGCGTCGTCGGCCTGGCCCGCTTCCCCGTCAGCAACGCGGTCGGCAGGGGGAGCCTCGGGCGCGATTGGGGTGGAGGGCGGACTGGATTTGGTGCGGGCTGCGACGCGCCGGTCCCGGCGGCTGAGCCTGGCCCTGGTGCCTGGGTCACCACGGTCAGCGGATCCCTGATGGGCGCGTCGCAGCAGGTCGGCGACGGCATCGGCGAGTTGCTCCTCACTCGCTCCGGGCAGGGTGCGGCGGGTGTGGTCCCAGGCCAGTTCGCCGAACGGGGCGGCAACGCGGTGCAGTTGTTTCCAGAAAAGGGTGATCCAGCCGCCGTTCCAGTGGTCACGGACCCAGATGCGGGACACGTCGTAGGGGTCGTAGTGGATCTCCCAGAGATCCTTGCGGTCCTTGACGCCTGACCGCTGCTGCCGCAGCGGGTTGAGGGCCTGGTCGTCGTAAGTCCGGTGCTTGATCTTCACGCCGTAGGCGTTGATCGCCCGCCAGGTCGCGGGCAGCAGCTCGATGTAGTCATCAGCCGACAACGCGACCGGGACATAGCCGGCCGTCTCGACGAGAGCGGCGTACTTCTCGTTCGGGCTGAACATCCGCCCGGGGTGAAGGGGATCGCGCAGTCCGTCGTGGGGCCGGCTCTGCCAGACCACGATCCACTCGTCCAGGAGTTCCTGCAGCTCCAGCAAGGGCCAGAGCGGCTGTTGTTCGACGTGCCGGCCGCGGCGTTCGGCGTTGAAGCCGGTGTATCCGGCCAGGAACTGGGCGAACAGAGTTCCGACGGACCCCAGCATCCGCTCGATATGGCCCTTCTCCCAGCCCGAGGCGTCGTGAACTGGCTGGAAGTTGATGCCCAAAAAGTTGCAGGAGGCCCGGAAGTTGCGGGAGATGAACACCTTCCCCTGGTCGACCACGATGGTCTCGGGGACGATGACTGGCCGGGCGGCGGCGTGCTCCATTCGAGCGTCAATGTCCAGCAGCCGCCTGAACGGTAACGCCGAGCGTGACATCGCCAGCGCCTGGGCCCAGCCGGGCCTCATCGGCTCGGGAGTGACGGTGCGGGCCAGCAACACGCTGGCGTCCACGGACTTGGTTGTCGGCCGCAGCACCGCCGCGGTGAGGCTTCTGGTCGCGACATCGATCATGCCGGTCAGGTCCACTCGGGCGGGGACCCCGTCGTCCAGGCGGACCAGCACGTCCAGCGGGGTGGAGTCCATCTGCATGAGCTCGCCCGGTGCCGTCGCACTTCTTTCGCCGAACGGCCCGTGGGGACGGTCCGCCAGCGACCGGCGGGTGCGGGCCGATCCGGTGGTGTGCTTGCCCGCCGACAGTTTCTCCAGCAGCCGGTAGAGACTGCGCTGGGACGGCAGCTCCACCGAGCCCCGGCCGTGATCCTCGTCGAGGATCTGACCGGTCCTCCAGAACAGGTAGGTCGCCGTCCGGGTGGAATCCCGGGCGGCCTCGGCGATCGCCTTCTGCATCGCCTCCACCACCAGCGGGTCCACCCGGCCGTGCGCGCTGACGGGCTTGGCGGACCGGTGGTCGGCCATCCCGACCACTCCGTGGGCCTCATAGCGGCGGCGTCGCTTGGCGATCGCGCTTGGCGTCACCGGCCGCCCCGCAGCAGTCAGTTCCGCTGCCTTGGCCTGCTCGCGGCGGGTCAGCGACACCACTGCCGGGTCGTACTCCGGCTTCGGCCTCGTGCCGGCAGGCGCCTGCGGCGGAACCCCGCGCATCACCTCCACGATGTGCTGTTCCCACCACAACGCCTCCGCCGCCACTGCCTCCGGCAGCCCCTCCAACGGCGTCGCCGGCGGAACCGGTGTCCGCGACGACGCGCGTACCACCTCGAAATCGTCGGCCGCCGACAACTCGATCAGGCCGATATCGGTGACCGCACCATCCGTGTCCGCCAGACGCACGGTCGTGCCGGACACCGCGATCACCGTGTGCAGAACCCCGGCCACTCGCACTCGATCACCGATCGACACCCCCACAGGCCGCCGCGGCCGACGCCCCGCGTTCACGACGAGCCCCCCGCTGAGCCAGCGGCCCTCACCAGTGTGGTGGGGCCCAGTCGCTCATGCGCGAGATCGGCCACCAATTCCTGCCTCCACATCAGATGAAACAGCGCGGGCAACACCGCCAGCCGGTCCCCGACGTCCTCGGCTCCCGTCAGCAACGGCGTCGGTGCTGCGAAGGTCTCCTGTAGCCGGGCTGCGATCTCACGTCTGCCGGCGCAGCGCGGATGCCGATAGCGGGCAAGCCACCGCAGATTTGCCATCAGCGCAGGGTCCGGGACACCGACGTGCCTGAACTCCCAGCCGACCGCCGAACAGGCCCGCTCGGTGGCTGCGAACGCCTCAGCTGTCCGCTCGTCGACCTGGTCCTCGGCACGGACATCGACCACGCGAGCACGGCCGTCGGCGAGCCGTACGAAGTAGTCCGGGGCGTGGCGCCGCTTCTCTTTCCCGTCGTGCCAGTGCAGCCAGAACGGCTGCGAAGCGATCCCCACGACATCCGGATCGAAGTCCAACAGGATCAGCCGGTCCTGTTCCAGCCACGACTCGAACCCCACATGACGTCCAGTCGATGCGGCCCACCACCAGCCTGGGAAATGCCCGAGTCCGCGCGACCAGCGGAACGTCCGTACCGGAGCTGCCTCCTCCCACGCCAGCCCACGGCACTGACCCAACGGAACAACCCGCTCGTGGCCTCCAGTGCCGCCGAACCGGAGCGTGAATCCGCCTCCGGCGGTGTCACGCTCTAACGCACCCGCAGTGCTCACCCGGTCACCCCGCCCCAATCGAGTAAACCGTAGTGGCAACAAGCCGAGCTTGAGCAAGATTCAGTGACAAAGAGGAAGATCAACTGTCACAGGACAGCCCGGTCAAGATCCGATGAGACAGGGCACGCATTGCCCAGTGTCCCGTCTCAGGCGGTCCGGTCCCTGTCTCACATGATCTGGCCCGATTCGCTCGCTGTCCCAGATGATCCGGTCCCCTGGGTCTGCTTCTCCGGTCCCGCGGACCCCGGTGGTGTCTGAGCCGTCCCGGGTGCTCACCGATGGGGGCAGGACCTGGTCATAGCCGTGCGGCCGTGCGGACCAGACCGGCCAGGGCGAGGGAGCGGCTGCGGGCGGGCCAGACGATGTGGGTCACGACGGAAGGTGCGTCGGCCAGGGGGACGGCCGTGTGCTCGGCCCACAGCCAGGAGCGGGCGGAGTCGGGGACGACCGCCACGGTGCGTCCGAGGGCGATCAACTGGGCCAGTTGCGTCTGGTTGTGGATCTCGGGGCCCGGGCCGGGTGCGTAGGTGCCGTGGGTGGGCCAGCGAGCGAGCGGCAGATCGGGGACGTCCCTGACATCGGCCAGGGACAAGGTCTCGCGGGCGGCGAGGGGGTGCCCGGCAGGCAGGACGGCAACCTGCCCCTCGGTCGTCAGTGCCTCGCTGTCGAACCCGGCGAGGGAGTTCCACGGCGTGTACATGAGCGCGACATCAGCGCGTCCGTCGCGCAGCAGCTCTTCCTGCTCGCAGATGCCGCACGGCAGCACCTCGATCTCGGCACTGTCGGGCTCGGCCGCGTAGGCGTCGAGAAGTTTCCGCAGCAGTTCGTGGGACGCGGCGGCCTTCACCGCGAGGACCAGCCGACCGCGGGGGCCGCCAGGGCTGTCGGCACCGCCGGCACGCCGGGTGCGGCGAGCGGCGGCGACGGTCGCGTCGAGGGCCGCCCGGCCCTCGTGCAACAGCACCTCTCCGGCACCGGTCAGGCGGACACCACGGCGGTTGCGCTGCAGCAGGCAGACCCCGAGGCGCCGTTCGAGCTGCTGGATCGCCCGCGACAGCGGCGGCTGGGCCATGCCGAGGCGCTCGGCGGCGCGCCCGAAGTGCAGTTCCTCGGCGACGGCCACGAAGTACCTCAACTCGCGGGTCTCCAGGGTGTCCACGGCCGCAGCATACGCGGTGATACCTGGCAGGTATGACAGGACACCGTATCGGTGTTGGCCGCGCCACTCGTCCGCGAGCCAACATCATCAGCATGAGCGAAACGATGATCGCGCTGGTGACCGGCGCGAACAAGGGCATCGGGTACGAGATCGCGGCCGGGCTGGGCAGCCTCGGGTACCGCGTGGGCGTGGGAGCCCGCGACGCCGCCCGACGCGAAACCGCCGTCGGGAAGCTGCGCGCCGTCGGCGTGGACGCGTTCGGGGTACCGCTGGACGTGACCGACGACCGGAGCGTCACCGATGCCGCGGAACTGGTCGAACGGCTGGCCGGGCGCCTGGACGCCCTGGTCAACAACGCCGGCATCTCGGGCGAGATGGGCCCGGGGTGGGAGCAGGACCCGACCGTGCTCGACCTGGAGGTGCTCCGCACGGTCGTGGATACCAACGTCATGGGTGTCGTCCGGGTGACCAACGCGATGCTGCCACTGCTGCGGCGCTCGGCCTCGCCACGTATCGTCAACATATCCAGCAGCGTCGGCTCCCTGGCCCGGCAGGCGGACCCCGACACCGAGATCGGCCCGATCATGGCGGCCTACGCGCCGTCGAAGTCGTTTCTCAACGCCCTCACCGTCCAGTACGCCCGGCAGTTCACCGGTACGAACATCCTGATCAACGCCGCCTGCCCGGGCCTGGTCGCCACCGACTTCACAGGCTTCCACGGATCCCGCACCCCCGCACAGGGCGCGGCCACAGCGCTCCGGCTCGCCACCCTGCCCGACGGCGGCCCGACCGGTTCGTTCTTCGAGGACGACGGCGTCGTCCCCTGGTGACCACGAACTGCCCTGAGCCGACGAAGCCCCGGCGGGTCCACGAAACGGTGCGGACGGACCGGATCGGATGAGACAGCGGGAGGCATCCGTCCGACCAGGACCAGGTCGACTGGGATCTCCGGCGACGCGGCGTCTCAATCGATCCGGTCGCCGCAGGCGACGGCCCCGCTCCCGGACCAGCTCATCCGAGACGGGACAATGTGCACGGTCGGCAGGCAGGACAGCCCGCGCAGCTCATGCAGAACCGGCGCGGGACGGCCGGGCAGTCGCAGATCGGGTTGTAGTCGGGGTCGCCCTCGCCCGGGTAGTACGACTCGCCGAACGGAGGCGGCCAAGGACGCGTCCGCACGTGTGGTGGTGCACCGCCCGGGCCAGGTCGTCGCGCTGGATACGACACCGCTGCCGGTGAAGGTCCGCGAGGCGGTGTTCTCGAACTGCCACGAGACCCGGGACGAGGGCGTGGCCCGGCTCTGGCCGCTCGGGCACCGGAACCTCAACGTGCTGGGCCGCTCCATTCTTCACCGCCTCGGTCCCGCGTGAGGGCCTGCGGCCCTGGCGCGACCCGGACGCCGTCGACCTCGACGATGACGACGACGGGGAGGAATAGGCCAGGCGCCGGGCGGGGCTCTCACTGCCCCCGCCGGTGCTTGATCTTGAGACTTCAGCCTCGGGGCTTCTCGGCCGGCTCACATCGCCACTTGCGGTGTGCCGCCAGCAGGCTCTCGCGCTGGTCGGGCTCGGCATCGCGCAGCACCATGCGCAGGGTGATCAGGTCGCGGACGCCGCGAACCAGTCCCACCGGCTTCGAAAGGGCCTGCCGGCGCCGCAGCACAAGCACTGCCACCAGCAGAATGGGGCCGCTGGCCGCCACCAGTTCGATGGTCATCTCCGGTTCCTCCATAACGATCGTGCCGATTCAGACGGGACCGGCGGGCCGGTCGAGTACAGAATTGCCGCACGAGACGTTCACCGGGTTCACGTGAACAAGGATGAACAACAAGGTCAGGGGGCAGGGTGGCCGATGCGGAGCCCAACGGCGCCAACAGGGAACTGAAGAGGCGGCTCAAGGCCGCTATGGACCGTCAGGGCCTGAGCCAAGCCGACATCGTCAGGCGGACAGAACGCGCTGGCGAAGCGGTCAGCAAGGCGACGGTCAACAATGCGCTGAACCCCGAGAAGGGACCGCCGTCGTCTTTCACGCTCAAGGCGATCCTTAAGGCGTTAGGCATCAGCGACTCGGAGAGGGAGGAGCTGTCCCGCCTTCGCGGGGCGCACTCCCGCGGCACGGCCCGACTGGAGATGTACCTGGAAACCGCCCAGAAGGCGGCGCGCCAGCACCCCTACCCTTCTGTCCTAGACGCCCCGAATCTGCCTGCGCTGGCCGATGTCTACGTGCGCCAGCAAGCTCGTACCCCGGCGGCGGACAACCAGGCTGGCCCCGTGGTACCCGCCGCCGAGGTCTTCGGGGAAGACCGGGCCATGTGCGTACTGCTGGGCGGACCCGGCGGCGGCAAGTCCACGCTGCTGCGCGCCCACCTGGCCAACTCCGCCGACGGCTGGCTGAGCGGCACGACCAGCAAGACGATCCCGGTCATGGTGAACGCGACCGCCCTGACCGGCACGGACCTACTGCCCACCGCTCTCGCCAATGCCGTATCCGGCGACCTGCGGCAGGTCGGACTACTCGATGAGCTGGGCACGGACTTCTTCCGCCACCCTCCACGTCCCGGAACATCCTGGCTGGTCCTGGTCGACGGCCTCGACGAGATCCCCGACGCCGATACCCGCAGCGCTGTTCTGACGATGCTCGCCAGCGCGACTTCGGCCGGGACGGACTTGTACAGGTTCGTCGTAGCCACCCGCCCGCTGCCCGCAAGAGAACTCAGCACTCTGGGTCGACACGCACCGCGCTACGAACTACAGCCCTTCTCCCGAGACGACCTGCTCACCTACGCCACGCATTGGTTCCGCGCCCTGGACGACCCCGGCCGCCACGCCGTCGAATTCATGGCCGGGCTCGCGCGCTCCCGCCTGAAGGACATGGCCCGTACCCCGCTGATGGCCTTCATGCTGTGCCAGCTGTACGCGGCCGATCCCGCCCGTCCGCTGCCCGACGGCCGTGCCGGGGCCTACGAGTCATTCGTCGAGCTGATCTACGAGCAGAACGCCCACAAGAACATCCGCAGCACCCACGACGGTGCGATCCGCCTCTTGAAGGACCGCCATCAGATACCTCAAGACAACCAGGCCGCCGAGCAGGCCGCGCAACGGGTACGCAACCACTTGCCGGAACTGATCGACCTCCTCGCCCACGCAAGAATCAGCGGGAACATCGCCCCAGCTGTCGAGGTTTTAGTCCCGCACCTGCACGCCCAGCGGCCCCACAAGGTCAAGGAACCGCTCTGGAACGCCTTCCTGGGCAACCTCCTGCGTCCCACTGGTCTACTGGCCCAACGCGCAGGCGACTTCGAATTCCGCTCGACGGCTACAGTCGCATCGGTGCCGCCAGTGCCCTGGCCCGCATGGATGGACACCGTGAGAAGGGCGTCGAGCTGCTCGTCGCCTTCGCCGACGACCCGGACGGCGATACCTACGGGGAGGCGGCCCATGTCCTAACCGACCTCAGCGAGGGGTGGGACGACTGACGCGTCCGCAGGGGATCACTCAACGAAATGGACCTCCTGCGGATGCGCACCTGGAAGAGAATTTGCCATTCTTCTATCGGTGCGGGGCCGCGGCCCCACCACGAGCCCGAGGGCCCGCTGCTGGCCGCGTCGCCGATCAGGACTGTCCCCGAAGGCCGACGCGCGGCGGGCATGATTAGGGACTGTTGGACATCTACCAGGGGGCGTGATGGAACGTGATCTGCGGGCACTGTTCAGCACCAACGACCGCGGCTTGACTGATCGCCGGCGACTTCCCCACCGCTCACGAAGCCGCCCGCACCGAGGCCGAGCAGCACGGCATCGCCGGCGAACGTGCCACCAGCCAGGCCCAGCGCGCCCTCGCCCTCGCCTTCACCGACCCCGACCGCGCCGACGACGAACTCGACCTCGCCGAGCAACTCCTGACCGGGCTCGACCTGCGCGCCACCACCCTCACCACGAAGATCGCCGCCCTCATCCGGGACGCCGGCACCGACCGCAACGTCGAAGACCGCGCCCGCATCTTGCGGGCCGAGATCGGCGTCGCCGGACTCGTCGCCGCCGAGGTCCTGCTGGAGCTGGCCCTGTGCTTCCACCACGCCGTGCTCGCCGACGAGACCGAGGTCACTGGCTCCATCAGCCGTCTGCGCAACCTCACCCAGGGCGGCGACTACACGTACTACGTCGACATCGCCCACTACATGGCCGACCGGCCGCTCGGCACGCCGCCATCAGCGCGGTGGATCGACGACGAGCAGGCCGTTCGCAGCCGTTGGTCTGCCCTGGCCACCACCCGGCGCGAACACCTGCGCACCACACGGTGACGCGCGGCCGGACGGATCCGGACGTGAGGTATCGCGCTGGACAGGCGGAATAATCGGCGTCATGGCTGATTCCAGGTCGACGTCGTGTCCGCCCGCTGCTGATGTGCTGCGTGTGCGTACCAGGGGCGCCTGCCCGCCTCGCTCGACGAGTTCGTCGGGCCCACCCACGGGCAGGTTCAGACGAACGCGTCCTGGGCGAACCCGATAAGGCGCACTTCGGGCCGCTGCGGCAGTTCACCCTGGCCAGCTCCAATCATCCCAACCGCACCGGCCAGACGCGGGAGTTGCAGCGCTACCTGCGCTGGCGCAACGCCCCGACGTCCTGGCCGGAGTGTCACCGGGACGCTTACCCTTCGCCCACCTGCCGCCCCTGCGCCAGGTCCCGTACCGCCCGTTCCAGCCGCGTCTGCCGAGTCTCCGGCGTCGAGGCCTGGAGCAGCGGGAGCATCACGAGGTAACGGGCGGTCCGGTCGAGCGCGTCGAATGCCGCACGCGCCGCCGGGTCCGCGGCAAGCGCCGCCGCAAGGTCGTCCGGGACAACGGCTGTCGCTTGCGATGCGTACGCGCGGTCCCAGCGGCCGTCCTCCTGGGCCCGTTGGACCTCGGCGAGGCCGGGCTCTCGCATCCGGCCCGCTGCCGCCAACGCCGCGACCTTCTCGACATTCACCCGCGACCACAGGCTCCTCGGTCGCCGTGGCCCGTACTTCTGCAGGAAATACCGGTCGTCCAAGCCCCGACGCTGTCCGGAGATCCAGCCCCAGCACAGCCCCACGTCGACCAGTTCGTCATCGGTGACCGACGTGATCCCCGACGCCTTCTTCGCAACCTTGACCCACACGCCCTCGCGGCGGGTGTGGTGCTCTGCCAGCCAGTCCTCAAAGGCCGCCGCATCCGGGAACGCGACGACTTCCACCCCGTTGAACTCCTCCATGCGGGCCAGGCTAGCCCGGCCGCGCCCCGGTGAACCTTCCCGGTCGCAACACTAGTGAACAGCCGGCGCGGACAGCTCGCCGGGCAGCGAGAACCCCGCCCCCATCGTCGGCACCTTCAGCAGGCCTGGCCCAGCGGGGCTGGAGCATCACCGCGGTCGGCGTGGACCCCCTCTCGGCCCGCCTCGTGGCCACCGACACCCGCAGCGACGAGGACTGCGAAGTCGAAGTCCAAAGAGAACCTCTGTTCCCAACCAGCCCAGATCCCGACGAGCAGTGCTGATGACGCGCGGACCAAGGCCGTGTGCGAGGAGATGTTCGCCGGCATCGCCGCGGCCGGAAAGATGCGGGTGCTGTCGCTGCGTTACTTCAACCCGGTCGGTTCCGACCCTCTGCTGCGCACCGGTCTCCAGCTCAGGCGCCCCAGCCACGCCTTGGGGAAGCTGATCCAGGCGCACCAGGAGGGAACGTCTTTCCCGGTCACCGGCGTGAACTACCCGACCCGCGACGGGACGGGCATCCGGGACTACGTGCACGTTTGGGACCTCGCCGCGGCCCACGTCGCGGCGATCGACCGCTTCGATTCCATCCTCACGGAGTCGAAGCCGTCGATCGCGATCAACTTGGGCACCGGCTCCGGCACCACCGTCCGGGAGCTGTGCACAGCCTTCAACAGTGTGGTGAGCACGCCCTTGGCTACGATCGACACCGATCCGCGGCCCGGTGATGTGACCGGCGGGTACACCACGAGTGACCGGGCCGCGACGCTGCTGGGGTGGACGCCGAAGCTGTCCTTGGAGGAGGGCATCCGCTCCGCCCTGAACTGGATCCCGGTGCGCGACAAGATGCTGAAGGACTGAGCCTTCCTCTCGCGGCTTGCCACGTACGGGTTCGGGCAGCATCCGCCAGGGCGCACGCCGGCGGTGGGGGGGGTTCGGCCGACCGAAGCCGAAGCCAGTCTGAACTCAGGCTTCTTCGACCTCGGTTGTTACGGTTGTTGTCTGCCGGATGAGCCGGTGAGTGACAGAGCGGGGCGCGTGCACGCGGAACCACTCAAGTTGCTCGATAACGGCGTCTCGCTCGCGGAATTTTGCGTCCAGAGTGCGCCACTGGCCGTCAGACCCGGGCGGCCTTGGGGAACATCGAGACAGCCGATATCGGCTGCCCCGATGTTCCCCAAGGCCGGAGACGGCTCCCCACCTCGCAGTCTCGGAGGAGAATCAGTCGAGGCAGAACTCGTTGCCCTCGATGTCCTGCATCGTGATGCACGACTCGTTGACGCCATCGGCGCGCTGCGTCAGCACGTGTTTCGCGCCGAGCGCCATCAGCCGTGCGCATTCGGCCTCGAGTGTGACCAGGCGCTCCTCACCCACGAGCCCGGAGCCGGCCCGCACATCGAGATGCACCCGGTTCTTGACGACCTTGCCTTCGGGGACTCGCTGGAAGAGCAAGCGCGGGCCCACACCCGAGGGATCAGTGCACGCGAAGTAGATCTCATCCTCGGGCGGCAGCGAGCGGTGGTACTCCTCCCACGTGGCAAAGCCCTCCGGGACCGTCGGTACGACGTACCCCAGCACCTCGCACCAGAAGGCGGCGAGGCGCGCAGGCTCCGCGCAGTCGAAGGTCACTTGGAACTGTTTGATCGTTGACATCGGCGCACGATAACAGGGTCCCTGCTCATCTCCCCAGGTCGGTAGGTCCGCACGTTGTCGGGAAGAGGCGCCTGCTACGCGCTGTTGTGTCGTGCGGTCGCAGGGGTGAGCCGAGGTCAGTGCCTCCCTAAAGGGAACCTGGGACGCGATCCCGGCCAGCCACTCTCGTGCTGCCAAAGATCAGTTACGGGACAACCCTTAGGTGCCGCCCGCCCCGCCCGCTTCGGGGCGAATGCTCAGATGCCAGTGAGTAGGTGAGGCACGAGACGACGGCGCGGCGTTTCGGCACGTCGTCCAATGGGCGACCGAGGTTTCAGCGGCGCAGAGCCCCGCAGCGGGTCCCTGAACAAGGTCTACCGCTGGGCAGGCTTGACGTCGACATGGATCACCGGGCGGTCGGGCACTCGCAGGGCACCGTGCAGGTAAGGCCGAGGATCGGCCAGCTTCTGATCCCCATCCTCCCGGCAATGCAGTTCAGGGAATGAATCGTTCACTCACCCGCATCACTGAGGCCTTCCCATCCGCCCCCTCCCCGATCAAGATGAAATGCAGTCGACGCGGCCGGACGAGCCGCGGTGGTCAAGCGCTATGCCGCGCTAACCAGGAAGGTTGTCAGGCGATATCCCCGGCTGACGGGGGTCGCCTGGCTACAACGGTAGGGAAAACATGAGTACGAAGATCGTGCAGTGGAGCCGACGCGGCGGCATCATGGCGGGCGCCGTCGCGCTGACCATTCTGGGTGCGGGGCCCGCGTCGGCAGACGGCCCTCACTACACCCTCTTCACGTCAGACGACAACCCCGGCGGCGCCGTTGAGTTCTTCACCGACGGCGACATGGTTCGGCTCACCGACACTCAGGCGGACGGCAAGGATGTCGAGGTCGATGTGTGGGACGTGACCCCGGAGCCCGACGTGTACAAGTTCGGGTTCTACAACCGCCACGGCCACCGGGAACAGCCGGTGGTGAGCGAGGCGAGCGACGGCGCGCCGTACGACCTCGCAGAGGGTCATTGCATCAAGTTCCGCATCCGTCTTGTCAACGACGGGAGCTCCACGGTGGTGCCTGGCTCGACGAACTGGGGACGGTTCCGCAACGGGAGTTACGAAAACTGCTGACGAGGAAACAAGAAACGGAGCACCAGGCCACAGGGGCGGGCCAGCACACCACGCTCGAAGGCGGTTGGACGCCTTCCCCACCCTCTTGGCCGTCGGGGCCGCCGGGTGTTGTCGCGCTCGCATCGCCGCCGCCAGGTGCTCGGTCAGCCACGGTGACGGCCTGACCTCGGCCGAGCTCAGGCTGTGGGGTGGTACGGGGGCGGCCTTGTGCGGGACTGCGCCGGGTGGGCCGGCGGTGCCAGGTCGCGGCTGTACGCGGCCGGGGCACGGAGGGCGGTGCGGATTCCGTCGGCGCCGCGGATACGAGCGAGCAGGGAGTCGAACTGAGGCGAGTCACCACGCCGCCCGGCTGTGATCACGACAGACATAGGTCGCTGCCTCTGCTCCACCGCCGGGTGCGGCCAGCGGGGTCTACAACCAGCTCAAGCACCGTTGCAGTACTAGGCGAAAGCCGGAACTGGTGCCCGGGGGGCCTCGTAGACGTGCACGCCTCCGTCGGCCGACGCACCATCCGGTCCGGACCCTGGCCTCGCCCGCTCCCCGAGCACCAGGTGGTAGGTGCCCGACAGGTGTCGCCTGGTCGACCAGCTGGTCGCTGAACAGACGCCGGGGTCAGAGTTCAGGGGCAAACTGCCGGAGCACGGCGTCAAGCTGGGCGCTCCAGCCGCGCGCCTCGTCCCTGTTGCGCGCGGTGACCGTGCAGATGCGGGCGCTGTCGTCGGTCAGCAGCAGGCTCACCGTGAGCTTGGGTTTCCGCGCGTCGTCCGTGGTGTGCTCGAGGTAGGCGAGGGCGTGCCAGGGGTACTCCGTGGTGCGGCCGTTGCGCGTGAACACGACGCCGTCACGGTCGACCAGGACGGCGTTCTTGCGGTTCATGGCGAGGAACTCCGGGTCGGCGGAGGTCGGGGCACCATCCGGCGGCACGGGCGGCTGGGGAGCGACCGCCGTGATGGTCGGGGCGTACGCGGGCGGGGGCGGGACCGCGGCGGCGGCAACGGTCGGGGCGTAGCCCGCGGCAGCGGCCGTCCCGGGCGTGCCAAGAGCCACCCCGACCGCCCTGGGAGTGTTGGCAGCGACGGCCGCCCCGGAAGGGCCCGCGCCCACGGCTGCGCCCGGCGCGGCCGACGCGGCGGCACCCACCCCCGTGGGCGTGGCCGGATGGTCCGCCTCGCGGGGGTCCTCCGCGGGGAACCACTCCAGCAGTTGCGCGGTGGTGGGCCTGCGCTCCGGCGTCTTCTCCAAGCAGGCGGCCACGGTCCCGCGCAGTGGTACGGGGACCGCGGTGAGGTCTGCCGGGTGGTGTACGGACCGGTACATCAGGGAGACGGGGGTGCCGCCGCCGAAGGCGCTGCCGCCGGCTGCGGCGACGAGGACGACGCCGAGGGCGAAGACGTCGGCGGCGGGGCCGACCGGGTGGCCTTCGGCTTGTTCGGGGGCGAGGAAGCCGGGGGTGCCGAAGGCGGTGCCGGTGAGGGTGAGGCCGGCGGTCTCCAGGGTGCGGGCGATGCCGAAGTCCAGGACCCTCGGGCCGTCCTCGGCCATGATGATGTTGCCGGGTTTGAGGTCGCGGTGGACGAGTCCGCAGCCGTGGATGGCCTGGAGGGCCTCCGCGAGTGCGGCGCCGAGCCGGCGCAGCTGCCGGGTTCCCATCGGGCCCTGGTTGGCGATGAGCCGGGAGAGGGTGGGGCCGGGGATGTAGGCGGTGGCGAGCCAGGGCACCTCGGCGTCCGGGTCGGCGTCGACGACGGGGGCGGTGTGGAAGCCGCCGACCTTACGCGCGGCCGCGACCTCGGCGCGGAACCGCTCCCGGAAGAGGGGCTGGGAGGCCAGCTCGGGCCTGGCGACCTTGATCGCGACCGGCCGCCCGCCCCGCGAGTGCGCCAGATAGACCGTGCCCATCCCGCCCTCGCCGAGCTTGCGCACCACGGCGTAGTGACCGACCCGGTCCACCCTGCCCTCAACCCTTCCGGATTCGCCCAGCGTTCTCAGACGTACAGTATGAACGGGTCGCGAGCATCGCGGACGTGCCGAGCCCAAGCGCCTGTTGTCTTGGGAATCCCGGATCCCGATGTGCCCAGATTGGGCGATTTTGCAAATTCGACGGATTTGATGCCGTCACGGCGCCCTCGGTACCGCTTGGGCATGATCCTGGTACATACGCATCAGCCATATGGCGCGTCGTAGTCGGGATCGATATAGCAGGGAGAATTCATGTAGACCCAGATACTGTCTGGCTTATTCTTCTCCCACTTCGACGGGTTCTTGTACGTGGAGGGCAGGATGAGCTCGATGACCACGGTGTGGTGCTCGGTCATCTCCTCGACGTCCAGTTGCAGCTGTCGACCCATTGAATGAGCCCGAGCGAATCTGTATGCCTTCCAGCCGCGCTGCGGGAGTTCCTGGTGCAGCCGGTCCATCACCTTCCTGAGCTCTTCCTTCGGTGGCCCGGAGAGATGCCAGATGCCCCGGAGACGGTATCCATGGTCCACCCCTTCGCACGACATGCTCCAAGGATCCGTGTCCGCGGTGGGCGCAGGGCGCATGCCAGCCACCTGGTTGATCTCCTTCACAGAGCGCTCGAACAGCATCTCAGCACGGTCAACGCGCACCCGCTGAGGCTCGTACGCGAGCCCTCCGTTGCGGTCTCTGCCCTCGCTCGGTGTGGAGCATCCCGTCACGGCGAAGAGGACGGAGACCGCTCCAACGGCAAGTTCGTGACCCTTGCGGCCGATAGCGGCGGTTCTTCTGGCGTCTTCCGCCTTCCGCCCGCCCAGACACCTATGGAGCCTCACTCAGTCCCCTCTGTTCAATTCACGTTACTGACACTTGACGCTGCCAGGGACGCTAACAAGAAGGAAGGCGCGGGCGCCAGGTATTCCAGGGCTCCTTGGTCGACATCAGCCGGTTTCCATAACAGGGCGAATGAGAACGTGGCGTGAGTACCGGTACTCATCTGCAGGTCGGGGGTCCGTACTCGGAAATCAGGGGCACTGAGGGTCCAGTGTCCCCGCCTCGTCAGGACCGCAGCTGAACTGGCCGCGCCCCTTTCAGCAACTTCCGCGGCTTGCCAGCAGAACGGCTGCCCGCCCTGGCGGCGAGGTGCTCGCCCCAGCTGTTGATCTCGGGCTGGTTGTCGGTTGCCAGCCGCGTCTTGCCGGCTCCGCGGCCCCGAGATGCTGTCCGGCCGTCTGCTGCCTGGAGTTGGCCTTCGTCGGTCAGCCGGGCCGGAGGGTGCAGCCGCCGTTCCGGCCCCGGCCTCGCGTGCAAGCCGTTTCCTCCGCCCACACTCATGACTCAACGGGCCACCGCTGCCCAAGCAACTGGCACTGCGGCACGCAAGCCCGTGCTGATCGTGGACGGCACCCTGGTTCCAACCCGGTGACCACACGGTGGCCGAGCAGTCGAAAAACCACGGTGCTCCACCAACCACCAGGTCGTCATCGACGCCGACACCCGGCGCGTCGTGGCCGTCGGCCGGCCTGTGCTCGGCAACCGCAACGACTGCACGGCATGCGAACTGTCCGGCGCGAAGGACACCGTGGGCAACGCCAAGGTCATCGCGGATGGTGGATACCGGGGCCCCGGCCTGGTCACCACCAGCGCACGTCGCTTGGCTCGGTCGGCACCGCGCTGGGCGAGCGGCGCGCCCCCGAGCGTCGCCCCCCCGACATCGGCGAGCGCGATCAGTACCGCACCGACATCCATCCGATCACCCCGCCCGCCGTCCCCGCAGCCTTGACGGCGTTCTGCTTGCTCTTGCCGGAGATGAACGTCTTCCGGTCCTCGCGACCGACGGCGGGGCGTCGGACCCGGATCTCTGTGTCGTCGACGATGCTGGTTCTTCCCGCTGGGCGGGAAGTCGACGCCGCACCGCCAAACGTGCACGAGCTCGTTAGGCACGAGCTCGTCAGGTGCGAGTCACTCCGGACATATCCGGTTACAAAGGCCGTCGTCGTTGTCAGGCCACTCGCAGCAGGCGTGGTGAGCACGCGCGACCTTGTCGCGATCCACGAACTCCGTGATGAGGCGACCGTCCTCAATGCGCGTGACCCCTACCTGCATTTTAAAGTCGATCTTCAGTATTTCGAGCTCAAGCCTTCTGCATTTCACCGCATACCTGCCAGCAGCCTCAGGGTACTTGGCGAACAGTCTGTCGACTTCTTCGAAGAAATCAGGGTCGCGCTGCGGCCCGCAGGCGGGCTTGGTGTTCATGGTTACGCTCCCGCGTCGAGTGCTTGAAGCCCCCAGATTCATGGTCCCTCAGCCTTGAGCCCGGTGCCACCGAGCCCAGGAACCTCCCTCGTTCAACCATCCATGGGCCGCGCTCGATCTACCGCGGGGAGGTGAGTTCCCGGAACCGGATCGGTCGCGACGTCCTTGAACGTCCGCCTGCCGACCGAAGCCGTCCGGCACCACACCACCGGGCCCACCCCCTGCACCAATCGGCACCGCGCACGGCCCCGCCCCCGCGTCGGCCCGCCGCGCGCCCGGGCCCGCAGACACCCGGCCTCACCGGCAGCGGAGCCCCACCTCACGGAGCCGGCGCATCGTCAGGAAGCGCCATCCCACCGGGCGGAGGAGAACCGGCAATTCCGGCTTAGGGTACGGCGCCATGGACACCAGACGCAGAACAATCCTCCGGGGCATGGCAGCTGCCCCCATCGTGGCGTCGACAGGCGGGTTATTCGTGCCGGAGACGGCCCTGGCCGCCCCGGCGAAACCCACGCTGACACTGACCTTCGAACCGTCCGAGACCGCCGCCCACGTACGGGGAATCCGCTGGCTCACCCGGAAATTCGGCAGGTACAACGCGACAACGATCCCCCTGCCCTCCAAGAACAACTGGGCCTTCCCCCGGTAGCGGTGAAGATTCCCGACTGGCCGGACGATACGCCCCTGCCCGTCGCCGCCTACGGCTGGTCCCCGGGCGACCCCGACGCCAAGTCCAAGGACTGGTGGCCTCAGGGCATCACGACCTACTACGACGTGACCGGCCTGGACGGCACGCGCATGATGGTCTCCTGGTACAACAAGGACGAAGCCAAAGGCGCACGCGTCGCCCTTATCGACCGCCGGGCCGCGAACCCCCGCTACCACTACATCAAGCTGGTGACAGCCAAGCCGAACGGCAACGAGTACACCGCGGAACTGATCCGGGGCCTGCACGCGGGTGGCCTGGCCTGGTACCGCAACCGGCTGTACGTCACGGACAGCGAGCAGAACGCCCTGCTGGTGTTCAACACCGACGACATCTTCCCGTCCGGCGACCCGCAAGCCCCGTGGGCGCTGCCCCCCTGAGCCGCACCTACAAGTCAGACGCCCCCGAAAAAGACCTCGGGTTCGGGGAACGCCGCGCCGGAGCACGAGGCGTGCGAGCACGAGTCGCCGTGGGCGGCACCGGGTCGCCACCGGTTCCGAGGGTCGACGTCGATATCCGGCAACTGACCATGGGCCGAAGAGCATGGCGACCACCACACTGCCGAGGCGTTTTCCACCCGGAACAGGGGGACGCGGCACTCGCGGCGGGGCCCGCTCGCCCGGTCGCGCTCACACATGCTCACCACCGCTGTGATGTCACCTTCGGTGATCACCGCCCGTCGGGTCGGCGGACTACCACCGCGAGGGACCGCTCCGCGGCAGACGCCCCAGGGCTGCCTTCCCGGGAGCGGCCCCGCTCCGTTCGACAGCCATGGTGCGCCGCCGGAGAATCGAATACAGGTGAGGAGGGGTCATGAGCATCCGCATAGCCACTTTCAACTGCGAAAACCTCTTCCGGAGGCCCATCGTCTTCGGTATCGGAAACGACCCGGTACGCGACGCCGTGCTCGAGGACTACAGGAAACTTGTCGAAACCCTCGATCACGACACGTATACGGCGAACGACAAGACAAAGATCATCGAGCTTCTCAAGAAGCACAGCGTCGACGTCTCCCAAGACATCTCCACCCAGACGATTCCTGGTCAACGAGCCGCGCGGACGGGCCCGACTACTCAAGGGCGAGGGCCGGAATATCGAGGTCAGGACCGAGGTCACGGGACGGTCTGACTGGGTCGGCTGGGCCGAACTGGTCAAGGGTGACCTCAGCTGGGACGCCGTCAAGAACACCGCCAAGGTGATCGCCGAGGTCAACGCCGACATACTGCTGACGGTCGAAGTCGAGGACCGGCTCACCCTGCACCGCTTCAACAAACAGGTGCTGGCAGGCCAGTTCGATACAGAGCCGTATCCGTTCAACCTGCTGATCGACGGCAACGACATTCGCGGCATCGACGTGGGGCTGTTCAGCCGACACCCGATCACCTCCGTACGCTCGCACATCTTCGACAAGAAGGATTCCCGGGACATCTTCAGCCGGGACTGCCCGGAATTCGAGATCGACATCGATGGCGAACCGCTCTGGCTCCTCGGAAACCACTTCAAGAGCAAGCGCGGCGGCGGAGGTGGCGACAAGCGCAAGCTCCAGGCCGAGCGTGTCGCCCAGCTCTACCAGGCCGCGCTCGAACGCTCGGCCCATGTCGTAGTCGCCGGGGACCTCAACGACACCCCGGGCAGCCCGCCGCTCATGTTCCTCGAGGCCACCAGCCTCAAGGAAGCGATGAACCACGACAGTTACGAGGGGCCGCCCGGCACCCATGGGAAGTGTACGAACCTCAACGACAAGATCGACTACCTGATGTTCTCCCCGGAGCTGTTCGCCAGGGTGGACAAGGTCGAGGTAGAGCGGCGTGGGATCTTCGAGTTCGGTACCCCGTTCGACACCGTGACCGGACCCGGCGACCAGGCTTCCGACCACGCTGCCATCGTCGCCGAGCTCGACCTGTAAAGGCAGCCGGCGGCACAGCGAGGCCCCGGACGAGTTCGCCGCGCAGCGCCCGCCAAGCGGGCGAGTTCGCGGCGGCGGGCGTTGCGTACCTGAGGTACGGCTCTTCCCACCACACGCGGCGCTGCGCCCGGTCGACCCGGTAGCCGCGGGGCCAGGGTCTTCCTCGGGTTTCAGGGCGCTGCAGCGGCGGATGGGCCTGGGGTTACTCGGGTCGCTACCCAGGGTCTATCGATCGCGTCATGCGCGGACCGGTGGCCTCGCTTGCTGGTGGCACGTGCCTGATGTGGCGCCGTGGTGTAAGCGCTACGCGGCCAGGGTGGTGGCGAGTCGTTCGCGGAAGTCCCGCACGGCTGCGATGTCCGTCCGGGTGCGCATGCTGCGACGGGTCACAGGGCGAGGACGGATGGATCACGGACACCGGCACCATGCGGCCCCGGTCCGTTGGCCAGGCGCGCATGCGGTTTTCGTCGCCGTCGCGACGTCCCTCAAGGCCTCGGAGGCACGGGTAGACGATCCCGCTTGCTCTCGTCCCGACGTTCCGAACCGGCGTGCTGAAACCTGGTCTACGCCCCGGCCGAGTCGATCAGCAGCACCACCCATGACGCCGCCAAGACCCACCTGCCCCGGCCCGAGGAGTAACAACGACGGCGAGGGCGGCCTGTCCGGATCGTACCCGCGGCACGCCGCTGACCAGGCTGGACATTCCCGCCTTGTCCAGGACGGGCGGCTGCTCTTGCCCGACATCACCGGTCACTTCAAGGCTCAGCGCCAGGAGAAGCCAACGAACGTGACGCCGATTTCGGATCGGAAACACGGTGAGAAGCTGAGAGGCGGTCGCAGTGGCCCTGCCCCCAACGATCCGATACCGGATACTTGGCCCCGTTCAAGCGAGATCTGCCGACGGCACCTGGCAGGACTTTCCACAGGGCAAGTGGCGAACTCTGCTCGCGGTACTGCTGGTCCGAGCGAACCACGTCGTGTCGTGCGAAGAGCTCGTCCGGCAGTTATGGCCGGAGGAGGCGCCGGAAAGCCGGCGCAAACTCGTTCAGCAGTATGTCCACCGGCTCCGTCGGAGCCTGGACGACCCGGAGGGCGATGTCCTGCGGACCCGGGCTGCCGGGTACGAGCTGCGCGTACCGTCAGGCGAGTTGGACGCCGAACAGTTCGAGAGGCGCTGCTCGGCCGGCCGACAGGCGCTCACCTCGGGCACGCCCGCCGAGGCGATGGAGCATCTCGGCCACGCGATGGCGCTTTGGCGGGGGTCGGCCATGGTGGACGTCGTGGACGCTCCCGCGATCGCCGCCGAGCAGATCCGTCTCAACGAGCGGCGGCTCACCGCCACCGAGCTGTGGTTGCGCGCGGGGCTGGCCTGCGGTCGGCATGACGTACTGATTCCTGAGCTCGAGTCCCTGGTAACCGCGCACCCGCTACGGGAGCACTTCCGCGAGCTGCTGATGACCGCGCTCTACGAGAGCGGCCGGCGGGCCGACGCGCTCAGCGTCTACCGGAACCTGCGCCGCACGCTCAGGGAGGAGCTGGGCATCGATCCCGGGGCCGGTATCCAGCGGTTGGAACGCACCATTCTGCAGGGAGGTGAGGTCAACATGCCGCTCCTTCCCGTACCTGTCGATCGTTGAACCCTGCCGATCGTCGAACACAGCGGCGATCCGGGTGCCAGGCGTGGCGTCCGGATCGCCACTCGATGGGCGCTGCGGTCACGGAGTGGCGGCCACCTGCTGCTCTGCCGTGCCTTCGAACACGGGTGACCTGCCCGGCTCCCCGCCGTGGCAGGGCGCCTCCAGCAACAGCACGTTCGGAACGCGCTCTGGCATCGCCGCACGGAGCAAGCCGTAGCCGATGCCGGCGAGTCCCATCAGCAGGCCCGGCGTGCTGACACGCTGCGGCACCCCGGGCCGGGGCGCACCGGCCAGGACCTGCTCGGCGACGGCTCGCGCGCACCGCCGACCCAGTACCGTGTCATCCGGCTCGCCGAGCACCGAGCCGGCCGCCAGCAGGGTCTCGGCCAGCCCGAGATCTCCATGGCAGATCGAGTCGTTGCCGATACCCGTGTAGCGGCCGTCGACGACCAGGTCGTCGCGGACCCGGCCGGTCGCGATCACGAGATCCTCGCGGATGAGGTCGTGCCACGGCGACAGGACCGGCAGTCGCAGCATGGCGGCGCGCGCCAGACCGACACCGCCGGCGCCGTGGCACCATGCGTTCATGAAGGCGCCCGGACCGCTGATGGTCCGCAGATCGGGCCAGTTCCGGCGCTCCGGTGAAAGGTGGTGCCGCTCATAGCGCAGCGCCCGCCCGCACAGCTCGGCCAACCGGCCCTCACCGGTGACCTGGGCTATCAGGGCCAACGCATAGGCGATGCCGCTGGCGCCGTGCGAGAACCCGAGCAGCGCTGGAGAGTCCTCGAACTCGGCCCGCCACGCGGTGCCGCCGGGGACGTCGACCGCCCGGGCCGCGATTGTCGTTCCGGCAGCCTTGATGGCGTCGAAGGTCCGATCGTGGGGGTGAGCGCGATGAAGGGCGAGGATCGCCAGTGCCGCCCCAGCGGTGCCGCTGATCACATCGAGGACCTTGTCCTCGGCGAATCGGGCGTGGCACATCGTCGCGGCGTGCCGGGCCGCCTCGACCAGCGTCGGCTCCCGCAGTATCTCGGACAATCGGGTCAGCACGTAGATAAGGCCGCCGAGCTCGCTGAAGCCGCCGATCGCCAGCCCGGCACCGCGGTCCTCACCAGGGCTCAGGTGCTCGATTGTGTCCGCCAGTTGCTGGGCGAGCTGCTCGGCGGGACGGCGGTATCGCGGGTCACCTGTGACCGCAGCGAGCTGCGCCAGGAACAGCGCCACCCCGGGAACTCCGCTGTACAGATCGAGGCCGGCGTGCCCGACCTTCCAGAAGCGGTCGCCGACGAAGTTCACCGAAAGCCAGGAGGGGGCTTTGCCGTCAGCGGTCAGGGCCGCGTCGAGCAGCAGGTCGGCGACCACACGCGCACCCCGGATCGCGAGGTCCGGGGCGATCTCCGCGTCCGGCAGCGGCCTCGGCTCGCCCTTCCCGGAGTTGGACGTGCCGACGGTGAGCCCGGACATGGACGCCCGGATACACCACAGCTGTCGGCGCAGGTCCTCTTCGGACATCGCGCCGATCCGGGCCCGCACCGCGTCCAGCCCGGTGGTCTCCAGGAAGTCGTGCGCGACCACGCCGTAACTGTCGAAGAGATCGGTCGAGTCGGGCGTGGTGTGGAAAGAAGGGATGTCCTGGTCGGCGAGCTGGCGTTGCTCGCTGGCGAGCAGCACGTCCCGGTCCGGCAGGTCGACGAACCCCGACGACAGCACCTCGAAGAAGATTTCGCGGTCGAGCGCGTCGCGCAGCAGGTCCGGGTGCCAGGACTCCATCTGCACGCGGCCGTACGTCATCGTGGGGCGCGGTATGAACCGCACCTCGTCGTCGCCGAACCCGGCGATCGGCCCCTCGGCGGCGAGCAAGTCGTCGCGGTGCGTCTCGATGATCCGATAGCACTCGGTGAATCCGGCGGCCAGAGACTCGATGTGCGCGAGGGCGTCGACCTGGCGACCGGCCAGCCGCACGAGGTTCTGCGTCTCCGGCATTTCGCGCCGGTCCCGCACCACCCGCACCTCGTCGGTGCCGCTTCCGACGAAGGTGGGCATACGACCGGGCGAGAGCTGGCCGCCGACGCCGGCGAGACCGCTGACTTCCGCGTCATAGATGCCCTCTTCGTCAACAGTGATGATCCGCTCCGGCAGCAGGCCGACCCGCAGGACCGAGTCCCGGACCACGCGCGGGGCGTCGCCCAGCGAGAGCGGCGCCGGCTGATCGCCGGCGAGGCGGGGCGGCACCTGGAAGATGGCCTCCAGGTCCACGAGGACGGGATGCTCCCCCGCTGCGATGACGTTCTCCAAGTGCATGTCCGAGCCGCAGAGAGCGTAGAAGAGCGCCAGGTAGGCACCCTGCCGCCAGAAGAAGCGGTCCACCTGGTCCTCGTGGTCGCACGACGCCGTGTCGACGTGTTCCACCCAGCCGTACTCGCCTCGGTCCAGGACGCGCAGCGGCCGGAGCTGATGGCGGAGTCCCCTCGCGTTGAGCCAGTCGAGGACCTGGTTGAAATGGACCTCTACGCGGAGGCTGCGTGGTTTGTACACCAGCTTGCGGCCGTCGGTGAAGGTGAGGATCGCCACGGTCCGGCCGCCGCGATGGGTGTCACCGGCGCCGAAGCTGATGTGGGCGAGATCGGCCAATCCGTGCCAGGTCCCGCCGAAGGTCTGACGGAGCTCCGGCAGGTCGGTGAGAAGGCGCTCGGTGAACTCGGCCCGGACGTTCACCGCGGTTCGCAGACAGGCGACCAGTTCCCGGGCCAGGACCGGATACTCGGCGAGCATACGGAGGGCCGTCGCCGGCTCGCGGATGTGCTCGACGAACGAGGCCATCCGCTCGCCCGGCGTCGCGCCAGCCAGCCGGCCCTCGAGCCGAGCGACGTTCACCTCCAGGACCATCACGGAGAGGATCATCTGGAGGAGTCGGTCCAGAGGCGGTTGCAACAGGGTGTGGCTGGGCGGTAGGCGCTCCTCGCGCCTGTGGCGGGCAGACAACTCGGTGACCCGGCAGGCGAGTTCGTCCCGACTCCACGCCAGCAAGGGCGCGATCAGGTTCAAGAACACCACGTTCCCGGTGGTCTGGTCGTACGGAGCATGTTCGTGCGGAGCCTGGCCGTCGTGACTGTCGTGGCCGCAGTCGGCCCGTGGGTCGCCGATGCCGAGATCGTCGAGCCGCACCGACCCGAACCGTCGCCACGCCTCGGAGACTGCGTTCAGCCAGTCCGGCCGGTCGGGGAGGCGGGCGACGAGCGCCTCGGCCGGCTCTGCCAGCAGTTCCATGATCCGGTCCTCGGTGAGCCCGAGGCGCTCCCAGCGGTCCAGCCGTATGTCTGCGTCGCGCACGATGTAGCCGCCACGCCATGCCTCGCGCCGTCGGCGGCCGTAGTCGCGCTGCTCCTCGGAGATGGATGGGGTTGTGCCGTCTTCGGTCCGTTCCGACCGGGTCAGGCCACGCCACCAGTTCGGTGTGCAGGAAATCTGGTCGAGCATGCATCCGCCTTCAGTAAACGCGCGTCCGGGCGCTGGCCCGCGGCAATCGATGTCCCGGTTCTGCAGCGCGGGGTGGACGCCGCCACGGCGATGTCCACCCCACTCCTACCGGAGAGGCTGGTCGTACTTCGCTACTCCGCTGTCGGGTCCGATGACCGCCGTCAGCAGCTGCCCGAGGTGCAGCCCGTCGTCATGACCCAGCAGGTGTTGGTGCAGCCGAGGCTGCCCCAGGCGCAGGTGAAGCAGGTGTGGAAGGTGAACGGCCGGTCCCCGCCGAAGATCTCGGCCAGGTCCGCGTCGATGCCGCCGACGACACCCACCGGACTGTCGGGCAGTGCCGCGAGAGCGGCCTCGTCGAGCGTCGTGCGGAACGCGGGATCCTTCCACGCACGCACGGCCGCGTTCACGAGCAGCCCCAGCACGTGCGGCACGTCCACAGGGGGTAGCAGGTGAGGCACGTGCGGAACGTGTAGGGCAACCCGTTGCAGCAGCCCATCGTCGCGGTGGACTCGGTGCCGGCGCCCCAGGCCCCGTCCACGGCGAGTCCGTCCAACTGGACGATGCCGACCGGGTGGTCCGGCAGCCCGGCAAGTTCGCTGTCGTCGAGCGTGGCCCGGAATACCGGGTCTTTCCACGCCCTCGCTGCGGTATTCACGAATTTCCTCCGATCAGTGGTGGACCGTGAGTTGCTCCGACTGCCGCACGATCCGAGGAGCGATGCGGCAGTGCTGTGGCGGCGAGAAGTGCCGCGGTCACGAACAGACGACGGAATCCAAAACTCGGCTCGGCCAGGAACCGGTGCCGCCGAATGGAATCGGGGACCACCTTCGGCATTCGTCGGCCGGGCGTCAAGAGCGATATGACGGGTTATACCGAGACTGAACCGACCTCGAACCGGGCGTCGACGGAGAGACAACCGATAGCGAACCGCAGCTTGACACGCTGGGCACGCTCGGCCAGAACAGCGACGGCTTGCGGTTCCCACGACGGGAGGTGACAGCAATGACGGGACGAACGGAACTCATCGAGGATCCGATCGGTGAAATGGATCTGACCGACCTGAACGAGCAGGAGATCAACGGCGGCGGCAGCAGCGCACTCTGTTTCACCATCACGGTCACGATATCCACCTTCAAGCACAGCATTTGTGGTACCTGCGGCATCCTCAGCGTCGGCTGCTGCTGATCCCGCAATAGAGGCGGTCGGCCATCCGACCGCATGACCGGGTGGGCGGAGACGCCCTTCGTCGCCCGCCCACCCGGAGCCCCTGCCACCGTGACGAATCGCAACGGAGAAAAGTGATGGCCACACGCGGCATCGCAACGACCCATCCCAAGGGCGTCGAGAGCGATGTGTTAGACAACCCCACCTGGTGGACCGCGCTGTCCCTGGAGGAACGGCGACGACGACCACCGGTGCAATCGAGGACCGATGCCGCCCGCGCCCGGGGAACGCGCCGACTCGACGCCTGGCGGACCGACAAAGCCGTCACCGGCGGTCTGGAGCCGGACTTCTCCCGGTGGCACGCATCGGGTCTCGACGAGGACAAGCTGCGGCTGCTGGCCGGCGAGTCGCCCGAGAGCCTGCGCGACCGCTTCCCGCACCCTCCGCCCTGGCTGACGAGCGTGGCGCGCGCCTGGTCGGTCGATCTGTCCGAGGAGGTATCCGGGTTCGACGACGGGTGGCCGGCCGACGATCTCGGCCCGGCCGCCGGCCTGCTGGCACTGGTCCATCCGCTGTCGTCCTGGTACCAGCGACGCCTGCATGAGGAACTGAACCGGCTCAGCAGCTCGTACGGCCACGATGCCGAGGTCCCCCACAGCCATCCCCTGCTGCGGCCACACCACGATGCGCATCTGGCGATGACCACTCCCGTGCTGGTGGCCCAGCTTCAGAAGGCACGTCGCGCCGGCGCACTGGCAGGGGGGACATCGGCGGCGCGGTTCGGCGATTTCGTCCAGCAGCTTCGCGAACCCGCCTGCGCGCTGCGCATTCTGGCGGAATTCCCGACGCTCACCCGGGAACTCGTCGATGAGTTGGAAACCTGGTTGACCGTCCGGCGTGAGCTGGCCGAGCGCGTGCTGGCCGACCTGCCCACGCTGCGTGCGGCGTTCGGTGTGGCCGGCAGCTCGCTGAACGACATCGTGGACCTCCGGACGGGCTCCGGCGACACGCACCGCGGTGGACGCAGCGTGTCGATTCTGACCTTTCGCGGTGGTGGCAAGGTGGTCTACAAACCACGTCGCCTTGCCGCCGAGTCGCATTTCTACGCCGTCGTCGACTGGCTCAACGCAAAGGGCCCGGCCTTCCCCCTGCGACGCCTGACCCTGGTGGAGCGCGACGCCTACGGCTGGGCCGAGTTCGTTCGCTCCGAGGGCTGCTCCGACGAGGACGAGCTCCGCCGCTTCTTCTGGCGCCACGGCGCCCAGGTAGCCCTGCTGTATCTGTTGCGCGCCTCCGACATTCACCTGGAGAACGTCATCGCCGCCGGCGAACACCCGGTCGTCGTCGACCTGGAGGCGATCTTCCAGCAGGTACCTCCCGCCACCCGCGAGAGGCGGCCTTTGGCACTCCCCACCGAGGCCGTGAACCGGATCGAGGAGTCCGTTCTGGCGACGGGCCTGCTTCCGCAGCGGCTGATCCAGCAGGACGGCGAGACCGTCGTGGCTACCGAGCTGTCCGGGATGGCCGGCGGCAACGGGGACATCAGCCCGATGAAGGTGCCGCAGTGGCAGGACGCCGGCACCGACCACATGCGGCGGTTCCGGGCACGGACGAGGATACCCGGCGGCCAGAATCTGCCCACCGTGGACGGTGCGCCCGTGGACCCCACCCGGTACGCCGCCGACGTGATCGCCGGCTTCGAGTCCTGCTACCGACTACTGCTCGACCATCGTGACGAGCTGGCTGCCGGCGACGGACTCATCGCCGCGTTCGCCTCCGACGAGATCCGGTTCATCGCGCTGCCGACCATGGTGTACGGCCGGATTCTCGGGGAGTCGTGGCACCCGGCCGTGCTGGGCGACGCTCTGGACCGTGACTGCCTGTTCGAGCTTCTCGCCACGCGCCACCCGCACCTTCCGGGAAGCCAGTCCGTGGCCGCCAGCGAGATCCGGCAACTCGCCCGGCGCGACATCCCGTTCTTCTGGACCCGGCCCGACTCCCGGGACCTGTACGACGACCGCGGCGTCGTGGTGCGCGACTTCTTTCCCCGCAGCGGGCTGGACCTCGTACAGGACCGAATCGCCGGGCTCTCCGCCGCCGACCTCCGGCAACAGCGCTGGGCGGTGTCCGCGTCGCTGGCCGCGCTCCAGCTCGGTGAGAGCCCGCGCGCCCCGCGACCACGGGTCCACACCATGCCGCCCGACGACATCGACCAGGCGCTCGCCGAGCGCGCCGCCGTCCGCATCGGCGACCAGCTGCTGCACACCGCGCTCGGCGACCCGGAGCACCGGCCGGTGTGGCTGACCCTCGCCATGGTGACCGACCGCCACTGGAGCGTCGTCCCGACAGGGTTCGAAAGCTACAGCGGCCTGCCCGGCATCGCGCTGTTTCTCGCCCAACTCGGTGCACAGACCGACTTGTCGAGGTTCCGCTCCGCAGCCGAGGCCATCGCAGCGATGCTCAGTGACCACGTTGACGCCGTGCTCGACTGGCACGAAACCGACCGGAACATGCTCGGCCTCGGAGGGTTCAGCGAACTCGGCGGCTACGTTCACACGCTCGCCCGGCTCGGCGCCCTGTGGCGGGCGCAGCCGCTCCTGGCTCAGGCACATCGCCTCACACCCGAACTCGTGCGCCGATTCGAGGACGACCACCATCTCGACGTGGTGGCGGGGACCGCCGGTGCGGCGCTTGCGGTGCGTACCCTGCACGCGGTCGCCCCGTCCGCGGAGACCGTGATGGCCCTGCGGGCCGCAGGCGACCGGCTGCTCGCCACGGCCACGGCATACGACGGCGGTGGCGGCGGCTTGGCTTGGCGCACCGCCCTCGCCGCGCGTTCACCACTGCTCGGCTTCTCACACGGCGTGTCCGGGATCGCCTACGCATTGGTCGAGATCGCCAAGGCCACGGGTGAGCAGCGGTTCCTCGACGGGGCCGAGCGAGCCGTGCGGTACGAGCACAGCCAGTACGACGCCGCCGCGGGCAACTGGCCGGACCTGCGAGATGCCAGCCCGGAGGGCACCTTCATGAACGCGTGGTGCCACGGCGCAGCCGGCGTCGGCCTCGCCCGCGCGGCCATGCTCGGCGACCTGCACCTTCCCGAGGCACGCGTCGACCTCGACGCCGCGATCGCCGCTGTGCGGCACGAACTCGTGGACGGCGGCGAAGTCTCCGGTACCGGCAATGACTGCCTGTGCCACGGTGACCTCGGCCTGGCCGAAACACTGCTGACCGCCGGCCGGGCCACAGGCGACGGTGCGCTCGTCGCAACAGCGCGCCGCACCGCGCGTGTGGTCGCGGAGACCGTGCTCGCCGAAGAGGAGCGCTGCGGAGTACCCGACGGGCTGCACGTGCCCGGGCTGCTGATGGGCACTGCCGGCATCGGCTACGGACTGCTGCGGGCGGCTCGGCCGGAACTCGTCCCGAACGTGCTGCTGCTCGAACCCCCCGCCGCCGACCGTGCTGACCTCGAGGAGGCATCGTGCCCCGCGTCCCGGTGATCGTGCAGATGACCGCCACCGAGTGCGGCCCGAGCTGTCTCGCAATGGTGCTGGGCGGTCTGGGACGTGCGACCCGGGTTCGGGAGCTGCGCGCCCAATTCGGGGTGGGCCGCGACGGCACCAGCGCCCGCCGCATCATCGAGGTGGCCCGCGACCACGGGTTGGCCGCACGGGGACTTCGGGTGGACGCTGCCGGGCTGGCCGCCGTCCGCCTGCCCGCCATCGCTCATTGGCGCGAGGACCATTTCACCGTGCTCGAAAAGGTGGGGCCGCGCCGGATCCGGATGGTCGACCCCGAGTACGGCCGGCGGTCGATGACCCACGGCGAGTTCTTCGCGGAATTCTCCGGCACCGTCCTGGAATTCACGCCGGGCGAGGCGGTGGAACGCCGGCGCGGCCGGATCCGCGACCATCTGGCTCTGCGGTTCCTGCGTGACCTGGTCCGCCTCGCCCCCTACCTCATGCTGCTCGCCGTCGTCCTCTCGGCCGTGGTGCAGGTGCTCGGCCTCGCCTCGGCCTGGGCGACCAAGTACGGCGTGGACGTCCTCATCGGACAGGGCGCGGACATGCTGTCGCTCTTCGCCGTAGGTGTCGGCGCCTACGTGGTGACCCAGGCAGTCGTCACGCTGTCCCGGGGGCTGGCGCTGCTGGTGCTGCAACGGCGCCTCGACCGGGCCTTGGGCGAGCGCTTCATGACCCACCTGATGCGGCTGCCGTACGCCTACTTCCAGAACCGCGGCGCCGGTGACCTGATGTCCCGGCTCAGCAGCAACATGGCCGTCCGCGACATGCTGACCTCGCAGTTTGCCACGCTCATCCTGGACACTGTCTTCGTCTTCGTGTTCACCGCGCTGCTGGCGGCGATGAGCCCGGCGTACGCGGCGGTGGTCGCGGTGCTGGCGGTCACCCAGGTGGGTATCGTGCTGATCACGCTCCGGCGGATCCACGAGCGTGCCCAGTGCGAGCTGTCCGCCGAAGCGAAGGCGCAGAGCAGCGCTATCGACGCGCTGGCCGGTGCGGAGTACCTGAAAAGCTCGGGGCTGTCCGACTGGGCGTTGCGGCGGTGGGCCGAACGGTTCGCCACATCGATCGAGGCCGGCTTCCGGCGGCAGCGGCTGGACCTCGTCAACGAGTCGGCGATGGGCGTGTTCCGCGTCGCCGCGCCGCTGGTACTGCTGCTCTTCGGGATCCTTCAGGTGTCCGCTGGGCGGATGTCCCTCGGAACCATGCTCGGCCTGAACGTCATCGCCGGTCAGCTGCTCGCGCCCGTCAGCCAGGTGATGGGGGCTGTGCGCTACCTGCAGACGCTCGGCTCGCACCTGGAGCGCATCTACGACGTACTGAACGAGGAGCCCGAGCCGACCCGCCCGCAGGCACTCCAGCCGGCTGGGCTCCGCGGTGAGATCGAGCTGCGCGGGGTCGATTTCCGGTACGACCTCGGTGCACCGCCCGTGCTCAAGGACATTGACCTGCGCGTGGCGCCCGGGTCGAAGGTGGCCATCGTCGGGTCCACCGGCTCTGGAAAGACGACACTTGCGCGGCTCTTCACCGGGCTGCTGCAGCCAACCGCGGGAACTGTCCTGGTGGACGGGCGACCGCTCGATGACTACGACCTGGAACCGCTGCGCCGGCGATTCGGCGTGGTCACGCAGTTCCCGTACATATTCGGCGGCTCGATCCGGGAGAACCTGACGCTCGGCCGGGGCGGCGTAAGCGACGACGAACTGCGCGAGGCACTGCGCAAGGTGCAGTTCCTGGCGGATCTGGAGCTCATGCCGATGGGGCTCAGCACCAGTGTGGGCGAAGGCGGCAGCGCGCTCTCGGGTGGCCAGCGGCAGCGACTGGCCATCGCCCGGGCGCTGTTGGCCAAGACCAATGTGCTGCTGCTCGACGAGGCGACCAGCCACCTGGACACGCTGACTGAGGCCGCGATCGCCGCCGAGCTGTCGGCGCTCGGCTGCACCCGGGTGGTGATCGCACACCGGATCAGCACGGTCAGCGACGCGGACCAGATCGTGGTGCTGCACCACGGTGAGATCGTCGAACGCGGCGATCACGAGGAGTTGATGGCGTTGGACGGCCGGTACGCCGCGCTGGTGCAACAGCAGACGGCGCGGCTGACCGGGCGCGCCACGACCGGACGGTAGAAGGAGGCTGAAGGTTCGGCGCTGGGGCTGAGTTGGGGCTGATGCCGGGGTTGAACGAGCCGCTACCGAGGCAGCGGGTCGAACTGGAACACCTGACGGGGCGACGAGGGGCGGCATTCCGTCTGGAAGACCGGGGACCATTCGCTGCGATCGGTGTCCGGCGAGCCGAGACACAGGTCCTTCGCTGCTGGCACCAGATCCAAGTGGGCTGCTCTGAGCAGGAATCCGTGAGCGGGACGACTCACGGGTTCCAAGCGGAATTGCTCGGCCTCGTTCAGTGTGTGTTCGCCGCAGTACTGGATGGAAACCGACGCTCCCTCGACCACCCCGGCGCTCACCACACCGAGACAGCGCATAGCCTCGTCCTCGTACCCGGGAACCATGATCTTGTAAGTTCCATCCCTCCACTGCCGGAGGACGACCCCCGTGCTCCCGTTCTTGCACGCGGTCTGATACATGAAGTGTTCCGTACTCGTGAAGGCTTCGGGAGGCGGGAGGCGCGGGCGTTCGGACAGACACAGGCCGGCTGCCGTACGGATCCGGTATGGGCCGGATGCCAACGGCGGCGGCGACTTCGAGGGGTGGGGTGAACTCCCGGCGTCTGTCGGGGCACTACCGGCGGCAGGCGTCGATCGCCCGGAAGGTGTTCTCTCGCCGTGACCGGTCTTGCTGTGGCCAGGGTTCTGTGCTTCGAGAACCGACGCCCCGATTGCCATGGTCAACAGCATGCTCACCACACCTGAACCGAGCATCAGCGTGATCGTCCGTCGCGTCATACGGCCTGACCGTGACGATCTGCCTGCCTGCGGATCGTCCCACGCGACGGCATCGGGACGCGGATCCGCATCGATCGACGCCGGACCGGCCACGCCCGGGGAAGGGGCGTCAGAAGCGCTCCCCGCACGTTCGTGTTCGGATCCCTGGGCCAGCCTCCGGTGCACCTGGAGCCACAACCGCACGTCGATCTCGCTGCCGCCACAACTGCGCACAAAGGTGGAAACCAGCTCCGCGCGGGGCAGCAGGTCCCGCCCCAGCGCGGAGCTGAGAGTGCTGCGTGCCAAAAAGTCGCCCAAGGCCCCGGAACGGCGCTCCAGCTCCCGGTACGTCAGACCGGACGCGCTCTTGAGTGCACGCATCGCTGCCACGAACTCCGCTTCCGTCCGCGCGTGTTGTGGCTCCGATCCCGGTTCCCCCATGTTGCCTCAGCCCCCTGAGTCCCCCTGAGTCCTGGGCACCAGCCCAGGACCACTCCCCGTTTGCTGCTGACCTCCGTCGCGGGCCCCGGCCGGGCGGGCCTCGTCGGCGGCCTCGCCGTCATCCTTGTCGGGCAGTTGGACCAGCGCAATCCCCGTGGTCCGGTGGCGCTGTACCGTCAGCGCCTGGGCAGGAGTGTGTTCGGTCATTCAGACCACGTGATGGTGGGAGGCGAACTGGTCGAGCGGGTCCTGGACGGCGTTGTCACCGAAGCCGTACCGAACCGAAACGAACCGAACCGAACCGAGTCAACACGCTCTGTCGTTTGCGGCCAAGGCCGTAGTCAAGCCGTGGCCGGGAGTGTCGACGTGGCCTTCGGAGGCCGCTGGGGAGGCTGATCCAAGCTGGTGCGAGCGTAGGCTCCGCGCCCGACCCTGCGTCACATCCGATGACTGACCTCGCCGCCGACCGGCTCGTTCCCCGGCACCGCTCGCCGGCGGGCGGGGGCCCTGTCGCGCCGCACCCACCGGGTCTCCGACCTGAGCGCCTGGAGCTTACGGCGGGACCAACCGGCAGTGCCGGCTACCCCGCACCCGGTACGGGGCCGGCGCTCGGTTCCGTGTCCCGCTCGAACGCCGCGGCGAAGCCCTCCTCGCCCAGTGCCGTACGTACGGCCGTCGTGACGCGGTCGACGTCGCCGCGCTCCGCCGGGGGTAGTGGGGCGCCCACGGAGGCGCGGAACCGCGAGGCGGTGCCGAGCAGGCCGGCGGCGAGTTCGTGCTGGCCGGTGAGTCGGCGGGCGCCGGCCAGCCCCTCCAGTGCCAGCGCGACGGCGCGCGGGTCACCGGTGGCGCGGGCAGCGGTCAGGCCCTCGGTGTGTAGTCTCAGGGCGGCCTCGGAGTCGCCACGGAGTTCGGCGATGAAGCCGAGCTCGGCGAGGATGAGGGCGGCACCGTTCGCGGCGTCGAAGCGGCGGTTCCACTCCAGCCAGGTGCGCAGACCGGACTCGGCCTCGTCCAGGCGGCCCTGGCGACGGGCGCCGAGGGCGAGGCCGACCTCGGCGAACTCCTGGGCGCGGCGGTCCCCGTGCCGCACGGCCAGGTCCCTGCCGCGCCGGTGGAGCCGCTCGGCCCGCGGATGGTCGCCGCTGAGCAGGGCGATCCGGCCCAGTTCGGACCAGCGGGTGGACGCCTCGGTCCACAGGCCCAGGCGCTCGGCGACGCGCAGGCCCTCCCGATGCTCGGCCTCCGCCGCGCGGTAGTCACCCTCGATCTCCGCCAGCCTGCCCAGCACCCCGGTGGCCTGGAGCCGGCCCCAGCCGTCGCCGAGCTCGTCGAAGAGGGCGAGGCTTGCCTCGGCGTCGGACCGGGCGGCCGCCAGGTCGCCGCGTACGGAACGCTGCACGCCCCGTACGCTCAGGGCCGCCGCGACACCCCAGCGGTCGCCCAGCGCGCGGAAGTCGGCCAAGGCCCGGCGCACGAGCTCCTCCCCGACCTCCATCGCGCCGAACATGGTCGAGGCGTAGCCGAGGAACCACCCGGGTCCGGCCCGGCCGCCCGGATCGTCGATGTCCTCGTAGAGCCGCAGCGGGCCATGGCAGCCGCGGCGGGAGTCGAGCGGTTCGCCCGACAGCAGGGTCATCCCCGCATGCCAGGCGGCCACATGAGCCCGGGCGGGGTCGGTCTCGCCGGCATCCGACTCCTCCGCGCCGTGCTCCGCCGCCGCGGTCTCCGCGACGGCCAGGGCGGTGGCCATCGAGCGCTTCGCCTCCGTGAGGCGACCGCACAGGAACCAGAACCAGGCCATGGCGCGCACCAGTCGCCGCGCGAGCGGGGCGTCGCCCGTGGCGGCCGCGGTGTCGAGGGCACCGCGGAGGTTGGCCGACTCGGCCTCCATCCGGCGCAGCCAGCGCTGCTGGTCGCCGCCGCGCAGGTGGGTGTCGGCCCGCTCGGCGAGCGCCGTGTAGTAGCGGGCGTGGTCGCGGCGCAGCCGTTCGTACGCGGTCACCGGTCCGGCGGCGGGCGCGAGAGTGTCCCCGGAGCCGTACGACGGGGCGGCCTCGGACGCTCGCAACCGTTCCAGGCAGTACGCGGCCACCGACTCCAGCAGCCGGTAACGGGGTCGGAGCCGGTCGGCGGGGTCCGTTCCGTCGTTGCCCACCGTGCCTCCGTCGCCCTTGCCGGCGGCTTCCTCGGTGACCACCACCAGCGACCGGTCCACCAGGCGCGCCAGCAGGTCCATGACCTGGGTGGGCTTCACCCCGCCCCCGGAACAGAGCGCCTCGGCGGCTTCCAGGGTGCAGCCGTCGGAGTGAATGGCCAGCCGGCTCAGCACCGTGCGCTCGGCGGCGGTCAGCAGCTCCCAACTCCAGTCGATCACCGCCCGCAGGGTCTGCTGGCGCGCCGGGGCGTCCCGCCGTCCGCTCGTGAGGAGTCCGAACCGGTCGTCGAGGCGTTCGGCGAGCCCGGCCACGCCCAGGGCGCGGAGCCGGGTCGCCGCCAGCTCGACGGCGAGTGGTATGCCGTCCATGCGGCGGCAGATGGTGGCGACGGCCTCGGCGTCGCCGTCGGAGAGGACGAAGCCGGGGGACGCGGCGGCGGCCCGGGCCACGAACAGGCGGACCGCGCTCGACCGCCGAACCTCGGCCGGCGCGGCGCCGGGCTCCGGCACGTCCAGCGGCGCCACCGGCCACAGCTGTTCGCCGGCTACGCCCAGCGGCTCGCGGCTGGTGGCCAGCACGCGCAGTCCCGGCGCGGCCCGCAGCAGCACACGGGCCAGCGCCGCCACGGCCTCGATCACATGCTCGCAGTTGTCCAGGACGAGCAGGAGTCGCCGATCGCGCAGGGCGTCGGCCAGCCGGTCGGCCAGAGGATGGGAGCGGGTGGCCGTCCCCGGCGGCGGCGGTGTGTCGGGGTGAGCGTCGTCGCGGATGCCAAGGGCCACGGCCACCAGCTCCGCGAGACCGTCCACCGCCGCGCCGGGCCCGCCGTCCGGAGGCGGCCCCGAGAGAACCGGAGCAGCCGCCTCCGCCCCGACGGGCCCGATGGCCTCACCGTGTCCGCCGGGTCCCACGAGCCCGACGTGTCCGCCGGATCCCGCGGACCGTGTCACCCCGGACAGTTCCACCAGCCACACGCCGTCCGGGAAGGAGTCACCCGGCGTCCCCGGCTCCCCCGCCTCCTCTTGGTTCCCCGACCGTGCCTCCCCGCTCGCCACCTCCAGCGCCAGCCGGGTCTTGCCGACTCCGCCCGGCCCGGTCAGGGTCACCAGCCGCCCCGCCGTCAGCAGCGCCCGTATCCGCGTCACGGACTGCGCCCGCCCGATCAGGCCGGTCATCGGGACGGGCAGGTTCGTACGAGAACGCGAGCCGGCCGACTCCGGGCGGTCCACCTCCGGGCGGTCCGCCTTCGGGTGGTCCGCCTTCGGGGGGTTGGCCTGCGAGGGGTCGAGCTGTGAGCCGGCCAGCTCCAGGCCGCCCACCTCCGACCTGCCCAGCCCCGAGCCGTCCGCGTCGGGACGGGCCGCCCGCGCGTGAGCCACGTCGAAGACGGCCCGCCGTGACGCCGCTTCCGCGGGAGCCTGCGCCCCCGCACCGGGAAGCACCTCCGGGAGCTGGCGGAGGATATCCCTCTGGAGCGCGACCAGCTCGGGTCCCGGCTCCAGGCCCAGCTCGTCGGAGAGCCGGCGGCGCACGTCCTGATACACGGCCAGGGCCTCGCTCGGCCGGCCCGCGCCGTACAGGGCCCGCATCTGGGCCGCGCGCAGCCGCTCGCGCAGCGGATGGCGCTCCGACAGCTCCTGGAGGGCGCCGGCCAGGGGACCGTGTTCGCCCAGCCGGAGTCGGGTTTCGGCGTGCTCCTCCCAGACCAGGAGCCGCTCTTCCTCCAGGCGCGTCACCGCCGCGCGGGCGAACGGATCGTCCGCGAAGTCGGCGAAGGCATGCCCCCGCCACTGCGAGAGAGCCGCGGAGAAGCCGGCCGCCCGCGCGTGGAGGTCGGCGGTGCGGCGGGCCCGGCCGGCCAGCGAGAGGAAGCACTCCGCGTCCACCGCTTCGCCGGCCACCCTCAGCAGATACCCCGGCGGCCGGTGCACCACCAGCCCGCGTCCACCGCTCGGCTCGTGCCCTGCGCCCGACTCGTGTCCCTTCCCTGCCAGCGCCTTGCGCAGTCGGGAGACAAGGGTCTGCAACGCCCTGCCGGGGCGTGCGGGCACCGCGTCGCCCCACAGGTCCTCGATCAGCCGGTCTGACGAGACGACCCACCCCGGTGTGACCAGGAGACCGGCCAGCAGGGCGCGGACCTTCGCCTCGGGCACCGCCACGGGTTCCCCGTCCGCCGTCCACACGGCCAGTGGGCCCAGTATCCCGAAACGCATCGGTCCAGCGTACGGGGCCGGACGCGGGCCGGTGCGGGCCGGGCGGGGAACCGAACGCGGACCGAAAGCGGACCGCAGGCGAATCGCAGGCGGATTGAAAGCGCCACCCCGCAGAGTCGTCCTCGTCACCCCACCAGCCACACCATCACCACGAATAGGGAGTCATGATGAGCAGGTTCACAGGTAAGAAGGCCGTGGTCACCGGCGGCACGCACGGCATGGGTCTGGCGATCGTCAAGGCGCTGCTCGCCGAAGGGGCGGAGGTCGTCCTGACGGGTCGTAACGAGCGGACCCTCGAAGCCGCGCGGTCCGAGCTGAAGGGTCAGGCTGCGCATGTGGTGCGCTCCGACGCCGCCAGCATGGCCGACATCGCGGCCCTCGCCGAGTTCGCCGGGGAGACGCTCGGCCGTGTCGACCACCTCTTCGTCAACCACGGGATCGCGGAGTTCGCCGAGCTGGCGGAGGTCACCGAGGCGTCGTGGGACCGACACTTCGACATCAACACCAAGGGGGTCTTCTTCACCGTGCAGGCGCTGGCCCCGCTGATCGAGGACCAGGGTTCGATCGTCTTCACCACGGTCGCCAACGACGTCGTCTTTCCCGGGCTGAGTGCCTACTCCGCGTCGAAGGAGGCGATGCGCGCTCTCGCCCACGTGCTGGCGGCCGAGCTGCTCCCCCGGAGGATCCGGGTGAACTCCGTCGCGCCGGGGTTCATCAAGACCCCGACGATGGGTGTGCCCGGCCTGACCGAGGAGCAGCGCCGCGAGTTCGAGCGGCAGGGCGACGAGACCACCCCGCTCAAGCGCAACGGCACGGTCGAGGAGGTCGCCGCGGCCGCGCTGTTCCTGGCCGGCGAGGCGACCTTCACCACCAATGTCGAACTCGCCGTCGACGGCGGCTTCGCCCAGGGCCTCGTCGCCTCGCACTGAGTCCGCGCCCCCACCCCCTCTCTGGAGCGTCCGGGGGTGGGGGCGGCCGCTGTGTCCTCGCGGAACGGGAGCCGGCGCGTGGCAGCGAAGAGTTGCGGAGAGCGGTGAGCGTGGCCCTTCTCGCGTGCGCGGCGCGGTGTCGCGAGTGGCGCCGTCGCCGGCGGACCGGAGGACCGGCGACGGAGGCAGTGAGCCGATCTTCACCGAGCGCGCGCATCAGCGGCATGGCGTCGGGGCGACTCGCCCCCCCCCGGGGAGTGCGACGAGGAGCGAACCAGGCTGGCCCGTCGCTACCTACGGCCTACCCGATCCGCGATCGGGGCCTTAGGCCGCAGGGAGTTCGGCCGGAGGGAACCGGGCGGGCCGGTTGCGGCCCCGGGCGCCGGGCGCGGTACCGGTGTCGCCGACGGCACGAGTCCCGTGGGGGCTTGGCGGCCCGTACATATGTCACCGTCTCCAACCCCGTTGGTGCCGGAAGGACACGGCCCGTTTACGCGGCCGGGGTGAGTTCGGCGCGGCCGAAGAGCAGGGCGTAGCCGGTGGGGAGCTGGTGGAGGATGCGGGTGATCAGGTCGGGGCCGGCGTAGGCGGCGACGACGGAGAAGACGGAGCCGGTGTCCCAGCGGGTGGTGGCCAGGGAGGCGCCCGTGCGGGCGGCGAGGTCCTTGACGAAGGCCCAGCCGGTGAGGGGCTGGGTGTCGGGGATCTGCATGGTGAGGACGCGTGCGGCCTCAAGGGGCAGCCGGGCGGCCAGGTCGACGCGTTCGTCGCCGGTCAGCTGGCGTCCCAGCCCCGCAAGGACCAGGCGGACGGCTTCGTCGGCCTTTTCGCGGGTGGGGTAGGCGCCTTCGTAGCGGACCTTCTCCAGCATCTGCTCATGCGCCGTCCCGTACGGCTGCTGGTGCTCGAGCGGTACGCGCACGTCGGTGATCACTGCGGTGCATGCCTTTCGTGGAGTTAGGGGGTGCCGGTGTGCGGCACCCCGGTATGAGTCAGGTGGGCTGGGGACGGCCGAAGAGCAGGTCGTAGCCGGTGGGGAGCTGGAGCAGGATCTGCCCCAGCAGGTCGTCGCCGGCGGCGTCGGCGGCCGTGGACAGCACGGCGCCGACGTCCCACGTCGCGGTCTGCTCGGTGGCGCCCTCGATCCAGGCCGCAGTCGCCCGCACGAAGCGCTCCGGCGACAGCGGCTCGGCGCTCTGCAGCGGGTTGAGAAGGATCAGGGCGAAGTCCTCCGGTAGGCGCGCCGCGAGCTGGGCGCGGACTTCGCCGACCAGGTGCGCGCCGAGCAGGGCGAGCACCACACGGGCCGCGCGCTCGGCTTCCTCCAGAGTGTCGTATTCGCCGCGTTGTTTCACGTGGTCGAGGAACGCTTCGCGTCGCAGAGTCATCTCGGCCGCGCCCCCTTCTTCTTCGGACTGCCCTTGGGGGTGCGGAGGGCGGGGTGAGGGGGAGCTCAGGTGCCCGTCCCCCGCACCGGTCCGGCCGGTGTCAGCCGGAGATCTCCTTGTGGCCGGATCCGACGCCGATGGCGATCTTGCGGGGCTTGGCGCGCTCGGCGATCGGGATGCGCAGGGTGAGTACGCCCGCGTCGTAGTCGGCCTTGATGCGCTCGGTGTCGAGGGTGTCGGCGAGCACGATCTGGCGGGAGAAGACGCCCAGCGGCCGCTCGGACAGCTCCATCTGTACGTCGTCGGCCTTCGTCACCGGCCGGCGCTCGGCCTTGACCGTGAGCATGTTCCGTTCGACGTCGATGTCGATCGCCTCGGCGCTGACGCCGGGGAGGTCGAAGGCCACGACGTACTCGTCGCCCTCGCGGTATGCGTCCATCGGCATCGCCGACGGCCTCGACCAGGTGCCCGGGCCCATCAGCTGCTGGGCCAGCCGGTCCAGCTCACGAAAGGGGTCAGTGCGCATCAACATGGAAAAAACACCTCCAGAGGTTCGGGCAGTGACTGCCAATGCGCTCACGGAAACCGTTGTACCATGTCATCCAATGGATGACAAACACGATGTCGTCCACACGATGACAACCCGAGGGAGGTTCCGTGGCCCCGGCCGACCAGCCGTCCTCGTCCAGCACCGAGGCCCACAACCCGGCGTCGTTCCTCGCCGCCGTGGCGGCCCTGCACGCCATAGACGACGCACTGCGCACCGCCCAGCACGAGGACCCCGACGCCCCCGGCGCCGGGCCGGCCCCGGAGCAGGCCCTGGCCTCCCTGATGCTGCTGCGGCAGGTCCGTGAGCAGCTCGCCGGATGGGAGACCGGCCTGATCGAAACGGCCCGCGACGCGGGCGCCAGCTGGGCCGACCTCGCCCACCCCCTCGGTGTCGCCAGCCGGCAGGCCGCCGAGCGCCGCTACCTGCGCGGCCGCCCCGGCCCCGCCGGGACCACCGGCGAACAGCGCGTAACCGCCACCCGCCGGCGCCGTGCCGCCGAGCGCACGACCGCCACCTGGGCCCGCGGCAACGCCGCCGACCTACGCCGCCTCGCCGGCCAGATCACCGCACTCACCGACCTTCCCCCGGCCGCCCGCCTCCCGATCAGCGAGCTCCACACGGCCCTCGCCCACGACGACCCCGCCGCCCTCATCGCGCCCCTGGCTGCCACCCGCCGTCATCTGATCACAACCCACCCCGACCTCGCCGGGCAGCTCGACACCCTCACACCGCCCTAGATCGCGCCGGACAATTGATCATGCCGGGGTTCGCGGAGCCAGAGGATGGGTGAGGTGAGGTGGAGTCCGGCGAGGTAGCGGGTCACCAGTTCGTCGAAGGGGGTGGCGATGGCCCGGAACGGTTTGAACCTGCGCGAGCCCGCTCACCCGGGCCAGCCGGCTACGGGGCCGCCGCGCGGAAGAGGGCCAGGAGGGCCTGGGCCGGCGGAGTGTCCGCGTCGAAGAACTGGGTGGCCAGCGCGGGGGCACGGCCGTTCCCTGCATGCGGACTTCGTGGCACCTGAAGCAGAACGCTGCCTCGAACAGAGCCAGGTCGAGAGATTCCTCGTACGCCCGGACGCTCCAGCCTGGCGAGAAGCCGCAGCGGTGCTGTTCGCTGTCGGGCAGGTTCTCGATCAAGGTCAGGGCCTCGACGGCCTTGCTCCCCGCCCAGTACTAGGCACCACACCAGCAGCGTAGTGAGACGGGTCAGCCGTTGCCAGTGGCACCACAAACGGAAGACCGCGGCTGAGGGCGCATCAGCAGCTCGACGTGCGAAGGGTAGGCCGCTACGACGCCGACCTACCGAGCGGCACCCGGGCCTGCGGTGATCCCAGGGCTCAAGCGTGGTGTGGCGTATGGAAGTGCGAGCCGAGGATGGCTCGCCAGGATGCCTGGCGAGCCATCCTCGCTGTTGCCCTTGGTCTAGCCGGGGTTGCCAGACTTCCAGCCTACATATTTGAACCCGGGAATCCTCTTGTAGTTTGGCTTGAAGTCAATGGCACCTCCGCTGCCGAAATTGGTACCCCAGACACCTCCCGCGCCGTCCGAAAGTCCTACGTGCCAATGCCTCCCCCCGTTGTCCCAAAAGACAAAGGAACCCTTTGGAGGCATGCCCGAGGTGTGCTTGGCGCCGTCCGAGGATGTCCAGTGCGTCTTGGCCGAAGAGTGGACGATGGAGCGGTTCCAGGCTTTGGCAACTGCTAGTTCACATAGATTGTTATAGGACCTGTCGCCCTTCCGGTGGAGAAACCAGTTCATGGCCTCCATGACCGGAGATCCCATCGCTTCTACTGGGGCGGCCTTTTCGCGCGCAGGCGCGTCGGCTATCGCGGTGCCGGTAAGGGGGAGAGTCAGCGCAAGGCACGCGGCAGCGCTGACCCCTATGCGCGAGAAATTAATTTTCTTGCGCTTGTCTGGCTTCATGTTTGGCTCTTTCGTCAAGTTGTTCAGGAAGAACGAGTCGTGTGCGCCGGGAACTACCACGGTCGTGATGTTCGCTCCTTCGTGCGTGGGCGGGAGTGCCCGTGGGCATCGAGAAGATCGCCTCAGACCAGGCGACAGCAGGCCGATGCGATCGACCCCAGAAACCGCAAGAGCTTCCCCGGGGGCAGCGGTTGCTGCCGATGGTGCCCGGCATTCCGGAACGCCGCAGCCACGACGACATACGTGCCGGCACCACTACCCTGTTCGCCGCCCTGGAGGTCGCTACCGGCAAAGGCCATCAGCTCACTCCACCGCCGCCACCGGGCAACCGAGTTCAGGAGGTTCCGTTGCTCCGACCCGTCCGAACTCCCAGCATACGAGGTCGCGATCATGCGGGAGAAGCTCGCCGAGATCCGCCGCTACATCACCGGCGTCGACGCCCCGCACGCCGTCCTGCAACCTCCGGGCCGGTGGATCCGGCACCTGCACACCAGCTCAGCTCGGCCGAGTTCACGCTCGACGTGATCGCCGACTGCGTCCACGCCTGACCGGTGGGGCCGGCCGCGGAGCGGCCGGCCCCACCCCGTTCCTGGAGACAAGGGGCCGCCGTTGCCGACCAGGGCCCGGCACTCGCCGCGTCCTCAACGCAGCCGCGGGTCTCGGGGGTCTCCTGTGTGACGTCTGTGCGGTGATGGCCTGCACCCCCAGTTGGCCGGGGGCACGCTCGGCACGGGCCCGGCGCAGCGCGGCCGCATGGGAAGCATGGCCTGGCGGCGGCGCTGGGCACGGGGGCAGCGAACGCGCGATCACGGTGACGGCGAGTCTGGTGACCGCGGCATGCGGAGGGGGCGGCGGTCGCGCTGCGCGCGGTGGCCGAGGCGGACGCGGGCGTCCAAAGCGGCGGGGACGACCCGGAGTACGCCCTGGAGAAGGCCATGGTCACCATCGCCCGCGCGACCGCGCTGCCGGCCTACTGGCCCTGAGCGGCCTGCTTCCCTTTCAGCTTCGCCAGCGTCGCCTTGGCACTCTGCTCCACCATGGCGGCGGCCTCCTCAGCGGTCGCCGACTTGCCCTTGGAGTCGGGGGCGCGCAGCTCCGACCACTTGGACTCATACGTCATCCATCCGTCACGGATGGCGAGGATCACCTCGGCCGGGTCGTCGGTGCCGCCGTCATTGGGCACCTCCGTCACCAGGAACGCCTCCTCGCCGAAGCCCGATGCCGGTTTCACGACGTAGTGGTAGTCCGACCGGTCTTTCTTGTCCTTGTACGCCTTGTACCGCGCCGCGAACTCGGGGGCCGGGTCGGATGCCTTGTGCAGGTACACCTCGGTGCTGACGTACGCCGACGAGTAGTCGGAGGGGCCGCGGTCCGGCGGATTGAAGTCCAGGTCGCAGGTCATCCAGTCGAGCGCCGACTGCCGGGACCCCGACGCCAAAGGGTTGCCCTCGCGCTCCTGCATCGCGTAGCCGCGTCCCTTGTAGGGACTGAGGTCGGTGGCTTCGCACAGATCGCTGACGTAGTGATAGCCCGCCAGATTCGCCTTGGGCTTCTCCTCGACCGCCGGCTTGTCGTCATCGCCGAAGCCGCCGGTAGCGAAAAGCGTGCCCGCCCAGACCGCCGAGGCGACGACCGCCCCGCCCAGGCCCCAGAACCAACCTCTGTTCCGGCCGACGCTGGCCGGAGGCGCGGCGGGCGGCGGCGAGGTGGGTCCGAATCCGCCAGACGAGGGCAGCGGAGCCCCCGGCATCGTCAGCTGCCCGTACGGACCGGGCGCGCCGGGCTGGGGCGCGGGCTGCTGCGGCGGCATCTGCGCCGCGTACGGATTCGGCTGCCCCTGCGGCGGCTGCGGCTGCGGTGGGCCGTAGGGCTGCGGCTGCTGGGCGTACGGATTCGGCTGATCCCCCGGTATTGACATGCGCGAAGCGTACCGGGACATCTACATGGCGCGAGGCCCGGTGCCGTTCTGAGGAAGGACGACACCGAGTCTCGTGATGAAGCCGGGTGTGCGCCGCACGCGCGTGGCACACGCAGGCCGCGTGCGGTGCGATGCTGCCGTGCAGGAGACTCCTGCGGGCTCGCCTGCCCGCACCAGCGTGGCCAAGTGGGAGCGCGCGCATGTACCGCCGGTCGTACGCACGCCGTGGCACTGGAAGACCTTGTGGCCTCACTCAGCCGGCTCGCCGTCTACGTCGCGAACCCCGACGCCCCCATTGGCGCAGCTCCCCAGCACCGGGTCGCCCGCTGCCGACATCGGGGTAAGCCGCCTCCGGCGACGGCTTGCCCAACTCCGCGCAGCCTGCCACCTCCACACTTCTGGGTCTGCGGCAAGCGCAGCTTGGGCAGCTGCCAGGAACGCCTGGGCCTGTCGCTCCACAGGACTGGGCCCCGACACCGTGCGCTCCACCCTGCCCATGACTGCCGAGACGCGTTCCATCGCCTCCGTGCCTTTACGCCGAAGGTCTTCCTCCATGGCGTCCGCGAATTCAGCGGGCGCCTCGCGGACGTCGAACAGCGGCCAAAGGCGGTAGGCCCCCGCAGCAATCAGGCGCCCCACCACTCGCCGGTACCGCAGCCGACCTCGTAGTGCCACCACCCTTCCGCCTGCCCCTGTGCCAGGAGAGCCTTGATCCCAGCGAAGTCCGCGCCTGCGGGCACGGTGAAAGCCACCATGGGGAAGTCCTTACTGAAGACCTCACCTCCGAGCCCGAACGTCGAGAATCGCTGATGGACCGCCTGAGCACTGCGGCCCAGGGGACCAGCGGGTACGGGTACGACACGGATCGTGCAGTTGCCGGAGGAGCTGATCTGCCCGACAGCCCAGTGGAGCCCGTCGGCGTCGGTCCGGTACCGCACGACGTCGCCCTCGGCCACCCCGTCTTGAAGGAAAGGGATATTCTCGACACGGGCCGTGTCGTCACTCAGCTTCGTCGCCCACAGACCCTCGGTGTCCTGCGGAAACCACCCTTCCCGGGGGACGAATCGGAACCAGACCTTGATCTTCTCAACCACGTTCTCCATGACGGCCATCATGCGCCGAGCGCCCATGGCACCTTGCCCCTGGTCTGAACTGGAGATGAATCTTCGCCGTCATGGGACAGCCGGAGGTCGAAGGACACGTGGAGGCACTCGGTCCGGGCCCCGTGCCGAGGAGCGGGACTCAGCGCGCCCGCAGCGAGTCGAGGGTGGCGAGCGCCGTCGCGAGCAGCAGATCCCGCTGTTCGTGCACGCGCCCCAAGACCCGCAATCCGTAGTACGAACTCAGAACCTGACGGGCGAGGGTGCGCGCATTGGTGCCGGTACGGATCTCCCCGGCGGCCTGCCCCTCGACGACGACCGTGTGGATCGCGTCCTCGACGCGGTCGAAGGTGCGCCGTACGACCTTCCGTACGTCCGGATCCAGCGCAGCGGATTCGATCGCCGCGCTGATCGCGAAGCAGCCACGCGGTGCGTCCGCGCCACCGTCCTCGCCCGGGGCCACATCGGCTTCGATGGCGTGCGCCATGAGCGCGCGCAGCCGCTCCTGGCCGGTCCCGGGCCCGGCCAGGAGCTCGACCTGCTCGGTGGTGGCGGTCTCGTAGTAGCGCTCCAGGGCGCGCAGATACAGCTGCCGCTTGCCGCCGAAGGTGTTGTAGAGGCTGGACGGCCCGAGCCCGGTGCTCTCGCAGAGGTCGCGGGTGGAGGTCCCCTCGTAGCCCTGACGCCAGAAGGTTTCCATGGCCGCGCTGATGACGCGGTCCTCGTCGAACTGCCGTGGCCTGGCCATAGCCCCACCCTAGAGGTTTTGTAACAGCCGTACAAAACACGCTGACGGGCGTGGCGTCGGCTCAGCGCACGGCGCCGACGGCCTCGATCTCGATCAGCCACGCGGGATCGGCGAGCGCGGCGACCTGGACGAACGATTCGGCGGGGAAGGGCGCACTGTACGACTCGTCGCGCACCGCCTCGTACAGCTCCTGGTGCGCGATGTCCGTGACGAAGACGGTGACCTTCACCAGCCGCTCCAGCCCGGATCCGCCGCCCTCCAGGACGGCTCCGACGTGCGCCATGGCCTGCCGGGCCTGCGCGGCGAAGTCGCCGGGCGCGACCGTGGCGCCGTGGTCGTCGACGGGGGCCTGGCCGGAGGTGAAGACCAGGTCACCGACACGCATGCCGAGCGAGATACGGGTGGGTGCGTACCAGTCGGGGGAGGCGGTGACGCGGGTGAGGGAAGAGGTCATGGCGTTGTCTCTTTCTTCAGGGTGTGGCGGTCAGACCACGGCACGGGTAGAGGCCTCAAGGGGTCCAGCAGACTCGGAAGCGTTCCGCTGCATGCGTACGGCGCCGAGTACGCCCGCGAGTCCGGCGGCGGCGAGGCCGGCACCGACCCAGGCGACGGAGGTGTAACCGAGGCCGGCGTCGATCGCGAGACCGCCGAGGAGCGGAGCCAGGGTGTTGCCGACGTTGAAGGCGGCGGTGTTGGTCGCGCCGACGAGGGTGGGGGCATCGGGCGCGAGCGCGAAGACCCGCGACTGCAGCGCCGGGTTGGTCACGTACCCGGCGATGCCGAGCAGGAACACCAGCGCGATGACGGCGATCGCGCTGCGCGCGGCCAGGGCCAGGAGCACGGAGACCGCGGCGAGCGCGCCGAGCCCCCAGCCGAGGGTCGCGAGCGGGTGGGCCTGCGCGGTGCGCCCGCCGATGACGAGACCGAGCAGACCGCCGGCGCCGAACAGGGCCAGCAGCGCGGGCACCCACTTCTCACCGATGCCGGTGACGTCGGTCAGCAGCGGCGCGAGATAGCTGAAGGTCACGATGACCGCGCCGAAGGTGAAGGCGGTGATGGCGTACGAGAGCCAGAGCTGCGGCCGAGCCATGCCGCGCAGCTCCGCCCGCACCGAGCGGGGCAGGTCACCGGGCGTGCCGTGATCCGCCCGGACGGCGATGAGAGTGCAGACGAGGCTGGCCACGGTCGCCACGGCCACGGCCCAGAAGGCGGCGCGCCAACTGGCGTGCTGGCTGAGGAGGGTGCCCGCGGGGACGCCGACGATGGTGGCAAGGGTGAGGCCACCGGCGACGACGGCGACGGCCCGGCTCTTGGCGCTCTCGGGCACGAGCGTGACGGCGGTGGCGACGGCGACGCCCCAGAACCCGGCGTAGGCAAGGGCGCTGACGATGCGGGTCGCGAAGAGGAAGCCGTAACCGGGAGCGAGCGCGCCCGCGATGTGCGCGGCTACGAACACGGCCTGAAGCCAGATGAGGGCGGTACGGCGGGGAAGGTTGAGGGTGGCGACGGCGAGCAGGGGCGCGCCGACAACCATGCCGATGGCGAAGGCCGAGATGAGCAGCCCGGCTTGAGGAATCGAAACCCCGAGGTCAGCGGCCATACCGGGAAGCAGCCCGGAGAGCATGAACTCGGAGGTGCCTTGAGTGAAGATGCCAAGCCCCAGGACGTAGACGGCGATCGGCATGGGCCCCCCTTTTGGATCGAACGCTTCAGAACAAGGGCGACGATGATCGACTGCCCCTGGGGGTGGGACGTTAGCATGTTTTGAAGCACTCGCTTCAAAACTGGCCGGAGGAAGCAAACCCTCATACGGGCCCGGCCGCCTGCACCACGGAAGATGGCGGCAGATGGAGCGTCATGTCGCGGATCCTCGCCGAGTCCGCGCAAGGTGGCACGAGGTGGATCCGCGACCCGTTGAGCGGGCCGCTCCGCTGCAACCGCAGGTCCACGGGCCTCTGCCCCTGCCAGCACGGGCCTTCCTCAGCGCGGCGGGTCCCTTCCTACTGGAGGTCGTAGACGGTCACGGGGGTGCCTTGTTCGGTCAGGCGCTGGGCGATGAGCGGTTCGATCTTCTCCCATCGTCCGCCAGCCAGTCCGCACCCGATTCTGGGCATGTGGATCGAGGCGGCCATGACCGAAGCATGCCGCGACAGCATCTTCAGAGCTTGGTCGACCGCCTCGTACCGCACGGGCGCCTCGGCCATGGTGTGCCTGCGGATGCCGTGCTGGCCGATCATGTTGGCCACCCACAGGTCGTCCTGGGTCTGTACGAGCTGGACCGCGCCCAAGGCGAAGTCGTTGTCCGCGCGGCCGCGGTGCCAGTGTCGGTAGGCGGCTTCGGGCTGCGGCCATCTACGGGAGATGGCCATGACGAAGCCCGCTCCCCACCGTCCGGCGTCGTTGCACACGTGGGCGATGATCTTGGTTCCCGGCTCGTGTGGACTGGTCGCGTCGCCGCGCGCGTATGCGATCTCTGCACCCATGCTCGGACGGTATCGATCGCGACTGACAACCCATGTGCCCCGCGACGCCGGGCGGCCCGCCACACAGCGCGCCCGGGTGGCAGGCGTTTCGCCGTCCGGACACCGCCACCCCCAGGGGAGGAGCGGTGACCGGAGTCAGTCAGATCCGCTGCCGGCGGCCGCCAGCGGAGCGGTGAGGGCCACCGCGCGCCGGTGTGTTCCGGCCACGTACCGATACTGACGTCGTACGGCCAGGCCCAGGCCATGCCGAGCGAAGGGTGCCCAACGCGAGCCCTACCATCCTTGACCTGGACCATTGAGCTGGAGCGCGGGATCGCATGCTGGTGGCCGCTGCGTAGTCAGAAGCGCCAGGGGGCAAGGCCGGCCTGCAGAGGTCCGTGGAGCGGACCCGCACGTTCGACTCGAGGGGCACACGCGTGATTCGTCTTCAGAGGGGTCCTGGTGGGACTGGGACGTTGTCGCCTGGGACGCTGGGCTTCTGCGACTGGGCGCCGGCCATGACCTGACGTACCACCACAGTCTGGAACTGGTCTTCACTGATCCGGTCTTCGTCATGTGCCCGGTGGCGCGAGAATCTGGCCGCCGGGGAGCGCTTGGCGCCGTGGGTACGACCGCCGACGATGTGATCACGGTGCCCAACCGTTGCGGCCACCGTGCTCCCCACCAGGGCACCGCTCCCCCATGGCTGTGCGAAGCCGCCGCCGCGCCGAACGCGATGACCTTGCACGCCCGGACCAGCGACTGCTCGGGCCGATCGCATGCCGTGGCGCCGTTCCGACAGCACAAGGCACGTCGGCTGTGCTGATCCTGCGACGTTCGTCAGGTCGTGAACGAGACGCTGTCGACGCCTGATCGCGGCCGGCGGTAGGCCGGGGCACACGGTGTTGAACGTGGGCGGTGACGGTTCCCTTTGGCTCATGGGGGGGATGAAGGCCGCTCGGGTGGCAGTCTGGGGGTGATGAGAACCTGGAACGCCTCTACCGAGAACGACCTGCGGCAGCTGCTCAATGAGTGGGATCCGATCGGCGTCGCGGACGTTGTACAGGACGAGTACGATTGCATGCTCGCCCCGCTGCTCAGGCAGTTGCATGACGGCGCCAGTCAGACGGAGATCAGTGATTTCCTGCGCCACGAGTTGGAGGATCACTTCGGTCTCGATCCTTTGGGCTTGCGGCCCGAGGCGATGGCGGCCCGGGTGATCGCCTGGTGGGCGCCTGTTGGCCCGGCCGGTGGAACCGACAGAGCGAAGCCGTTTCTCGCAACCAATCCGGAACAATCCACCCCCACCTACCCGACACCCTGCACGACGCAGGCATAGGGAGGGCGCCCCGGGGTTTCGTCTGAAGCGCGGGGTTGTCAGTGGTGTTCCCTAAGCTGCGGCGCATGGTTCGTTCCCGGAGGGGATGGAGGCTTTCGTGCGCAGGCCGGTCGAGGGTGAGGTTCACGTTCACTATGGTCAGATCTACGTCGAGAGCGATCCGGACGGCTGCGGCCCGGGCCTCGACGAGGCGTTCGCGGGGCAGAGCGCCGGGTTGTGCGGGGCGGCGGTTCCCGGCGCGCTGTGGCTGACGACGGGGTTACATACGGGCGAGGTCGGTTTCACCGTGGAGGTGTGCGACCAGGCTCCGCCGCTGGATGAGGGGTGGGAGGACGTCGTGGAGGTGTCCTTCCGCCCCGTGTCGGACAGCAGCCAGCTGGTGCAGTGGGCGGGCGAGGCCAGCTGGGAGCTGGGTCTGGAGGAGATCGACTACCGGGTGCGCTACTGCGCCAGGGGCATGGACGAGGCGGGGCAGCGGGACACCCGGATGGATGATGAGCAGCAACTGGACTGCTATCTGCTGCAGTTCTGGCCCGCGCCGCCCGCGCCGGACCGCGTACTGCGGCAGACCTCGGAGCAGGCCGCCTACTGGCACGACCACGCCCGCCAGCAGCCGCCCCCTCCCTCGCCCGCCGAACGCGCCGAAGCCGAACGCCGCGCCCGCCTCGCCCAGGAAGAGGCGGAGCGCGAACTCGAGCTCGCGTACGAGCGGTGGGAGTGGGGCGGGAGGCTTCCCAGTCAGGCCCTGCGCGACGTCGACGGGAACGTGCTCGGTCTGCTCGACTTCGATCCGGACCTCGTCCACGCCATCGACGACGCCGGCCCCGCCGCCCAGCGCGCGGTCGCCCTCCTGGCGGCGCGCCGCGCGTGCGAGGCGGCCGGCCTCGCACAGCTCGACTGGATCGCCGCGGGCCTCAGCGCTCTGGCCGAGGGGCGTCCGCTGCCGCCACCGCTCGACGACCCGGATCGCGCGTGGCAGGCCCTGGAATCCGACCCGCGCGTCCCCGACAGGACCGTCGGCGAGGCCATCCCGCCCGAGCGGGCCCCCTTCCAGCCGCCCGTCCACGACGGCGCACCCGCGCCGATGCCCGCCGGGGAGATGCCGCAGTTCGTGGGCTCCATAGCCGCCGTGATGATGTCCACGAACCCGGAGGCGTCGCGCTCGGAGGAGGAGTACGTGGTGATGGCCACGGCTGGTGGGCCGGCCTCGTCGCTGCCGATGTCCCAGCCGCACATGGCTCTCCCCGCGCTCCTCGACGCCGCGGAAACCGACGCACTCCAGGCGGCCCTCGACGCGGTGTACGCGGCCGTCGCAACCTACGGGCAGAACTACCCATCACTTCTTCAGGAAGTGAGGTCCATGCTGCGGACCGTCGGTGAAAGACCACTCTGAGGGCACACGTGAACAGGGCGGCGGGTGGTGCGCGATCGGCTGGCTCGGATCGCGCCGGTGCGCGGTACCGGCGGCCGCGTGGTCGCTGCGCTCGTACTGTCGAGCCTGGTGGACCGGCTGCCTCAGTGTCGTCCCGTACTGATGCCAGCGGGGCAGGCGATCTCCGGCCGGGTCGGCGGTGAGGTGCCGCTCGGCGCAGCACCTCACCGCCGGCTCGCCCTGGAAAGGCGTCCGCTTGGGCCGATACCGGGCGTGCTGGAAGGGGGTATCGCGTCCCCTCCATAGCGTCGCGGTCTCCCGAGTCCGTGCCTCAGGTCGTCGTTGAACGGCGCTTCCGCATCGGCGGCGAGGGCATCGCCGCTAGCTACCAGGCTCGGCGCAAGGCTGAGATGTAGTCATCTCTCATCTCGAACCGCAGCTGCGCGGCGTGGTGCCGTTCGATCCCGCGCGTACGCGCCCAGCGGTCGTAGATCTCGGATAGCTGCTTCCAGCCGTCCAAGAACCCGTCGGCGCGCCCTGGGTATGCCTCGCGTTGGGCGATGGTGGCCGCGGGCGGGTGGCCGGTCACGTGCCGCGCCGCGGTCCGGTAGGTGCCGTTGCTGTGCTGGAACACAGAGCGGTCGAAGGCACGTCCTTCAGCCGCCCGATCCGGGCCAGGTCCTCGCCTGGGTCAAGGGCGCGCGTGGCCGCTCGAGGATCGCCTGCGAGTGCGACGGTGGATGCGGGTGCGGAGCGGCAGGAGGGACCGTCGTCGGCCAGTCGGGGGGCCACAACAGCGGTGGTCATGCCGAGCACGACCACCGTCAACGAGGCGGCGAGCAGCCCAAGTTTCTTGCGCTGCCCTCTCCCCATCTGCACCCTCGCTTCCGGCCCGAGCTTCTCGTCCCAGCCTGGTCCCCCAGGCGCGGCATAGCGACCGCCCGTCCCTCCCCACCCGGAAGGACGCGGTGTGGAGAAGGCTCGGCGGCGGGCGCGGCCGTCGGGTTCGCCCATAGCCTGCGAGATCGACTACTCGACATGGTTCACCGCGAGCCATCGTTCCCGCCGGTCAGCTCGACGGCCATCGCAACCGCGGCGCTCCCGGCGAGGATCTGGCTCGCGCGCTGTTCCGGGAGTGCCGGCGGCGGCAGCAAGACGAGCATCGGGCCCGTCAGGCCGTGAAAGCGTTCAGCTTCGCACCTGTCACCGGAGCCTCCGGCTGGAACGTGTAGTCGAACTTGTACGTCGTCTCGTGCGAGCTCGTGAAGTGCGGGCACACCAGCGGGCCGACCATCCCGCCCTTCGCGCCCATCTCGATCCACCAGCCCGCGCAGCGCCCGTCCGGCGTGCCCCAGCCCTTGCCGGGCAGCAGGTCCTCGACCCAGCCGGTGACTCGCGTGGTGCCGTCGCTCTGCGGGCACATCGATATCTCGCCGCGCCCGAAGGACTTCGTCGCGGCGGCCGTGACGCACGCCGGCTCATCGGATGGCGCGGCCTGGGCGGTGGGGGCGGCCAGCAGCGTCAGGCCGGCAGTGGCAGCGGTCGCCCCGGTCAGGGCCAGGGTACGGACGAAGCGTCTCATGGTCATTCCTTCTCTCCTCAAGGGCTGAGACCGAGAAAATCACGAAGTGGATCAACAACGCCAGAGGGCGTTTCGACCGTCCGTACCGGACCGCGAGCCACCGGTTTCGGTGAGTCCCCGCGCGCGCAACGGCCGGACGTCGCCCAGGAGTTCGTCGCGAACACCCGGGGTGCGCGGTGGGCCTGGGGCGGGCCGGCGCGTCATGATCCGGCTGGGGTGCCCGCCGAGGTGCAGAACTCGGCGGAGACGACGTTCTTGCCGCCGCCCACGAAGTCGCCGTTGAAGTTCAGCGCGATCATGTGCTTGCCGTCCTTGGTGCCGAACGCCTGCGTCGAGGAGCCGTGGATGCCACCGGAGTGGCCCCAGACCTTGGTGCCGCAGCTCGTCTCGTACTCGATGAGGCCCAGGCCGTAGCGCTGCCGGGGGAGGTTGCCCTGGGTCTCGACGGGGGTCATCATCTGCTTGAGCTGGGCGGGGCGCAGCAGCTTGCCGCGGAAGAGCGCGGTGTAGAAGCGGTTCAGGTCGGAGGAGTTGGTGACCATCTCGCCGGCCGCCCAGGCCCACGACGGGTTCAGCTCGGTGACGTCGTAGGTCTTGCCGGGTTCCTCCTCGAAGGTGGAGTAGTGCCGGGTGGGCCCGGGGATCTCGGAGTCGGTGCCGGGAAAGTACGTGGCGCGCATCTTCAGCGGCCTGGTGATGCGCCGCTCGATCTCCTCGACGTAGGAGTTGCCGGTGACCTTCTCGATGATGAGCCCGACGAGGAGGTAGTTGGTGTTGGAGTACTTCCAGGAGGTGCCGGGCTCGAACTGGGGCGGGTTCTTCAGCGCGAGGGCGATGACCTGCTGCGGGGTCCAGTCGTCGTAGCGGTTCTGGAGGAAGTCGATCCCCATCACCGCCTTCCGGAACGCGGCGTCGTCGGTGAAGTTGAAGATGCCGCTGGTGTGGTTCATGAGCTGGCGGACCGTGATCTTCGTACCGTCGTGGCCGTTCCCCCGGACCACGCCCGGCAGATAGCTGTCGACCGTGGCGTCGAGGTCGACCCTGCCCTCCGCCTGGAGTTGGAGCATCACGGTCGACACCAGCGACTTGGTGGTGCTGCCCGCCCGGAACCGGTCTCCGTTGCCGCGCGGCTGCTGCGTGGTGAGGTCGGCGACGCCCGCGGTGCCCTTCCACACCCCGTGCGCGTCGCGCGTCTCGGCCACGATGCCGGGCACCCCCGCTGCGACGGCCTTGTCCATGGCGTCCTGGGTGGCGGCGTGTCCGGTGTCCTTCGCTCCGGTCGCGCCGGCCGCCGTGGCCACCGGCGCCGTCAGCACGGCCGCACCGACCGCCGCGACCGCGGTCACGCTCACCAGCGCGGTGCGTATCAGGCGTGTCGACATGTTCATCATCCCTCTTTTCAACGGCTCTTGACGATCTTTCTGCTCTGCGCACCACACACCGTCAGCAGGGGCCGGGACAACGCCTCCGTTCGAGAAATCGATCATTGTGGCAGGGGTCACATGGCGAGGCTCCGGCGCGGGACACGGCTGTCCGCGGGACCCGCGCCCCTGGCGGTCAGCCGGTGATGGTCCTGCGCGCGGCGGGGAAGCCGTGGGCCCGGGCACCGACCACCAGGACCAACAGCGGAGCCAAGAGGGCCAGGGTGCCTCTGGGGTGGGAGGTGGCCCTCACCCCCGCCCACCACCAGCGCTTCCGCCACGTCGTCCTGGACGCCCTCTTTCCCGAGCTGCCACCGGGCGATTCCGTCCAGGGACGCGCGAAACGTGGGGAGTGGGGAGCGGGCATGCCCGGGCCGCGGTCCAGTCCAGTGCCGTCCACCGTCCCCCGTCGACGGTCCCGGTGGTTCACGCTGACGCCGGCGACCTTTCTCGGCTGACGGCGTCGAGCAGCAGCTTCGCGGCCACCGTCGCCCCGTCGGTCCGGATCGTGCCGGCCACGGTGGTTGCCCGTGCGCGGGTCTCTGAGGTCAGGGCCGTCTCGAGCGCGGCCGAAAGGGACTCGACAGTCGGTGTCGGACCGTCGTGTGCCACGCCGATGCCCAGGTCGGCCACCCGGCCGGCCCAGTACGGCTGGTCCGCTCCCTGGGGGACCACCACCTGAGGTGCGCCGACCCGGGTGGCCGTCGTCGTGGTGCCCGCGCTGCCGTGGTGTACGACGGCGGCCGTCCGCCGGAACAGTTCCTGATGGTTGACTTCGCCGACGGCGAAGCAGTCGTCCCGGTCGTCGATCAGGGCCAGGTCGGCCCAGCCGCGGGAGACGACCACGCGGCGGCCCTGCGCGCGGATCGCCTCGACGGCCGTCCGGACGAAGTCCTCCGGGGCGCTCAGGGGTGTGCTGCCGAAGCCCACGTACACCGGTGGGGTGCCGGCCTCCAGGAACGCGACCAGCGCATCCGGGAGCGGGCGTTCGTCGGCCAGGATCCAGGCGCCGGTCTGCACCACGTCGAGGTCGGTCGGCTGCCACGGGGACAAGACCGGGTCCGTGGCCAGCCACGGATGGTCGGTGAAGGCGTAGTCGCGGACGTTGTCCACCGGCGGCAGGCCGATCGACGCCCGCCGGGTGTTGAGCTCCTCGCCGAACATCGTGTTCGCGATCTGGGCGTCAAGGTCCCACAGCGCCCGGTTGTCGGTCGCGTCCGGTGGCAAGGGCCGGCCCCGCCGTGCGGGCGGCCGGCGGTACGGCGAGGGCAGGCTGACCGGCTGGTGGCTCGCGTGCACGTAACGGATGCCCAGTTTCTCGGCCACCGACCGCGCGCCGGCCGTGGCCGGCAAGGGGCCGGTCGCCACCAGCGCATCACATCCCTCGGCCGCCGCGGCGACCGTGTCGAACTGCGCGGCCATCAAGTCGGCCGCACGCTGCGCCAGTCCCGCCGACCCCGGAGTCACCGTGGTCACCAGCGAGCGCACCGGCGCGCCGGTCGGCACCAGCGCCACACCGACCTCGGCCAGCCGCTCCGCGAACTCCTCGTCCGGCGGCGCACACACCCGCACCTCCGCGCCGAGTTCCCGCAACCGCACCGCGAGTCCCCCTATCGGTTCGACGCTCCCGCGCGACCCGTACGTCGAGAACAACACGCGCATGTGACTCCCCGCTTTCGTGATCTTCGGCTGAGGTCGGTGATTCTGCGGCACGACCCGGCTCTTGCCGCAAGCCCCCCGGTGCGCTATATGTTGATCATGGAAAGAGGGGAGCCCCCCTTTCCCCTTGTCCGTCCGCAGTGGACGAGACAGCCTCCTCGCGAAGCGGCGGGCGCGCCGCGTACGGCGGTGGCGTCGGCTCAGGAGGATCTCCCATGCGCCGTCTCAAGAACTCCTGCACGGTGAGTTGAGTTCAGGCGTCGCCGGCAGATCAGTGGGGTCTACCCCTGGAAGTAACCGACTCTCAACCTCCCATACTTGATCAGGCGTCTGTACCTGGCAGGGGCTATCGCATGCGTCTGAGGGCCGACTCTGGTCCGCGCGCGTGCGGAGGAGGAGGGGGATGTGGGAATCGAGACGGATCTGCTGGCGGTGGTGCCGTTGGACAGCGAACACGCGAAGGATCCCGCCGTCACCGGTGCCAAGGCCGCCAATCTGGCTCGCGCGGCCGTGGCGGGGCTACCGGTGCTCCCCGGCTTCGCCCTCGTACCCGCGGGGCGGGCGAAGGGCGTTCCCGCCGGTGACGAGGAACTGCGTCGGGCCTGGAGCGAACTGGCCGGGGAGGACGGGCGGCCGTTGGTCGTGCGGTCCTCCTCGGCGCACGAGGACGCCGAGGACTCCTCGATGGCCGGCCGCTTCGAGTCCGTGCTCGACGTCAGGGGCTGGGAGGAGTTCACCGCCGCGGTGCGGACGGTCCTGGACTCGGCCCGCCGCGTGCAGGTGCTCCATCCTCCCGAGGGGCGGAACGCGGACCCGCTGGACGGCATGTCGGTCCTGGTGCAGCCGATGCTGCGGGCGGTCACCGGCGGGGTGATGTTCGGCGCGGACCCGGTGGCGGGCCGCGAGGACCGCATCCTGGTCAGCGCCGTCAGCGGCGGCCCCGACCGGCTGGTGGACGGCAGCACCCAGGGAGTGCGCTACCAACTGTCCCGCTCGGGCAGACGGTTACGGACCGATCCGGCCGAACCCCGCTCCGCACGGCTGCTCGGCCGACGAGAGACCACCGCGCTGGTCCGGCTGGCCAGGAGGACCCAGCGGGTGTTCGGCCGCCCCCAGGACATGGAGTTCGGGTTCGACGCCGAGGGGCGTCTGTGGCTGTTCCAGGCCCGTCCGATCACCGCGATGGCGGTCCGGCCGCCGCGCGGCGCGCGGCTGCTGGGTCCCGGCCCGGTCGCCGAGACCTTTCCGGGAGTGCTCCAGCCGCTGGAGGAGGACCTGTGGGTCTCCCCCATGTCCCACGGCCTCACCCTCGCCCTCGACATCACGGGAGCGGCTCCCCGGCGCAGCCTCCGCAGCCTGCCGGTGGTCACCACCGTCGACGGGCGGGCCGCCGCCGACCTGCGGCTGCTCGGTGTGGTCCGGTCCGCCCATCCCCTACGGGACTTCATCAACCCCGCCCCTGGTGCCCGCCGTGTCGTGGCCGCCTGGCGGGTGGGGCGGCTGCGCTCCGCCCTGCCGCTGCTCGCGCTGGACCTCATGGCCGATGTCGACCGGCGGCTCGCCGACTTCCCCGTGCCGGCGCGGATGCTCAGCGGTCAGATCCTGGACGCCGTCTCGTGGGGGCGCGCCGTACTGTCCTCCCTGCACGCGCAGGAATCGCTGGCCGGCGCGCTGCTCGTGCCGGGCTCCGGGGCGACGGCCGCCGGTGAGGCGCTGGCCGTGCTGGCCGAGGGCCGGGCGCAGGGCCTGAGCGACGCCCGACTACTCGCCCACCACCCCGTGCTTCTGTCCCTGCTGCCGCCCACGCTCGGCGCACGCCCCGCCCTCCCGGAGGGTACGGCCGGCATGGGCGTGCCGCACGGAGTGGGATCGCTCCCGGTTCGGGAGGGTCTGCGGCTGCGTATCCGCTGGGTGCAGGAGATGCAGGCGGGGATGGTCCGCGAACTCGGCACCAGGCTGCGCGTGGGTGACGGTGCGGTGGGGCTGTCCCGTCTCCTCCTGCTGCGCTGGAGCGAGCTGACCGAGGCCGCGGACGGCGGCGGGCTGCCGCCCGATCTGGCTGAGCGCCTCCCCAGGCCGGACGCCCCGGCCTTGCCCTCCGCCTTCCGACTGGCCGACGGCCACCCGGTGGCACAGCTCGCGGTCACGCGCGGCCGCACCGGCGCGGGGCAGGGCGCGGGCGGCGGCTTCGGCACCGGCACCGCCTGGGACGGACACGGCGACCGGCCCGAGCACGCGGTGCTGGTCGTCCGCGTGCTCGACCCCGCGCTGGCACCCCTGTTGCCCGGACTGGCGGGCCTGGTCGCCGAGACCGGCAGCGTTCTGTCCCACCTCGCCGTCCTCGCCCGCGAGTACCAGGTGCCCACCGCCGTCGGCGTATCCGACGCCCTGGACCGCTTCCCGCCCGGCACCGAACTCTCGGTGGACGGCGGCACCGGAGCGGTGGAGAAGGCCGGCGACCACGCGGCGCCGCGGACCTCGACGAGCGGGAAGGGAGCGGCGGCATGAAGTACGTGGGCTATCTCTTCGGCGGTCTGTCCGCCGCGTACGCCGGGTACTACATGGTGCTGTACCTGTACCGGTGGGAGTGGCAGCGCGCGCTGATCTCCGGCGTACTGCTTCTGGTGATCGAAGGCTTCCTGGCCTGCCTCATCCTCCTCAACCGGCTGTCCCGGCTGGAGAGACGACTGACGGAGTACGACGCCCGCGTCGCGGAGGTACAGCGGCGGCTGGACCAGTCCCGGGAGACGCCGCCGGACCGCCGCTTCCGCTGGATCGGCTCCGAGGACGTGAACGGCACCCAGCGGACCTTCGTCTTCGTCCCCGTCCTCATGGTGGCTGGAGCCGCCCTCTCCGGTATCGCGTTCGCCGTCCAGAAGATCGCCTCGGCCACCGCCCGTCCGGGCGCGGAACGCCGGCTGGCCGGACGGCTGGCAGCCCTCACCGCCCCTGCCGACACCGCGCCCGGCGGGGCGGCACGCGCGGCACGGCTGGAGGATCGTCCGGCCGTACCGCCGTCCCGCGCCGGACGGAAGCTGGCGGCCGGGGCCGCCGCCGTCGCCGCTGTGGTGCTTCTGACGCTGATGCGGGAGGAATTGGCCGACGCCACCCAGACCCGTCCGGAGGCCACCCCGGACGCGGCGGCCTCCACCGTGGTGTTCCGGATCGAGATGCGCGGCGACGAGACCCCGGAGGCCCGGGAACTCGCCGCGGGCGATCTGTGGCAAACCTGCCGTCGCTCCACCGCCGCCCAGAACGACCGTGCCTTCCTGCAAGGTTTGGAGGACGAGGTGTACGCCGGGGTGATCCGCCCCGCCCTCACCCCGCACGATCTGATGCGCTTGCGGGGCTGCATCGAAGACGCCTCGACGAACCGCGCCACGGCGAGCGTCCTCGGCGAGGGCCAGGCCGAACCCCGGCGCTGAGCGGCCGACCCCGGAGAACCGTCACGACCTCGGCGGACACCCGGGGACGGCGGCCGACGGACGCCGTGAGCCGGTGCGCGACGCCGCTTCCGGCCATCTCCCGGTCTGGCTCCGCTTGACCTTGACACGGTGACAAGGGCTTCACTGATGCCAAGGAGGCCGTCCTCATGACCATGCCGAAAGAGGCCACCAACACCATGCGAGCTCTCCAGAGGTTGGAGAACGACAGCTCGTCGATCCGACTGCGGGCAGCGCTGGCGGTCGGTACGAACCCGGACCCCGCGTTCATCGGCAAGCTCATCGAAAGATGCGCGCGCGAACCCGAGTTCTCCGTGCGCGAAACGCTGACGTGGGCGCTGACCCGCCACGCGGCGTCGATGACGGTCCCGTTGCTTCTCGACGAGGTCCGCTCGGAGCGTGCGCAGGCACGGAGCCAGGCGTTGCACACGCTGTCCAAGATCGGGGATCGGCGAGCGTGGCCGGCGATCACACCGGCGCTGCTGTCCGACGCCGACGACGAGGTGGCCCGGAGCGCCTGGCGGGCAGCGGTCGTGCTCGTGCCCGAGGGTGAGGAGCACGGGTTGGCCGTACTGTTGGCGACACAGCTCGGGCGCGGCGAAGGCGAGACGCAGCTGAGTCTCAGCCGGGCGCTGATCGCGCTCGGGGAGGTGATGTTGCCGACGCTGGGCGTCGCGACGACGGATCTCGACCCTCGCGTGAGCGCGCACGCGATCGCCACGGAACGCCTTTGGCGGGACCCGGATGCCGGATTCGAGTTCGCGATCGAGGAGGCGAAGCGCGTCGTAGCCCTCGGCGGGGCCCGTCAGGAGGGGCAGTAGGCAGTGTTGATCGGTGATGTCGCGCGACGGTCCGGGGTCAGCGCCCGCATGCTCAGGCATTACGAATCGCTGGGTCTGGTGCGGCCGACGGGTCGTACCGACTCCGGCTATCGCCAGTACTCCAGCGAGGACATCCGGAGAATCTTCCACATCGAGAGCCTGCGGTCATTGGGGCTGTCGCTGCGCGACGTCAGGCGCGCGCTCGACGACCCCGGCTTCGCGCCCGCGGAGCTCGTCGACGACCTCATCCGCCAGACGCGAGACCGCATCGCGGCGGAGACGAAGCTGCTCACGCGACTTCGTCGGATCGGTGCCGCGGAACCCGCCGGCTGGGAGGACGTCCTCCAGAGCATCGCGCTCCTCCAGGCGTTGGGGTCGACGAGTGCGGGGGCGCGGCAGCGTGCGGCCCTGTCCGCGGTCGAGGGAGTTCCCGCGCCGGTGGAAGCACTGGTCGAGGCCGTGCTGAGCGAGTCGGACCCGAACGTCGCCGGGGCGCTTCGTTGGGCTCTGGCGCAATCGGGCGAGGACGGGCTGGCACTGCTGGCGGAGGGACTCGACTCACCTGCGGCCGAGGTGCGGAAACGCGCCGTCCAGTCCATCGCCGAGATACCGAACGGTGAAGCGACCGTACTGTTGCGGGACGCCCTCACGAACCGCGACATCGCGGTCCGCGGGCACGCGGCTCTGGCGCTCGGAGCACGTGGAGTGGCCGACGCGGTCCCGACGCTCATCGACATGGTCGTCGAGGAGAGGAACGACGCCGACGCAGCCGATGCACTCAGCACGCTGGCGAGTGATCCCGCGTTGGCGGATCAGATCGCCACTGGGCTCGTCGACCGCCTCAGCAGCGGCACCATGGGATCGTCCGCGCGTCGACGGCTGGCACAGGCGCTCGCGGACATCCCCGGGATCACGTCGTCACGTGCCCTCGCGGATCTGTCACAGGACGAAGACCGTGCCGTCGCGCTGACCGCGACATACATTCTCACGCTACGCGACGCACGATAGCGAACCTCTCCCGGGGTGCTGCGGGGGCCGGTTCGGGTGCGTCGCAGATGTCAGGCCGCCGAGCTCGCCGCTGTCCGGGAGACGGGCTTGATGTGGGCGAAGGCGCTGCGGGCGTTCCAGGTGGGGAAGGCTTTGACGAGCCAGGAGGGGCCGTGGAGTTGGATGCGGCGGTCGCCGGTGGCTTCGGCCCAGGTCTGCTGGCCGGCGTGCCACTTGATGAAGGCTTCGGCTTCAGCCGTGACGTAGAGGTCCTCGTCGAGGCCGGGGTACGTCTTGCAGATCTCGGTGTCCCCGTGCTCGATCAGCAGCCAGAACCGCTCATGGGGTCGGCGGCCGGTGAAGTCGAAGCGGATGACGACGCGCCGATCCGGGAGCCGGTCTCGGCGGAGCATGTTGCACATCGACCACAGAGCCACAAAGGGATCGAGGTGCTCGGGGGCGATCTCCAGCCAGCGGGCACCCCACTCGCCGAGCGACACACAGACCTTGAACAAGTCGTGCCCCGCGGGCGTGAGCGCGTAGTGGCGCCCGCGCCCGTCGGGCTTGGCTGCCGACTCGACGATGCCGAGCCGTTCGAGCTGCTTGAGCCGCTGGGAGAGCAGGGTCCGGGAGAGCCCGGGGGCGCCCTCCAGGATCTCGGTGAAGCTGCCGCAGCCCAGGTACAGGTTGCGGATGATCAGCGGTGTCCAGCGCTCGGCGAAGATCTCGGCGCCGCGGGCGATGGGGCAGTACTGGCCATAGCTCCGCACGACCCCAGTGTCGCACTCCTGCCCCTGGCTCTGAGCTCTGAAGTACAGATTCTTGACTTTACGGCCGTGGTCCCCGGTGATCCGATGGAAATCGGCACACGAGGAGGTGACGACGAACGACCACCGAGCACGTCGGCCATATCCGAGCGAGGAGGCGATCGCCATGGAGATCGGCGGGTTCCGGGGCCGGCTGATCACAGCTGACCACCCCGACTACGACACCGCCCGAGCCGTGTGGAACGGGGCCGTCGACCGGCGCCCCCGGCTGATCGCCCGATGTGGCGGGACCGCCGACGTGGCCGCGGCCGTGCGCTTCGCCCGCGACCACGACCTGGAGATCGCGGTACGGGGCGGGGGCCACAACGTGGCAGGCACCGCGGTGTGCGACGACGGGATCGTCATCAGCCTCGCGGCGATGCGGGCCGTGGGGGTCGACCCCGCCGACCGCACCGCCCGGGTACAGGGCGGCGCCCTGTGGGGCGACGTCGACCACGAGACGCAGGCCCATGGTCTGGCCACCACCGGCGGCATCGTGGGCCACACCGGTGTCGCCGGGCTCACCCTCGGCGGTGGCATCGGCTTCCTCATGCGCGCACACGGGCTCACCGTCGACAACCTGCTGGCCGCCGAGGTGGTCACCGCCGACGGCAGCATCCTTCGGGCCTCCGCCGACGAGCACCCCGACCTGTTCTGGGCGCTGCGAGGCGGCGGCGGCAACTTCGGCGTTGTCACCATGTTCCGCTTCGCGCTGCACCCCGTCGGCCCGACCGTGATCGCCGGCCCCGTCTTCTGGGCGGCCGACGACACCACCGACGTGCTGCGCTTTTACCGGGACTTCGCCGCCGAGGCACCCGACGAGCTCGGGACCGTCGTCAGGCTCGGGACCATCCCCCCACTGCCGGTCATCCCCGAGGAGCTGCACTGGCGGCCGGCCATCGCCGTCGTCTGCTGCTACGCCGGCGCCATCGAGGACGGCGAGTGCGCGGTACGGGCGCTCCGCCGGCTGGGGAGGCCGCTTGTGGACCTGATCGCGCCCACCCCGTACGTCGCCTTCCAGGGCGCCCTCGACGACACCGTCCTCCACGGATGGCACTACTACTGGAAGTCCACGGACCTCGCCGACCTGTCCGACGACGCCATCGCCGTCATCGCCGATCACGCCTACAGCGGCGGCTCGCCCCGGTCGTACTCGGCGATGTTCCACATGGGTGGCGCCGTCGCCCGGGTCCCCCACGACGCCACCGCCTACGCCGGTCGCGACGTGACCCATAACATCGTCATCGACGGCGTGTGGCTCCCTGACGAGTCCGGCGAGCACGCCGCAGCCGAGACCGCGTGGGCGCGGCGGTTCCTCCACGCCCTCCAACCGCACCGCGCCGACAGCGTCTACGTCAACTTCCTCGACTCCGATGACGACACCAGCCGCGTTCGCGAGGCCTACGGCGATCGCATCTACCGGCGACTGGCCGAGGTCAAGGCCAAGTACGACCCCGACAACGCCTTCCACCACAACAAGAACATCCGCCCCGGTTGAGCGGAGCCGCGGTGACGGGTGGTCAGCCACCGCGCCGGTGCGGACCGGCTCCCTCCACGGTGCTTACCGCACCGAGAGTCCTCCGCTCGTGGGGACGACCGTGAAGGACGTATGGCGCGGGTTCGATTCCCGTCATCCGCTCCATGACGAAGCCCCAGGTCAGCGACCTGGGGCTTGTCTGTGGTCCGGGGCAGGGTGACCGCCGTCGCCGCCGTGTCGGGCACCGGCGGGGTGGGCACGACGGCGGGCGGGGGAGCCTGTGTTCAGCGGAGGGTGAGGGGGGTTTCGGATGCGACGTGGGAGAGCTTCTCGGGGTTGCGGACGTAGTAGAGGCCGGTGATGCGGGCGTCCTCGACGTGGATCGCCATGACGCCGTCGATCTCGCCGTCCAGGTGGACGAGGAGTGCCGGGCTGCCGTTGACCACGGTGGGGGCTACGGTGATCCGGCGCCCGTGCTTGCCGAGGCCGCCGACCATGAAGCGGGTCACCTTGTCGGCGCCGGCGACCGGGCGCAGCGCGGCCTGCTTGATGCCGCCCCCGTCGCCCACCAGGACGACCTCCGGGGCGAGCACGTCGAGGAAGTCCTGCGGGTTCCCGGTCTGGAGCGCGCGCTGGAACGACTCCACAGCCGCCCGGGTCATGCTCGGGGAGACAGCCTGGCGGGGGCGGCGGGCATCGACGTGCCGTCGGGCGCGGTGCGCGATCTGGCGGACGGCCGCGGTGCTCTTGTCGACGGCGGCGGCGATCTCGTCGTAGCCGAGGTCGAAGGCCTCGCGCAGGACGAAGACGGCGCGCTCGGTCGGCGACAGCGTCTCCAGGACGAGCATCATCGCCATCGACACGCTCTCGGCGAGCTCGACGTTCTCGGCGACGTCGGGCGCGGTGAGCAGCGGCTCCGGCAGCCAGGAGCCGACGTACGCCTCCTTGCGGCGCTGCATGGTGCGCAGCCGGTTCAGCGCCTGCCGGGTCGTGATCCGGACCAGGTAGGCGCGCTGGTTGCCCACCTGCCCCAGATCGACCTTGACCCATCGCAGCCAGGTCTCCTGCAGGACGTCCTCGGCGTCGGCCGCCGATCCGAGCATCTCGTAGGCGACGGTGAAGAGCAGGTTGCGGTGGGCGACGAACGCCTCGGTGGCGGGGTCGGTGGCCGGGGCAGTGGCGGGGTCGGTGGCGGGGTCGTTCATGTCCGGTCCTGAGCCCTCTGGGTGTGCATCCTCGTCAAGGTCCTTTGTGTCGGCGGGCGTTCGCTCAAACCCCTGCCCGCTGCGCGGTGGCCGGCGCCTCGGCCTGCTTGGCCTGCAGCAGCCGCTGTCGCGCGGGCCCTCCCGAGATACGGTGCAAGCGGTACCCACCGGGCTTGCCCGCCTCGTCGGCCAAGTGCTTGACGACGCCCACGCACACGGTCTCCTTGAGCTTCGCGCCCAGGCGGCCGTCGATGTTGAACCACACCGCGACGTCGGACCGGTTGGCGAACTGGAAGATGCCGTCGCCCCGGCCCAGGCTGATGCACTGGGCGGCGAAGGACTGGTTGAGGGTCTCGGGCTGCTCCCCCGCGATCCGGCTGAGCACCGTGTCGGCGGCCCGCGCGCCCATCGGCATCGCGGCCTGGCAGCTCATCCGCAGCGGCAGGCCCGACGGCGCCGCCGAATCCCCGGCCGCGATGATGCGTGCATCGTCCACGCTGGTCAGCGTCTCGTCCGTGAGCAGGCGACCCAGGGTGTCGGTGCTCAGCCCGCTGCGTACGGCCAGGTCCGGTACGCCGAAGCCGACGGTCCAGATCGTCACCGTACTCGGCAGCTCGCGGCCGCCACCGAGCCGGACGGCATCACGGGTCACCGCCGTCACCCTCGTGTCAGGGCCGTCGAGCACGGTCACCCCGAGCCTGGCCAGGCGCCGGGCCACCGAGCGGCGGCCCCGGGGGTGCAGGTACGGGCCGAGCACTCCACCGCAGACCAGGGTGACGGCGCGGCCCTGCTCGGCCAGCTCGGCGGCGGTCTCGATGCCGGTCGGACCGGCGCCCACAACCGTCACCGCGGCCGTCGCGGGCGCGGCGTCGAGGACCGGCCGCAGCCGCCCTGCCTCCTCGAAGGTGCCGATCGGGTAGGCGAACTCGGCCGCCCCCGGCACGTTCGGATCGGCGCTGCCACTGCCCACCGCGTAGACCAGGTAGTCGTAGCCGACCGTGCCGCCGGACGCCAGTTTCACGCTGCGCCCGGCCGCGTCGATCTCGGTCACGGTGTCGACCACCAGCCGGACACCCTTGCCCAGGACCTCCCGGTAGTCGACGACCGCGCCGTCCGTCCCGCCCACCAGTTGGTGCAGACGGATCCGGTGGACGAAGCTCCGGCGCGGATTGATCAGCGTCACCGTGACATCGCCGCGCTGGGTGAGGCGATTGGCCGCCATGACGCCGGCGTACCCGCCGCCGATCACGACCACATGGGTGTTCTCGTTCATGGTGTGTCCTCCGCTTCAAGGGGTTCGGCCTCAAGACACCGACGGCCCGGTTTCTGTGACAGGTACGGCTATGTGACCTGCGCAACAGCTAGGTTCATGTCCGTGCAATTACTGCACTGCTGTGCAGCGACTGCATGAAGATATACTTATTCCCTGAGGGGGCGTCAAGGCCCCGCCAATCCGACCCGGGGAGCGACAGGGCACGATGACCAGTGACGATCCAGTCCGCCGCGGTGGCCGTGAAGCGCAGCGCCGCCGCACCCGCAAGGCGATCGTCGACGCGGCGGTCCGGCTGAGCGCCGGCGGAGCGACGCCGTCCATCGACGAGATCGCGGCCGCCGCCGACGTGTCACGGCGGACGGTCTACGCCTACTTCCCGAGCCTCGACCACCTGCTGATCGACGCGACCGCCGGCGCGCTCAACGAGCCTCCGGTCGAGGAGGCGCTGGCCGACCCCTCGATCTCCGACGACCCCGCAGCCCGGGTGGACGCCCTCATAAGGACGCTGTTGAAGTACTCACCGCAGTCGCTTCCCCTTGGCCGCCGGCTGATCCGCCTGACCGTCGATCCACCGGCGAGCGAAACCCCGGAGCCGGCCACCCCGCGCCGCGGCCCCCGCCGGATCGAATGGCTGGAGCAGGCCTGCGAACCTCTCCGCGGCACCCTGAGCCAGGAGTCGTACCAGCGGCTGATCTCGGCCCTGACCATCGTGGTCGGCTGGGAGGCGCAGATCGCTCTGCGCGACGTCCGCGGCCTTGGCCCGGAGGCCGAAGAGGAGGCCATCACCTGGGCGGCACGAGCCCTGGTGGAGGCAGCGATCAGGGAACACGAAGCGGACAGCTCACACGACGACGGCCCCCCGCGCGCCGGTCGGATCTGACGGCGGACCTCGCGCGGAAAGGGCCCGAGCCCCGGAACGCGTTTCGGGTGGCTGCGACTCGGTTCCACCGCCGCCCGAACCCGGGCGGTGACGACAGCGACGTCAGTCGCGTCGTCCCCGTCGGCGGACCAGGTGGCCGCGACCATGTCGGATTCCCCGATCCGGACCTCGACTCCGGACCTCGGTCCGGAGTCGATAGCCGCACGTCTCACGGAGCCCGGCCCGCCTGGTCCTGGCCGCAGTCCGGCCGCGCGACGAGGCGGCGCGCCCAGCACGGCCCGGCGCAGCGCGGCCTCCTTGGTGGCCGCAGCCAGGCGGCGCTGGGCGCGGGCCGCCGCGATCGGGGCCGGCACGTCGCTCACGGCCAAGTGGAGGCGACAGCCTGGTGCGCGGCGCGTGCCCTCCGGTAGCCCGCAGAAAACCGTTCCTCCAGCCCTCGCCGGCGTCTCGGCCGCGGCTGCGGCCGTCGGGACCGGCTCGGGCGTACGTGGCGCAGGCGCGGCGCCGACGACCAGGACCCGCACGCCGCGAGACGGCTCGCCCAGGCTCGTCCGTAGAGCTCAAAAAAATCGGACGGCGATGTCGAGAACCCGCGTCCGGCTCCGTCCCCGGGGTGAACGCGACCACAATGGGTCGCACCAGCACCGAGGAGGCCACGATGGCCAAGTATCTGCTGCTCAAGCACTACCGCGGCGCCCCGGCTTCGATCAACGACGTGCCGATGGACCAGTGGACGCCGGAGGAGATCTCGGCGCATGTGCAGTACATGAACGACTTCGCGGCCCGGCTGGAGAGGACCGGCGAGTTCGTCGACGGTCAGGCGCTCGCCCCCGAGGGAGCGTGGGTCCGGTACGACGGTGAGGGGCGCCCGCCGGTCACCGACGGACCGTTCGCGGAGACCAAGGACCTCATCGCCGGCTGGATGATCATCGACGTCGACAGCTACGAGCGGGCCGTCGAGCTGGCCGGGGAGCTGTCGGCCGCGCCGGGGGCCGGCGGCAGGCCGATCCACGAGTGGCTGGAGGTGCGCCCCTTCCTGACCGCACCGCCCACCATCACGGAATGACGTCTCACGGAATGACGTCACCGATGGACGAGCTCCTGCTCAGGAGCCTCACGCCGAGCGTGCTCACCGTCCTCGTCCGCCGCGGAGCCGACTTCGCGGCGGCCGAGGACGCCGTGCAGGACGCTCTGGTCGAGGCGCTCCGGGTGTGGCCGGCCGACCCTTCCCCAAGCTCTCGGCTTCGCTCGAGCAGGGGAGACCCCATACGGGACGCCAAGGGCTGGCTGGTCACCGTGGCCTGGCGCAAGTTCCTCGACGCGACGCGCGCCGACGCCGCCCGCCGCCGGCGTGAGGACCGCTTCGAGGAGGAGCCGGCGCCCGGGCCCGCGCCCGCGGCGGACGACACGCTCCAGCTCTACTTCCTGTGCGCCCACCCGTCGCTGACACCGGCGTCCGCGGTCGCGCTCACCCTGCGCGCCGTCGGCGGGCTCACCACCCGCCAGATCGCCCAGGCCTACCTGGTGCCCGAGGCGACCATGGCGCAGCGGATCAGCCGGGCCAAGCGCACCGTCTCCGACGTGCGATTCGACCGGCCCGGCGATGTCGCCACCGTGCTGCGCGTCCTCTACCTGGTCTTCAACGAGGGCTACTCCGGCGATGTCGACCTCGCCGCCGAGGCCATCCGGCTCACCCGGCAACTCGCGGCCGCCGTCGACCACCCCGAGGTGGCCGGGCTGCTCGCCCTCATGCTGCTCCACCACGCTCGACGCGCCGCCCGCACCGCGCCCGACGGCAGCCTGGTGCCGCTCGCCGAGCAGGACCGCGGCCGGTGGGACACTGCGTTGATCGCCGAGGGCGTCGGGATCCTCCAGACCGCCCTGGCCCGCGACCGGCTGGGCGAGTTCCAGGCCCAGGCCGCCATCGCGGCACTCCACGCCGACGCGTCCACCGCCGAGGAGACCGACTGGGTGCAGATCGTCGAGTGGTACGACGAGCTCACGCGCCTGACCGACAGCCCGATCGTCCGGCTCAACCGCGCGGTCGCCGTCGGCGAGGCCGACGGACCGCGCGCCGGCCTGGCGGCGCTCGCCGAGTTGGACGCCTCACTGCCTCGCCATGCCGCGGTGGCGGCGTACCTCCACGAGCGCGACGGCGACCTGGCGACGGCGGCACGGCTGTACGCCGAGGCCGCTCACAAGGCACCCAACCTGGCCGAGCGCGACCACCTGACGCGCCAGGCCGCCCGGCTCAACACCCGCCGACGTCGCTGACGGGTCGCGCTCGGATCTTCTCGCGGCACGGGGCACGCCCGTGGCCAGAGCGGTCGCCCCATGCGGAGCGTCACCGCGGCGTTCGATGGCGCGGGGCGAGGGCGGGCGCGGCCGGCCCGCCACCGCGGCCCCGGCCCCGGCCCCGGCCCCGGCCCCGGCCCCGGCCAGCGTCTCGGCGGGGTTCGGGGAGGTGTTCGTCACGGTGGCCTCCTTCGGGGCGATCAGCGGTGGTGGGGGTTCAGCAGCGCGGCGGCCGCAGCGATGAAGGCCGCGGACGCTTCCTTGGCCGTACGTCGCAGGGCGTCCAGCTCGGCGCTGCCGGTGGCATTGCGCAGGGCGTACGTGGCATCGGCGGTCTGCTGGGCGGGGCCGGCCAACTCGGGGACCAGGACTTGGAGGCGGACGTGGGGCGCGGTGATCGCCGTCCGGGTGTCGTGGGACGCTGAGCCAGTGGGATGCCGTGCCGGCCGTTACCGGCACGGCATCCGACACCGGCACCCTGACCCCCCTTCAGGCACAACAATCATGCTCACTCGCGTGGCGTCGTGTTCCGTGACGTCACGCGGGTGAGCATGTGCAGACCCAGCCCTCTTCCCGCACCGAGGCGATGCGATGCCCGACCGCGCTGACCATGACGGCCCCGAGGGCGTCGCACCAACGGGGACCTTGCGGCGACGGCCGCCGGAGCAGTGGCTGTTCAGTGGCATCTACGGACTGGTGCTGGCCAGCGCCATGGTGGCCGCGCTGGACGCGACGGGCGAGACGGCCGATCCCGGTTCGGACGCGCTGTGGGTACTGCTCACCGCGCTGGCGTCGAGTGCCGCCCACGGGTACGCGCACGTCATCGCCCAGCGTGCGTCCGTCGACGGGGCAGCCACCCCGAGCAGGCTTCGGTCGGTGCTCGCCGAGTGGCCACTGGTCGCCGCCGTGCTGCCCACGGTGGGCATGCTGCTTGCCGCGGTAGCCGGGTGGTGGGCAGAGGCCACGGCTGTAGACGCTGCCCTGCTGTTCAATACCGTCGCCTTGTTCGGCTTGGGCACTTCGGCCGCCCGCACCGCTGGGCACAGGTGGCCGTCCTCGTGCCGGGCAGGATGCCTCGATATGTTGATCGGCCTAGTGATCATCAGTGCGAATGCCCTGATCCATTAGCCAGGCCGTCGGTAGCCGCGACGATGGTGCGCTCCCGGCTCTGGGGCCTGCGCCCGTACGGCACTACCAGGCCCAACGCCAGCGGCAACGACACCCCGTCCCTGGTCCAGCCGCACCCGCCCCGGGACTGACCCGGTGCGCACCCGAATCGCCGTGGTCTCAGCTGGTGCGAAGGATCCGAAAGCGATGGAGGTCCGCCGGATCCCGATCGACGACTTGGACTGACGTCCAAGCCCATTGCCAGACGCTGATGCCCGGCGTGCGGGAGAACCGGATCTGCCCGCGGGTGCCTTCGACTGCCACGCGCGGCCAGGATTCGGCGATGCGCGCCCGGTCCGCGCCGTGAGAACGCAGCAGATCGGCGAGGACGGTGACCGTGTCGTAGCCCTCGAAGGCGACGAAGGAAGGCGCTTCGCCCAGCCGCTCGAGGAGGGCCGACTCGACGCGTGCACCGAGGCGACTGAGACGCTCGGGCAGGTAGCGCAAGAACGGGATCGCTGAGCCGTCGTCGCCCAGGAGTGCCGCCCATTCGGCGAACTCCGGTTGCCCGGCCGGAGCACCGATCATGATCTCGGTGAGGCGCTGGTCGCGGCGGACAGACTTGACGATCGACACTGCCGGCTCCGGGTGGCCGGTCAGAAGGAGGAGGGCCGTCGCGCCATGGTGGACGAGTTCGTCGCACACGGTCGTGGGGGCGAGCGCGCCCATGTCGAGTTCGATGACGGTGCCGCCGCGTGGAGCGAGGTAGTCCCGCAGAATGCGGGCTCCGGATGCCCAGTAGACACTCGGCTGGGCCGCTACGGCGATTCGACTGTGGCCCGCGCTGAGGAGGAAGTCCGCGTAGATCTGCCAGCCGTGGGACTGCGCCGGGCAGAGGCGCGCGACCCATTCAGTCGGCTGTTCGGTGAGCGCGTCGAGAACCGCCGACGAGCAGAGGAACGGCACGCCGAGGGCGTCCGCCCTGGCGGCAGCGGCGCGAGCGACGACGCTGTGGTACTCCCCCGCCAAGGCGGCCACCCCCAGGCGAGCCAGTTCGTCTACGGCCGCCGCAGCCTTCTGTGGATCAGCCGCGGTGTCTCGGACCACCAGCTCGAGTGGCCTTCCGACGATCCCGCCGGCGTCATTGACATCGCGAACGGCCATCTCGAGTCCAGCGAGCAGGTGCTGGCCTGCCTCGACCCAGCCAGGCCGAGTCAGCGGAACGAGAGCGCCGATCCGCACTGATGAACCGTCAGTCCGCTTCGCTTCGGATGACGATGGTGACGTATTCATGCGTTGACGTCTCCCGCGTGACGATCCGGTCGCAGGTTGCCCAGATCGCCGAATGGCAAGACCCGGTGGTACGCGTCGATCTCATCTCGCCGCGGCGAGCGCACCTGCGTGATCATGCCGGACATTGCATCCACCACCATCGCCAACAGGCAACCGAATATTTGTGCGCCGCCGGGACAGAGGGGACCGCGCCGCCAACGTGGCTCCCCTGTCCCGGTCGAGAGGGACCCCCCGAATCGGGAGGCGCCGGGCTCGCTCGGGAGCGGACAATGGCAGGCATGGTCGTCTTCCGCTGCCGCCGCTGTCACGGCGATGTCACCGCACCCGTACGAGAGGTGCCGCTGCCCGATGCGGACAGCGCCCCGGTGCCGTACGCGCTGCCGAAGGACGAGGGGTGCCCGCCGCGGATGCGTCCGGGCACCTTCGCCTACGATCCGCCGGAGGCCGGGGAGCGAGTCTTCCGGCCACGTTCCACAGGGGCGGCCCTGGGACTCCAGCGCGCGGGGTTGAACGGCATCGTCCTGGCCCGGGCCGATGTGCACGGCACCGAGCTCACCTCGCTGCGCGGACGGCGGAACGGCTGCTGCGGCCTGGACGGCTGCGACGGCCCGAACCTCGTCTGCCGCTGGTGCACGGCCGACGTGGCGACCGAGCGTTCGGACTGCTGGACCCCCCAGGAGGTCGTGCTCGTCCCCACCGCGGTGGAGGCCGTCGCCGCCGACTGATCAGCTGGCGCAGGGCCGGTACCCGCCGCCCCTCACACTCGGTGTCGCCGACTCAGGCGCTCACCCGCCAAGTGGAGCCCTCAGTCACCGGTGGGCCGAAGCCGCGTCGTGTGACCGCCGCCTACAGGTCGAACTCGACGTGTTCGAGGTCCGTGAGCTCGACCTCCAAGCCGTGGGCGCGGCGCCCGTCGTCGCGGAAGTAGACCTCGCCCAGGGCCTCCGCGGCGATCTGTTGCAGATGCTGCTCGGTGGCGCCGGCCTCTTGGGCGTCGAAGAGGCGGGCGGCGTGGCGCGGGGGTAGGGCCAGGGTGAGGTGGCGTAGTCGGGCGTCATCGGTGCTGCCGGGGGCGGCGGTGAAGCCGAAGCGGGCGCGGGTGTCGATCATGATGCCGCCGGTCGTGGCCGCGGCCTGCTTGGCCTTGGCTCGGACCTGTGGCTGCCACCGGCGGCGGACCTCCCGCTCTATGCGGGCGGCGAGGTGCGGCCGGGGTTTCTTGATCTGGTCCTTCACATACCGCTCGACGGTGCGCTGGGTGATGTCGAGTAGCTGGGCGACCTGCTTGGTGCTGCCCTTGTGCTGCCTGACCAGGTACCGCATCTGGGCGCCGGCGGACTTCGGGATGGGGCGCGTGAACGCGCCCTGGACCGCCTTGTCGAGCCCTTCCCCGACGGTGGCCATCGACCTCGTCTCCTACTCTCCGGTGTCCTTGGCGGTGATCTCGCCCGTTTTGATGTAGCGGGCGAGGTTGGCGACCTTGCCGTCCCCGTCCAGCTGCTCGTGGACCGCCGCGCCCCACAGCACGGTCTGGGTGCCCTCGTGTTTGACCATCCCGGGCGACACGCCGAGTCGGAAGGAGCCCGGGACGGTCTTGCCGTCGGCGTCGTACGGCAGGACGTCCAGCGGGCTGGGACCGTCGGCGGCGTACACGGCGCAGTCCGAGAGGATCGCGACCGGGTACCGGCCGGTGGCCGCGGCGAGGTGGAGCATCTTGCGGTGCATGTTGATCCGGGCGCGGGAGATGACGGCGGCCCGGATGTCGGGGCGCCAGGTCGGCCGGGCGAGGGCCGGCCACGCTTGCCCTGGGCGCCAGCCGCCACCGCGGGCCTTCTCCCGCAGCTTGCCGATGCCGCCCTTCGTGGTCATCTTGATGGCGTTCAGGACGATCGCCAGTTCCGGGTCACGTTGTTTGTAGCCGTCCATGGCCGCCAGGAACTCCGCCGGGGGCAGCTTCTCACCGACGTCGAGGTCGCCCATGGTGTGGACGTACGCGTCGCGCAGTCGCTTGTACCAGCCGTCGAGGGGCTTGCCCTTCTCTCGGCGCACCCACGCTTCGAGCGGGGCGACGTCGTAGCCGAGCTCCACCGCGTAGGCGACCGTGGGTGTGGCGTACCAGGCGGGGCCGGTCGGGCGCTCGCCGGTGGGTGTGAAGGGGCTGGGCAGCAGGTCGCCCTGGAGTTGGCGCCACTGCTTGCCGACCAGGACGCGGGAGAGGTCGATGTGGGAGAGGTCGACCAGCCAGGCGCCGGGCAGCGTCGGGTCGAAGGTCGGGTGGGTGACGTGCTCGGGCGGCGTCGACAGGCCGACGACCGCGCCGTTCGCGGCCGCGCCGAAGGCGAGGTTGACGTCGATGCCGACCAGGTGGCGCCGCATGCACTCCTCGTCGGTGAGCTCGCGCGCCCAGTCGTACGCCTCCTCGAACAGCTTCTCGTCCGGGCCGCGCACGTGGAAGCGGGGCAGGTCCGCCAGGACCGGGTGTCCGTCGGTCGCCTCGCACGGCGCCGGGTCCATCGGCTGCACGCCGAGCGAGCCGGGGCGGTGCTCGGGGTGTCGCTTGCCGTTCTCGTCCGGCTCACTCGCCCTCGTGGGTGGGTTGAGCGCGGTCATCAGCTCCAGGCCCGTCACGGCGGTGGACCCGACCGGCGTCATCACCCGCGTCGCGTAGACGCCCAGCACCCGGGCGAGCTCCGCCGGCTCCAACCGCGCGGCGTGGCCCCAGGCACGGTCGTCCAGGGCGTGCCACGACGGAATGCACAGCTGCACGCACTGCCGCCGGCGGCCCTGCGCGGGTCGGTAGATGCGCGCCCACGGCCCGAGCCCACGCTTGGTGAGCTGCCAGTCGGCCCGGTCGAGCTGCTTGACGACCGTGTGGTTCTCCGGGATCCGCCCGGCGAGCCGCTCCCCCTCGGACAGCTCCACGGGCAGCCCGTACCGCTCGCACGCCGCCGGGGTGAGCACCAGCAACGGGTCGGCGTCCTTCCCGGAGCCGTGCAGCTTCTCCGTGCCGAGCCGCGCCTCGGCGAGCGTCCACTCCACCAGCGCGGGCAGGGACTTGGCGGGCACGTCGAGGAGCAGGCCGCCGACGCCGTAGCCGGTGACATTCCGGTCGGTGCCGGCGTCGATGACGAGCAGCGGACCGTGCGCGTACGCGCCGCCGGACGTCGGGGTGCCGGCCGGGGCGGCCTTCTTCACGCCCGGGCGACGCGAGGTCGACGACGGCCTGGCGGTGCGCGATGCGGCGGCCGGGGCGGGAACGGCGGCGGGACGAGGCTGGGCGCTCTCAGCAGCAGTCACAACCGCAGCCGCCGCGGCGCCAGACGCCTGCTCCTGCGGCTGCGCCTCCTCCGCCGCTGGGGTTGCCGGGCTGGCGAACGTCTCCGGCACCGGCAACGCTTCGGGCTTGGTGTCAGCGGGCTCGGTGTACTTGGCCGCCCAGCCGTCCAGCAGCCGCTGGTACGCCTGACGGCGCGGTGGCCGCGGCTCCGAGCGTCCCGCCTCCCAGTTCCTCACCGTCTGCGTCGACGTCTGCAGCACCTGCGCGAGTCGGCCCTGCGTGACACCGGCCGCCTCGCGCAGTCGCGCGCGCTCCGCCGGGGACGGCAGCTCCGGCTCGCCCTCCAGCAGCGCGTCCACGGCCGCGAACAACTCATCCTCGGTCGGCATCCTCCACCTCCATCCCCAACACTACCGCAAACTTATGCATAGACTCGCCATATTTTTATGGCTGGTTTTATGCTCGCCGTGTCGTAATAGGCGGAACACCGCCCGATGGCTCACCCACCACCCCGGCCGCCGGCACGGCAAACCATCTACGGCACCGCAGGCACCGGGAACCGATCGCCCACCGCCTCGCACCCCCGGGACCGAACGAACACCCTCACGCCCAGCTCAAGCCGCTCCCGACGGAGTACGCCGACCAGCTCGCCAGCACCATCGACCATCGGCAACCGTGAACGTCCGCTGCTGACTGGCGGCCTGACTCGGCGCCACCGATGACCGCGGAGGGGTACGCCGGAAATAGCACCTGGGGCCCTACGCGGCAAGGCGCCAAGAAAGCCCCCGAGTGGCACTCTGACGCGTTTTCAAGGAGTCCAGGCAGGGGGGATCGAAGCCATGGGAGTTCGGGGCACAGGGTGGCACATAGAGGCTCTCTCACCCCTCCAGCAAGGGGCATCTCCCGTATCGTGGACAACGTTCCGGCAGTCAACGGTCCCGAGGCCCGTTGGCGTCCGGGCCCCTGTTTGGGCTGCCGTGCCCTGTCTCCGCCAGCTGTCCGGCCGCTCCCGCACCGTGGTGCGGGAGCGCGGTCCGCCATGCCCGAAAGAGAGCATCTGTGACCACTTACGACACTCGCACCGCCACCGATACTCCCGGATCCCAGCAGCCCGGCCACGTGGGCGCGGCGTCGTATGACGCCAACGCGATCACTGTTCTGGAGGGCCTGGACGCCGTACGCAAGCGGCCAGGGATGTACATCGGCTCCACGGGAGAGCGAGGGCTGCACCACCTCGTGCAGGAGCTCGTGGACAACTCCGTGGACGAGGCACTCGCGGGAGTGGCCGACCGGATCGACGTGACGATCCTGGCCGACGGCGGCGTGCGGGTGGTCGACAACGGTCGCGGCATCCCGGTGGGGACGCACCCGGTGGAGCAGCGGCCGGCCGTCGAGGTGGTGCTGACCGTGCTGCACGCGGGCGGGAAGTTCGGGGGCGGCGGGTACGCGGTCTCCGGTGGTCTGCACGGTGTGGGCCTGTCGGTGGTCAACGCGCTGTCGACCAGGCTGTCGGCGGAGATATGGACCGACGGTCATCGGTGGACGCAGGACTACGGGAACGGTGCCCCCATCGGCCCACTGGCCCGCCACGAGGCCACCTCCCGGACAGGCACCTCGCTGACGTTCTGGGCAGACGGCGACATCTTCGAGACCACCGCATACTCCTTCGAGACGCTGGCCAGGCGTTTCCAGGAGATGGCCTTCCTCAACCGCGGGCTCACCCTGACCCTGACCGACGAACGGCCCTCCGCGCGCGCGACGGCCGCGGCCGACGAAGTCGACTCGGACCCGGCAGCGAAGACGGTCTCCTACCGCTACGACGGCGGCATCACCGACTTCGTCGTCTACCTCAACGCCCGCAAGGGCGAGCCGGTCCATCCCTCGGTCATCACCATCGCCGCCGAGGACCCGGAACGGCTGCTGTCGGCCGAGGTCGCGCTGCAGTGGAACAGCCAGTACACCGACAGCGTGTACTCCTACGCCAACGCCATCCACACCCATGAGGGCGGCACCCACGAGGAGGGCTTCCGCACGGCCCTGACCACCGTGGTCAACCGCTACGCGCGGGAGAAGAAGCTGCTGCGGGAGAAGGACGCCAACCTCTCCGGCGAGGACATCCGCGAGGGCCTGACCGCGATCATCTCGGTCAAGCTCGGCGAGCCGCAGTTCGAGGGCCAGACCAAGACCAAACTCGGCAACACCGAGGCGCGCACCTTCGTACAGAAGGTCGTCCACGAGCATCTGACCGACTGGTTCGACCGCAGCCCGAACGAGGCCGCGGGCATCGTGCGCAAGGCCGTCCAGGCGGCCACAGCCCGGGTCGCGGCCCGCAAGGCGCGCGACCTGACCCGTCGCAAGGGCCTGCTGGAAACGGCGGCGCTGCCGGGCAAGCTGTCCGACTGCCAGTCGAACGACCCGGCGATGTCGGAGATCTTCATCGTCGAAGGAGACTCCGCCGGCGGTTCGGCCAAATCCGGCCGCAACCCGCAGTACCAGGCGATCCTCCCGATCCGCGGCAAGATCCTCAACGTGGAGAAGGCCCGGATCGACAAAGTTCTGCACAACCAGGAGATCCAGGCGATCATCTCCGCGTTCGGCACGGGCGTGCACGAGGACTTCGACATCGCCAAGCTCCGCTACCACAAGATCATCCTGATGGCGGACGCCGACGTCGACGGCCAGCACATCAACACCCTGCTGCTCACCTTCCTGTTCCGCTTCATGCGGCCGCTGGTGGAGGCCGGGCACGTCCACCTCTCCCGCCCCCCGCTGTACAAGATCAAGTGGAGCCGGGACCACGTCGAATACGCCTACTCCGACCGCGAACGCACCATGCTCCTGGAACAGGGGCGTCATGACGGTCGCCGGATCAAGGACGACTCCATCCAGCGCTTCAAGGGCCTGGGCGAGATGAACGCCGAGGAACTGCGCGTCACCACCATGGACCCCGACCACCGGGTCCTGGGCCAGGTCACCCTCGACGACGCGGCCGTCGCCGACGACCTCTTCTCCGTCCTGATGGGTGAGGACGTCGAAGCCCGCCGCCACTTCATCCAGCGCAACGCCAAGGACGTCCGCTTCCTCGACATCTGACCGTGGGCACTGCCCCGCCCCCGCCCCCGCCCCCTGCGCCGGATCAACCTCTCCGAAGTGGAGGCCGCGGGAGGCGCCTTCGACCACGAGGTGGCGCTCGACGGGACGCCTTGACCTGAAGTGCGGTTGAGCTTCTAGCGTGATGCTCAGATGACCAACGGGTAAGGAGAGGGGAACGCTCATGATTCTGGTGACCGGGGCCACGGGCAACGTGGGTGGTGTGTTGCTCGACGAGTTGCACGCCAGCGGGGTCGGGCCGCTGCGGGCGCTCACGCGCGATGTCACACAGGCCCGATTTCCCGAAGGTGTTGAGGCGATGAAGGGGGACTTGGCGGACCCGACGTCGTGGAAGCCCGCGTTCGAGGGGGTGCGCTCGCTGTTCCTCGTGCCCCATCTGGGTCCGGATGCCGAGATCCTCCAGGCCGCCCGGCATGCGGGCGTCGAGCATGTGGTGCTGTTGTCATCGATCACCGTGCAGACGCATCCGCACCTGGGCCCGGCTCAAGGGAATCGGGAGGTTGAACGGCTGCTCAAGGAAAGCGGGATGGCGTGGACGGTCCTGCGGCCGACACAGTTCGCGTCGAACACGTTGATGTGGGCGACGGCCGTGCGTGAGGGAGAGGCCATCCACGCGCCGTACGGGGACGTCGCCCTGCCCACGATCCACCCGGCGGACATCGCCGCGGTGGCACGGGTGGCTCTGACCGAGCCCGACCACCAGGGACGAACCTATGCGCTCACCGGTCCCGAGCGCGTGACCCCCAGGCAGCAGGTCGCGGCGATCGCGAGCGCACTGGGGCGTGCCCTGGACTTCTCCGAGATCAGCCGGGAGCAGGCCCACGCGCGGATGGTCGCGGTCTTCGGGGCCGAGGCAGCGGACGCCGTGCTCGACGTCACGGGTGGGGACGTCAACGACGAGCTGTCGACGGTGCGCGACACGGTTTCCCGTGTCACCGGCGCCTCGGCCCGTCCCTTCCGGCAGTGGGCCTCGGAGAACGTCGCCGCGTTCCGTTGACCTTCATGTCCAGGTCGGGGTTTCCTCCCGGTGAGGGAGCATGCGACCTCCGGGCGGGTCGGGCGGTCGGCGACCCCACTCGCGCAGGGTGGCGATCGCCGCCGGACCCCGAGGCGGTGTCCGGGTGGATCGTCTCGCGGCCTCGCGCCGCGCGGGGTCGGCGACCCTGGTCACCTGCCTGGGCGTGCGGGCGGTGAGTCGCCGGCCTGGGCATGCGGGCGGTGAGTCGCCGGCCTGGGGGGGGCGGACGGTGAAGGGGCGGCTCCGCGGTTTCATGGTCCGCCCCTTCGGTGTGAGCGCGGCGTCGGCGGGTCAGGCGTCCAGGGGCCGCCAGGCTGGGCCGTCTCCATCCTGCTGGACGTGAGCGCGCCGCCACCCTGGGCCTCACCGCGTCCCAGGCGACCGCACTGCGGGAGATGAGCGGTCCGGTGACCATGCGGGAGCTCGCCGAACGCATGAGCTGCGAGCCGTCCAACACCACCTTCGTCGTCGACAAGCTGGAGAAGCAGAGGCTGGTAGAGCGCCGCCCGCACCCCACCGACCGCCGTGCCAAGCATCTCGTCCTCACGGCCGAGGGCACCGCACTGCGCGAACGCCTCGTCGAACTGCTCGCCGTGGACTCCCCGCTGTCCGGCCTCACCCCCGAGGAGCAGCGCCTCCTTCACGGCCTGCTGGAGCGGGCCATCACCCGTCCGTGAGTCGGCGTCGGCGCGGCGACGGGGACGGCACGGGAGGGCGAGGCGCCGCGGCCTGAAACCGCTGGAGCAGTGTCCATGTCCCGTCGCCAGAGCACAGCCGGTGCCGTTCGCAGACCGTCTTCCATGGACGCGTACCCGGCAGGCCCTCGCCGTCCTGCGCATGCACCGGGCCCGTGCCTTACGACGCCACACCCTTGAAATTACCCGTGACCTCCCCACCGCCGGCACCCAGCCGCAGGACGAAGGAGCGGCCGTCAAGGCGCAACCGCAGGGAATCCCAGTTCTGGAGGACATGTTTGTCACCGCCCCGCGTGTCGTTGGCGAAGTCCTCGACTCGGGTACACGTGGCATCCGCCACAGCGCCGACCTTGAAGACCTGGCTGTCCGGGGAGAACCGCAGCCGGATGGCCCCGACGGGAGTGCCATCGTCGTTCAACCGGATGCCGAACACTCCGGACAGCGACTGATCGGGCCCGAGGACCGTCTGATCGATCACGCCCTCCTCCACCGTGCTCACCCGCTGCTCCTCGACATCCTCGAGAAGCCGGTCCGGGCACACGCGGGAACCGCTGGGGCCGACCAGTGACGGCGACCCGCCCCCCTCGGGCGAAGGGCCACGCCGGTCCGACACGGGGGTGAACACCGCGAGTACCAGCAGAGTCGCCCCGATCACCATGATCGGCAGCCCGGCTCCGAGCGAGCTGACCTGGATCCCCTGGCCGCCGAACGTCGCCTGGATCGTGCCCCCGGGCTTGTCGGGGAACCGGAGCAGGACCAGGGCTCCGAAGACGAGAAGAGCAACCCCTGCGGCGGCGAGCACGATCGGTACGGTCACCCCCTACAAGTAACGAACCTCTGCCCCTCCCCCACGACATCCACCGGCGCGTCCCCAGAGGAGCACACGATCAGGGCCCCCGACGTAGACCGGCGCCCTGGCCGGCTCGCCCCTCGAAGCCGGTGAGGCCGTCTCCCGGAGCCCCCTCCGGAAGCGCGGCGCAGCAGTCCCCCACACCGGTCCCAGGGAACCGCCCTTGGGCGACCAGACGCCGATGGTCATTCCGCTCTCGGCAAACCGACTGGACGGCGGGGCACCGCCTGCGAGGATGACGGCATGGGGCAGAACATGACGGTCCGTCGACTGGACCTGGGGTACTTCATCCGGCCCGCATCGGAGACGGGCGGCCCGCAACCGCGGGTGGAACCCGCGCTGGCCTACCTGGTCCAGCACCACCGAGGTCTGATCCTTTTCGACACCGGCATCGGCACCGCCGATGCCGGGACCGAAGCCCACTACCGGCCCCACCGCCGAGCGCTGCCGGACGCCCTGTCGGCAGCCGGGGCAGCCCCCGACGACATCTCTCTCGTGGTCAACTGCCACCTGCACTTCGACCACTGCGGCGGGAATCCCCTCCTGGCCAGGAAGCCCATCCTGGTCCAGGACGTGGAGCTGGCCACGGCCCGCCGCGGCGGCTACACGGTGGACGAGCTGATCGACTTTCCCGGCGCGACATACGAGGAACTCACCGGCGAGGCCGAGATCTGGCCGGGAGTCTGGATCATTCCGACACCGGGACACACCCAGGGCCACCAGTCCCTGGTCCTTCGGCAAGGCGACGGCTCCGTGATCCTCGCCGGCCAGGCGCACGACTTCGCATCCCAGTTCGCCTCAGACCACCTCGCCCGCCAAGCGGCTCTTGACGGCGTGAAACAGCCGCTTCCCCCCTATCGGTCCTGGCTGGACCGACTCGCCGACTTCGACCCACGACGCGTGCTCTTCGCCCACGACTGCTCGGTCTGGGAACCCTCACAGGGCGACTTCTGAGTGGGCGGTTCGTGAGGTGATGTCCGTTTCCGGTTGAGGTTGGGGCAAGGTCGCTGGTGGAGGTTCCGTCTGCTATTGCTTCCTGGCGAAGTTGCCGGTGTCGGCCTCGGTGAGGATCCCGAGTTTGACCAGGCGTTTCAGCTTGGCGCGGGTGCCTTCGACGTTCTTCGGCAGCAGTTCGTGGCCGAGGGCTTCGCAGACGTCCTTGGCCCGTAGCGGCCCGGTCGCGTGGTTGAAGGCGGCGAGGATGCGGGGGTAGTCCGGGTGCTCGGGCAGTTCCGGCGGGGATGCGGGGAGCCGGTCGGCGAGGCCGGTGATGGTCTTGCGGGTGATCGCGAGGTGCTCCAGGTGCATCTCGGCCTCCCGCAGCCGGGTCTGCAGGTCGTTGATTTGTGCGCGGAGGTCGTTGGCCAGGGCCCGGGCGGCGTCTTCCTGGAGGTCCAGGGCGTCAAGCAGGGGCTGGATGTTCACGCTGCCACCGCCTGCGCCGTGCGCCAGGTGGGGGCGTTCGCGCCGGTGAGGCGTCGGGTCATGACGTGGGTCATCGCCCAGTAGACGCGGGAGGCGGAGGAGGAGGGGCGGTGCTCGTAGTCGCGGACCAGGCGCCGGTGCAGTATCAGGATCCCGTAGGTCTGCTCGACCCTCCACCGCTTCGGCTGCGGCACGAACCCCTTGTCCTGCGGGTTGCGTGCGACGATCTCGACGTCGATGCCCAGGCCGGCGCCGTGTTCGACGACCTGGTTCTTGAAGCCCTGGTCGACCAGGGCTTTGCGGACGCTTCCGCCGGCGTGCTCGGCGACCTGGTCCAGCAGGACGATGCCCGCGGCGTTGTCGTGGGTGTTCGCGGCGAGGACGACGACCGCGATGACCAGGCCGAGGACGTCCACGGCAAGACCCCGCTTGCGGCCGGGCACCCGCTTGGCCGGATCGTGGCCGCTCGTGGAGGCGGGGACCCCGGCGGCCACGTGGACACTCTGGGTGTCCAGGACCACCAGGGTCGGGTCCTCTAATCGTCGGGCGCGTTCACGGACCTGGCAGCGCAGGAGTTCATGGATGACCTGGTCGGTCCCGTCGTCCCGCCAGGCGGCGAAGTAGTAGTAGGTCGCGCTCTTGGGCGGCAGGTCGTGCGGGAGATAGGCCCACTGGCAGCCGGTCCGCCCCTGGTAAAGGATCGCGTTCACGATCTCCCGCATGTCGTAGGCACCCTGGTGGCCGCTGACCGAACGGTGCCGGTCCTTCCACGCGGTGATCACCGGCTCGATCAACGACCACTGCTCGTCCGATAAGTCACTCGGATACGGCTTGCGTTCACTCACCCGGTCACATCACCAGATCACCAACCGCGGACCGGCAGATTCCGCCCCGCCGCCACACCATCAGGCGACAGCAGATCCACTCAAAGAGTCACGAACCGCCCACTGAGAGGCGGTACGCGGCCCTGCGCCACGCACCCGACGCGCACCCGTCCGGGTGGCGCGGCTTCGCCGGGCATGCCGAATGCCCGACCTCGGACCCCATCTGTGCTCCCTTGAGGTGAGGTGCCGTGCACGCCTCTCCCCGGCCGCGGCGGAACTGCCCGGAGGTGACGAGGTGCGGCGCTGGCGAGCCCTGATCGTCCTGGGGACGGCACAGTTCCTGATGGTCCTGGACACATCGGTGATGAACGTCTCGATCAGCCAGCTGGTCGAGGACTTCGACACGGACGTCACCGCGATCCAGGGCGTCATCACGCTCTACACCCTGGTCATGGCCGCCTTCATGATCACGGGTGGAAAGCTCGGCGACATGCTCGGACGCCGGCGCGGGTTCGCCATCGGACTGGTCGTGTACGGCGTGGGTTCCGCGCTGACGGCGGTAGCGCCGGTCCTGCCGGTGCTGGCCCTCGGCTGGTCGGTCATCGAGGGGCTCGGCGCGTCGCTGGTCCTGCCCGCCCTGGCCGCCCTGGTGGCCGGGGCGTACCGGGGCCGGGACCGGGCGGTCGCCTACGGGGTCATCGGTGGCCTCGCCGGAGCCGGCATCGCGGTGGGGCCGCTGGTCGGCGGTTGGGTGACGACCTACCTGACGTGGCGGCTGGTGTTCGCCGGCGAGGCCGTGCTGGTCGTGGCCATGCTGTGCTGCATCGGGTGGATCCCCGACCAGCCGCGCACCGGTCCGCGGCCCCGGCTCGACGTCGTCGGCGCCCTCCTGTCCGCCCTTGGTCTGGCGCTCGTGGTGCTGGGCGTCCTGCAGAGCAGCTCCTGGGGGTGGCTGCGGCCCCGGAACTCTCCGGTCACCGTCTTCGGGTTCAGCCTCACCCTCTTCGTCATCGCCGCCGGTGCCGTCGTCCTCTGGCTCTTCCGAGAGTGGGAAAGACACCAGCACAGCAAGGGACGCGAGCCCCTCATCCAGTTCTCGCTGCTCGCCGTCCCACCCCTGCGCGCGGGCCTGACCATGCTGCTGTGCCAGAACCTCATCCTGCTCGGCCTGTTCTTCACCATCCCCCTCTACCTGCAGATCGTCCAGGGATACAACGCGTTCGAAACCGGCGTCCAACTGCTGCCGGTGTCGGTCACCATGCTCGTGTCCGCCATGAGCGGCCCCCTCCTCGGGCGTGTCGCCAGCCCCCGTACGGTGGTACGGCTCGCGCTTCTGGTGCTGCTCGCCTCGATCCTGTGGCTTCTGGCCACCGTCGAGCCACAGATCGACACGCTGTCCTTCGCCCTGTCGATGGCCCTGCTGGGACTCGGTATGGGCCTCCTCGCCTCCCAACTGGGAAACGTGACCCAGTCGAGCGTCGGGGAAGCCCGTCGCAGTGAGGTCGGCGGTCTGCAGTACACCGCCCAGAACCTCGGCTCATCCCTCGGCACCGCGCTCATCGGCGCCCTCTTGATCGGTGCCCTCGTCAACGCGTTCACCACCCGGATCGAGAGCCACCCCGACATCTCCGAAGCGGCGCAGGAGCAGACCAGCATCGCCCTGCAGGCCGGGGTCAGCTTCGTGAGCACCGACCAGGTACGGGCCGCCGCCACGCGCGCCGGGCTGCCGCCGTCCGAGGCCGACGCCATCGTCGACGCATACGCCGACGCACAGATCCAGGCACTCAAGGCGGCAGTCCTGGTCACCGCGGCCATCACCCTCGCCGCGTTCCCGTTCACCCGCCATCTGCCGCGGCGAAAACCACGCGAGCAGCCCCACCCCACAGCTGAGACGCCCTGACCCACACCCACGAGCACCTCTCCCCTGGGAAACCGGCCGGAACCGTCGGGGCCGAGGTGGTGGTGCGGGCCGGCCGTCCATCAGCCTCCCAGCCGCCCTCCCCCACGGCGCGGCCTCCGGGTCAGGCGACGTCCCCACCAGAGGCCGTGACACCACGGCGGTGAACCACTGTCCACCACCAACGCGGCGGTGTCGGCTACAGCAGCCGCTCGAAGCACAGCGAGGACTCCACGCCCGCGTACGCGCCGAAGTTCGGGATCCGCTCATATCCGGAGCGGCTGTAGAAGCGCACGGCATCGGGCTGGCGGTCTCCCGTCTCCAGCCGAAGTCGGGTCCAACCCCGAGCGCGCGCCCAGTCCTCCAGCGCGCGGAGAACCAGCGTCGCGACGTGTGAGCCACGCCGATCCGGCTCGACGTACATGCGCTTGACCTCGCCCACCCCCGCCCCGAGATCACGCAGCCCTCCGCACCCCACGGCCACGCCGTCATGGTCGTGAGCGAGGAAGAACACCGCGACGTCCGCAGCGGACGGCGCCACACCAGGCTCACTGTCCTCGGTGCCATAGCGGACGGCGATCTCGGCTCGCTGCCGCGCCCGCAGCCTCATCGCATCGGCGTCTTCCCAGGCGACCTGTCTGATCTTCACGCTGCGGATTGTCCGTCAGACGTGTTTCACGAGCGTAAAACCACTCCACCGGACTCCCCGACGTCGATCACAGCGGATTCCGCCCGCAGCGACGGGTCCCGCGCCGCCCGGGACCGTCACCGCGCGTCGAAGTCCGTCCCCCGGGAGACCTCCTCCCACGCGGCGAGCTCGGCCCGCACCGAGTCCAGGTGGCCGACGAGGAAGTCCACCGCGTCGCCGCCCAGGGCGAGCCGCAGCGGCGTGTTCTCGGCGTCCAAGGCCAGCCGGATCGCCGCGGCGGCCTTCGCCGGGTCTCCGGGCTGGGTGCCGTCGCCGCCCTGCACCAGCTTCCGGGTGGCGCCGACCTTCTCCGCGTACGCCGGGTGTTCCTGGGAGAAGTAGGCCGCGCCCTTGCCGAACAGGTTGGTGCGGAACGCCCCGGGCTCCACGATGAGCACCCTGATGCCGAACGGGGCCACCTCGTCGGCCAGGCCCTCCGACAGTTGCTCCAGCGCCGCCTTGGTGGCGCTGTACGCGGAGAAGCCGGCGAAGGACATCTGTCCGCCGAAGCTGCTGATGTTGACGATCGATCCGCTGCCCCGCTCGCGCATCTGCGGCAGCAACGCCCTCGTCAGCCGTGCCGGTCCGAAAACGTGCAGCTCGAACAGGTCGCGGAGCTCCTGGTCGGTGGTCTCCTCGAAGGCACCCACCTGGGTGCGGCCGGCGTTGTTCACCAGCACGTCCACCCTCCCGTAGCGAGCCAGAACGTCACCGGCCACCGCGTCGATCCGCTCGCCGTCGGTGACATCCAGGCTGATCGCCTCCACCCGGTCGGGGTGCGCGGCGACCAGGTCGGCCAGCGCCTCGGGCCGTCGGGCCGTACCGATCACCGTGTCACCGGCGGCGAGGGCGGCCTCGGCGATGGCTCGCCCGAAACCGCTGCTCGCGCCGGTGACCAGCCAGACCTTGCTGTTCTCGGTCATCTCTTCGTCTCCCTCGTCCACCGTCGTCCGGGACCTCCCCGCCGACAGCCCCCATCCTTCGTCGTGATCAACGATCGCGTCCAAGATCTGTTGTGATAGCCATGAGTTATGGATGTCCATGGACGCGATCTGCGCTACTTCGCCGCGATCGCCGAGGAGTTGAGCTTCACGCGGGCGGCCGAGCGGCTGTTCGTCTCCCAGCCCGCGCTCAGCAAGCAGATACGGATGCTGGAGAAGCAGTTGGACGCGAGGCTGTTCCACCGGGACCGGAGGGCGGTGCGGCTGACCGCGGTAGGGGAAGCCCTGCTGCCGCACGCCCGCGGCGTACTGGCCGCGTGGGAGGCCGCCGCGGCGGCGGTGGAGGAGGCCAGGGCCGCCGAGCGCCACACGCTGGTGATCGGCATGTCCACCAGCCCAGGCCGCGGGCTGCTGCCCGCCCTGAGGACCCGGCTGGTCTCCCAGCACCCGGACGCACGCCCCGTCCTGCGGCAGGTCAACTGGGCCGACCCCGGCGCCGGGCTGGCGGACGGTTCCAGCGATGTCGCCTTCGTCTGGCTTCCCCTCCCCGACGGCCACCGCTACCGGTACGTCGTCGTTGCCCGGGAACCACGCCTGGTGGCGCTCCCGCTGGGGCACCCCCTGGCGGAGCGGGCCGCGGCCGATCGCGAGGGAGCGGTGGACTTCGCCGATCTCCTCAACGAGCCCTTCCTCGCCCTTCCCCCGGAGGCCGGCCCGCTGCGGGACTACTGGCTGGCCCTGGACGCCCGAGGTGGCCACGCGCCACGGATAGGCGGCGTGGTGGCCAGCGCCGAAGAGACCCATGAGGCCGTCGCCAACGGCCAGGGTGTGGCGCTGCTGGCCACCGGTAACGCTCCACTGCTCGTCCGAGACCATGTGATCGCCGTACCGGTCCGCGGCATCTCCCCCTCCCATCTGGCGGTGGCCGCCCGCCGGGACGACGAGCGGCCCCTGGTGCTGGCCTACCTGGCCGCGGCGGCGAGAGTAGGCTCCGAGACCTCCGGTCCGGCGGACGGCGCTTCCGCTTCATGGTCGGGTCCACCGATCGGTGGACAACAGGTTCCACCGGTCTAGGCTGTCGGCCGCGGCACCCCGCCGACCAGCATGAACGCATGACCAATCTCCTTGTACGCATGGCCCGATGGAGCGCTGGACATCCCTGGCGCGCCATCGCCGGCTGGTTCCTCTTCGTCGCTCTGTGCCTCGGCGCCGGGATGAGCGCCGGTGTCAACGCGGCGAGCAGTGAGGACTTCCGCATCGGCGAGGCGGGTCGGGGCGAGGCCATGGCGGCCGAGGGGGGTCTGGAGCAGAAGCCGCTGGAACGGGTACTGATCACTGCCAGGCCCGGCACCGGGCGCCTGGATCAGGCCGCCGCCCGGGCCGCCGCACACGAGGTGTCCCAGCGCATGCGGGGCCTGCCTGAAGTCCTCTCGGTGGCCGCGCCGGTGCGCTCCGCCGACGGCACGGCGATGCGGGTCGATGTGACCTTGAAGGGCCCCGAGTTGGACGGCAAGAAGCACGTCGAGCCGCTGCGCGCGCAGACGGCCGAGGCCCAGGCCGCCCACCCCCGTCTGCGGATCGAGGAGACCGGCGGCTCCCCCGGCGAAGGCACCCGCCTCCTCGCCCACCTCCCCACGAAGGGCCGGGAATGACATGGCAGACACGACGCGGGACTCCGCACGAGACACCGTCCGCATCGTCGTCGTCGACGACCACACCGTCATGCGCGCCGGCGTCATCGCCCTCCTCGCCTCGGAGCCCAGCATCGACATCGTCGGCGAGGCCGGCGACGGTCGCGCCGGTGTCGAGCTCGTTCAGCGGCTACGACCCGACGTGGCCCCCTCGACCTGCGGATGCCCGTGCTCGACGGAACATCCGCCACCGCCGAGATCGTCGCCGGGGACGCCGGCACTCGGGTGCTGATCCTGACCACGTATGAGACCGACGTCGAAATCGAACGTGCCGTGGAGGCGGGGGCCATCGTCTACCTCCTCAAGGACACCACACGCGAACAACTCACCGACGCCGTGCACTCCGCGGCCCGCGGCGAAACCGTGCTCGCCCCCCGCGTCGCCCAACGCCTCACGGCCCGTATACGCCAACCCACGCCCCCCGCGCTGACCCCGCGCGAAACCGACATCCTGCACGCCGTCGCCGACGGCCTCACCAACACCCGGATCGCCACCCGGCTCACCATCGGCGAAGCGACCGTCAAGACCCACCTGCTTCGCGTCTACGCCAAACTCGATGTCAACGACCGCACCCACGCCGTCATCAAGGCCCTCGACCACAACCTGCTCACCCGACCCCGGCCCGGAACACCGCGCTAGGAGGCGCCCTCAACCGAACGCCCGGGAGCATGCGCCCGCTGCCGCGGCGGGTGCGGCTACTTGCACCTGAGGATGTAGTCGCAGGTGCCGGTTCCGGGGCCGGGGCTCAGGGTCGGCTCGCTGTTCAGCACGTAGAATCCGGGATTCTGCGATCCCGGAATCACGATCAGCGTTTGTCCTGCCATGCGGTTGGCCGCGCCGGGCACGTGCTTGGCCAGAAGGTAGAAGAGGTTGTCCTTCTCGGGGATGGACTCCTTGATGTAGAGCCCCCGATAGGAGCGATCCTGTGATCCCTTGGGGTCGTGGCCCGGCACGAGGAGAACCTTGTTCGCCCAGTCATCCGGTTTGGTGGCGAGCTTGCTCACGTTCTTCTCCAGATGGTCCCGTGCGTAGGGGTTGAACGCGACCATGTGGATGTGCAGTTGGTCCTCGGTTCGGTCGGCCGCCGAGTTGATCCCCAGGCCGGTTCCGGCGGCGCTCATCTTGAGTTCCACGTATTCCCACGCGGTGTTCCAGTAGTGAAGGTCGGGAGTGTTCCAGACGTCGCGGCACTCGATTCCCTTGACGCGCGCGGTGGGGACCAGCAGGAGGTCGTCGTCCGCTCCGCCGCTCATCACGGCGCACTCCGGTTTCCCGTAAAGCCTCATGATGGGGTTGCAGGAGCCGAGCGGCTTCTGCGACCAGTTCTTCACCTTGAGCCAGAGGTAGAACCTGTCGCCGTCGTCCTTGTCGCCGCAGTCGGGGGTGGACAGGGCGCCAGGCTGGCCTTCCCGCTGATTCTCGGACATGTGCCGCCTCCGTCATGGTCGGAAAGCCGCGGCCCGACTTCGGAGCGGGTCGCGCCCCCTCAAGGCCACTCTGTCGCCGCCTCGGGGGCGCGTCATCCGCTCAGCGGACAGATATGCGCATTCACCCCGTATGGAGCAATGCGTGCCGTCTCGACTTGACACGGCGGGAACCCCGCGGGTGACCGGCGAGTGCCTGGCGGCGGCCGGCTGGCGTCGCCCCGGCGACGGCGGGATCGGCGTCCCGTACCCGCGGACGGGACGAGGCGCCGATCCGGCACCGGAGGCGTACGGTCAGAGGTCGGCGAGGTCCAGGGCGGCGCCGACGATGGAGTCGGCGTCGATGCCGTGGTAGCGGTAGACGTCGTCGATGGTGCCGCTCTGGCCGAAGCGCGACACACCCAGTGTCTGCACCGGCACGTTGTTGACCGTGCCGAGGAAGGCCAGGGTGTGCGGGTGGCCGTCCACGACGGTGACCAGCGGGGTGGCCCGGTCGGCGGGGAAGACCTGGTCGAGGATCCAGGACGGGCCCTCCTCACGCCCTCGCCGCGCCCGCGTCGCACGGAAGAGCAGATCCGGGCTGGTGACGCAGACGACGTCCGTCGGGTGGCCGAGGGCGTCGAGGCGCTCGGCCGCGGCGAGCGCCTCGGGGACGGTGGCCCCCATCGCCGCGATGGTCAGCACCGGCCGGGAGCGGCGGCGGAGGGCGTAGGCGCCGGCGACGCTCTGACGGCGGCGGCGCTCGCGGGCGGCGGGGTCGGCGGGTACCGCGGCGAGCTGCTGGTCGACGGGGCGGGTGGACAGGCGCAGATACGCCGACTGCCCGTCGGGGCGGCCCAGCTGGGCGAGGGAGGCGAGCAGGCACCACTCGGTGTCGATGACGAAGGCGGGTTCGTAGCTGACGCACCCGGGCTGCTCGATGCCCAGCGACGGGGTGGTGATGGACTGGTGCGCGCCACCCTCGGGGGCGAGGGTCACCCCGGAGGGGGTGCCGACCAGGATCGACTGGCCTCCGGCGTAGATGCCGAAGGACCACGGCTCCAGGGCCCGGTTGACGAAGGGGTCGTACAGGACACCGATGGGCAGCAGTGGCTGACTCCAGCGGCTCCAGGTGGTGCCCAGCTCTCCGAGCAGTCCGACGAGGTTGGTCTCGGCGATGCCCAGCTCTATGTGCTGTCCGGTGGGGTGTTCCCGCCAGTGCAGGATGGTCTCAGCGTCGTCGGCGAACCAGTCCGGCCGCTCCGTGGGGGACCACACCTTGATCTTGTTGAGCCAGCCGCCCAGGTTGGTGGAGGAGCTGACATCCGGGCTCACCGTGACGATGCGCCCGGCCGCCTCGGGGGCCTGGCGGGTGAGGTCGAGCAGGACACGGCCCAGCGCCTGCTGGGTGTTGCCGGTGCCGGTGGGGGTGCGACCGATGTCGGTGGGCACGGCCGGCGGCTCCCGGGGCGGGAAGGCGGGGCGGCGCAGCCGTGCGGCGGTGCGGGCGCACAGCTCGGCCTCCGGGCTGTCCGCCGGGAAGGCGGTCCACGGGGCGTCGAGGTCGGTGCCCAGGCGGGCGGCGAGCTCCCGCATCTGCTCGGCCGACATCAGCGAGGAGTGGTTCTGCGGATGGCCCTCGCTGTGCAGGCCGTGCCCCTTCACGGTGTAGGCGAAGATGACGGTGGGGCGGGTGTCGTCGATGCCGTCGTACGCATGGAGCAGGGCCTGGAGGTCATGGCCTCCGAGGTTGCGCAGCGCCGCGTGCAGCGTCGCGTCGTCGAGTGCGGACAGGAGCCGGGCGATGGGCTCGGCCGTCGTACCGGTGCCGGGCAGGCGCTCGCGCAACTGCTCGGGCGTGCAGCGCAGCAGCCGCTGGTACTCGGGGTTTCCCATGGTGTCCAGCCGGGTGCGCAGCTCGGCACCGCCCGGGCGGGTGAACAGCTCCTGCAGCAGTCGTCCGTACTTGAGCGTGATCACCTGCCAGCCGGCGGCGGTGAACATCCCCTCCAGCCGGCCCGCGGCGATCTCGGGAACGACGCGGTCCAGGGACTGCCGGTTGAGGTCGACGATCCACACCACCTCCCCCAGCCCCGCGACCGCCGGGTCCTGCAGCGCCTCCCAGCAGGCGCCCTCGTCCAGTTCGGCGTCACCGATCAGGGAGTACTGCCGCCCGGTCCCCGCTCCGCCGAAGTGGCCCTCCACATAGCGGCGGGCGATGGCTCCCCAGATCGGCGCGGTGGCGCCGATGCCGACCGACCCGGTGGAATAGTCCGCCGGGTCGGGGTCCTTGAGGCGGCTGGGGTAGCTCTGCAGGCCGCCGAAGGACCGCAGCGTGGTCAGGTAGCGCTCGTCCAACTCGCCCAGCAGGTAGTTGATCGCGTGCAGCACCGGCGAGGCGTGCGGTTTGACCGACACGCGGTCCCGCGCGTCGAGGTCGTGGAACCACAGCGACGTCATGATGGAGACCATCGACGCGGAGGACGCCTGGTGACCACCGACCTTCAGCCCGTCCGGGTTGGGGCGCACCCGATTGGCGTGGTCGATGATCGCCGTCGACAGCCACAGCACGCGCCGTTCGACCGACGCCAGCACCTCCAGACGGCTCCGATCCGCGACGCCCCCCGCACCCGGAACCGCGGACGTAAGCGTGTCCGCCATGACAACCAACCCCCAACTGAGTGAACGTAGAACGGTTTCCACTTCGCACTACGGCGAGATGATCAGCGTACTGCCGGGGTCGCTTCGCGGGGTGCCCTCGGCGGGCCACCGCGAAGGCGGGGGTGGAAGGCAGGAGGCGGGTCGTGGTGTGGGCTCACCGGGTGAGTGGTGTCGGGTGCTCACCCGGTGAGCGGTTCCGGGTACTCACCGGGTGAGCGGTGTCCGGCCCTCACCGGGTGAGCGGCTTCGGGTCGCTCACCCGGTGAGCCCGGGCTCAGGAGCTCGGCGGGTAGAGGAAGACGTCGTTCTCGTTGGCGAAGCGGGAACCGAAGTCGCCGGTCCCGGTGGGGGCGTGCACGTCCGCGGGGCTCAGGGCGACGGAGCCGGTCGCGGTGAGGCCGGCGGCGGTGCCGCGCAGCGACCACACGGATCCGGTGCGGTTCTCACGGGGGGCGGAGACGGCCAGCTCGGCCTTGCCGTCCTTGGTCACATCCAGCAGCCGAACGGCGCCGCCGAAGCGGTCACCGGCCTCGGCGACACCCGGAACGCCTCGCGTGTCCTGGTCGAATGCCTGTGCGCCGGTGCCGCGGAGACCGCCGCGGCCACCCTTGAGCAGCACCACCGAACCGGCCGCCGACTTGCTCCCGACAGCCTCGAAGGGCACGCCGACGGCGAGGTCCGCGTAGCCGTCGCCGGTGACGTCGCCGGCGTCCAGTCGGGCGCCGAACTGGTCGCCCTTCTCGCTGGTTCCCGGAACGCCGGCGGTGTTCTGGGTGATGGTGGTGGTCCGGGTCCTGCTGGGGCCGCTGGACGTCCCGTAATAGATCTTGACGGTGCCGGCGTCGTAGGGCAGGTCCTCCAGGATGCCGCCCGGGACCACCCGGGTCGCCAGGTCGCCCTTGCCGTCGCGGTCGAAGTCGCCGACCGTGGCGGCCGCCGCCGAGCCGAGCGGGGTGGGCTCCGTGGAGAGGCCCGAGGGGGTGCCGCGCCAGAACCTGCCGCCCTCGGCGTGCTCCTCGAACGCGTAGAAGGTGGCGAGGTCGTCGATGCCGTCGCCGGTCATGTCGCCCGCGGTGACCATCCACAGGTCGTTGTCGGAGAAGAACATGTTGAGCCGCTGTTCCCTGGCGGGCGCCCCGGACCGGTCGAACGGGCCGAAGAGCACGGAGCGCTGCTCGCCGTCGGCGCCGTGCCGCATGAACAGGTCGGAGCGGCCGTCGCCGTCGAAGTCGCCCGCGGTGAGGTCGTCGCCGACCCACCAGCCGCTGGAGCCGGCCGGTGCCTGGACGGCCGCGGCGCCCTTGCCGCTGAGGCCGCCCCGGCGGCCCCACAGCACCGTCACGGAGCCGTGGTTGCCGATGCCGTCCAGTCGCTCGTCCGAGGCCACGGCGAGGTCGGTGAGGCCGTCCCCGTCGAGGTCACGGGCGGCCAGCCGCTGGCCGAAGTGGTCCTGGCTCTCCGCGGCGTCGGGCACCCCCGCGGTGTTCTGGCTGATCACGGTGGTGCGCGCGGCCTTGAGACCGGTCGCCGACCCGTAGCTGACGACGATGTAGCCGGCCTCGGCGCGCCCGGCGACGGCGCCGCCCGGGGCGGCGGTGACGAGGTCCTGGTAGCCGTCGCCGTCGAAGTCCTCCCGCACGGACGCCGGCGCCTTGGCCGCGTGGGGCCGGGCGCCGTCCGCGTTCGGCCGCGGGCCGTCCACGGCGGTGGCGACGCCGCCGGTCAGTACGGCGGCGAGGCTGACGGCGGTGGTACAGAGCGCACGGATGCGCATGGTTCCTCCCAGGACGCGTGGAGCGTGGTTCGCGTGATGACGCACGGAGCGTGGTTCGCGTGATCTGGAAGGTGAGACTCACCGGACCGGAACACGGTTGCGCGGTGAACACCGGGTGTACGAAAGGCGGCACGTCCAGGCATCTCCGGTGGGGCGTGCCGTCGGTGGGATCGTCCCCCACCTGTCGGCGCGGGTCATGTCGTCGACACGGGGGGGGGTGCCGGCGACGCGCGCGTTCGGCTCGCGAGGCGTATATGTGAAGTCATCGGAAGTGTGAAAGTGGTGTGGTAAGGGCAGACCGTGCGGTCGGCTCCGTTTCTTCTGGTCGTGAGCGCGGCTCGGCAGCAGGAGATGCACTGTGAAAGTCCTGCACCCCACGCTCACGAAGGTGCCGTGGGTGCTCGCGGCGCTGGTCCTCGTGGTCGGCGTGCTGCTGAACCTTTTCGCGCCCCAGCCGTACACGGGACTTCCGCTGCTGGCCGCCGCCCCGCTCGTCGCGGGTGCCATGCTCTCCTTCCGCTCCGCGCTCGCCGTCGTGTGTGTCACGTGTGTGGTCTCGGTGGCGGTGGACATCGAGCGCGGACGCCCGGCGACGCCGTTGCTCGTCGATCTGGCCGTGGTCGGCACGATCGGCGTACTGGCGCTCGCGGTCAACCGGCTCATCGCGCGGCAAGGCCGTGATCTGGCGCTTGCCAGGGATGTGGCGGAGGCGGCCCAGCGGGCGGTGCTTCCGGACCCGCCGCGGGTGGTCGGGCCGCTGGCCGTGGCCGCGGGGTATACGGCGGCGCATGCCGAGGCGCGGATCGGCGGCGATCTCTTCGCGGTGCAGGAGACGCCGTTCGGGGTGCGGATGATCATCGGGGATGTGCGGGGCAAGGGCATCGCGGCCGTCGCGGCGGTGGCGGTCGCGATCGGCGCGTTCCGCCAGGAGGCCGAACACGCTCCCACGGTGGACACCCTGGGGCGGCGGATGGACGAGGCGATGGCCAGGGCGGCGGCCCAGGGCGGCCCGGTGATCTCCACGGAGGGCTTCACCACCGCCGTGCTGGCCGAGGTGTCCGCCGACGGTGAGGTGGTGAGCCTGGTGAACCGGGGGCATCCCCCCCCGTATCTGGCGCACGACGGCCGGCTCGTACGGCTCGACCCGACCGTCCCGCAGTTGCCTCTCGGGGTGGGGCTGGGCGATATCGCGCCTGCCGACCCCGTTGCCGCCGATGTGGTGCGGCTGCCTCCGGGGGCGTCGCTGCTGCTGGTGACGGACGGCGTCACCGAGGCGCGGGACAGGCGGGGGACCTTCTACGACCCGGTCGCCTCGCGCCGCATGCGCCGGCGGTTCAGGGACCCCGACGCGCTGGTGGACGCCCTCACCGACGATGTCGGCCGCTGGACCGAGGGCGAACACGAGGACGACATGGCCATCCTCGTGGTCACCCGGCGCGACCTGTCGCACGCCGGCTGACCAGGACGCGGACCATCCAGGAGATATCTACTTGGATATTCCAAGTCATTGCTTGGAATATCCAAGTAACGCCGTGTACGCTTCCTGAGCATGATCACTAGCAGGGAAGACGGCTACGAGCTCTCCACGGATCCGAGCCGTATCGACATCGACCTGGTGCACCACTGGCTCTCGACGGACACGTACTGGGCGCTGGGGCGCAGTCGGGAAGCCGTCGAGCAGTCGGTGCGGGGCTCTCTCAACTTCGCCGTCCACGACGCCGCCGGCCCTCAGGTCGCCTACGCGCGCGTCGTCACCGACTCGGCGACCTTCGCCTGGCTGTGCGACGTCTACGTCGCCCCCGCGCACCGCGGGAGGGGGCTCGGCACCTGGCTGGCGGGCGCCGTACGCGACCACCTCGCGCCCTACCACCTCAATCGCGTCATGCTCTCCACGCTCGACGCCCACGCGGTCTACGCGAAGGTCGGCTTCGTGGCCCTCCCGAACCCGGACAAGCTGATGATCTTGAACTCGGCGGGATGAGACCGGTGTGACGACCGGTTGACCGCCCCCTCCACGCAGCGTCTGAGCCGACCGGCCGGCCCAGAGGCAGCCGCGAACCAGGCCGGAGACAGGTGACGAAATCGGTATGCGTGTTGTGATCTTGTGCGGTGGAGAGAGTCCGGAGCGCGACGTCTCCCTGGCCTCGGGCTGGTCGGTGACCCGCGCCCTGCTGGAGCGGGGACACGAGGTGGTGCTGGTCGACCCGGCCGCGGCGGTGCCGGTCCTGGCCGGGCCGCTACGCCCCGGGGACGCGGTCGACGGGGTGGCGGTGGGAAAGGAGCCGCCGTCCCTCCCGGACCGGCATCGGATGCGGCAGCGCATGCACGCCGCGCTGACCGGCGGTCCGGTCCTGGAGCTGCTGCGCGGCGCGGAGCTGGTCTTCCTGGCGCTGCACGGCGGCTGGGGCGAGGACGGGCATGTGCAGGCGCTGCTGGAGATGGCCGGCGTGCGGTTCACGGGTGCGGGCAGCGCGGTCTGCGCGGCGGCCTGGCACAAGGGGCGGGCGCAGGCGGTGCTGGATGCGGCGGGGGTGCCGGTGACCGAGCGGGTGCTGTGGCGGCCTGCGGCGGGTGAGGTCCCGGGTGAGGTGCGGCGGCTGGTGGCGGCCGGCCCGGCGGTGGTCAAGCCGGTCGCGGACGGTTCGAGCGTGTCGGTCCACCGGGTCGACTCGCTCGCCGAGCTGACGCGGATCGCGACCGAGGGGCACCCCCGCTCCGATGACGTCGAGCTGATGGTGGAGCCGTTCCTCTCGGGGCGGGAGTTCACCGTGGCCGTGGTCGGCGGTCAGGCGCTCCCCGTGGTCGAGATCGAGCTGACGACGCCGTTGTTCGACTACACGGCGAAGTACCAGCCCGGAGCGGTCAGCGAGGTGTGTCCGGCCCGGGTCCCCGGGGACTTCGCCTCCCGACTGCAGGAGACGGCCCTCCGCGCGCACCGGGCCCTGGGCTTCGGTGGAGGCACCTACTCGCGCACGGATTTCCGCTGCGACGCCGGCGGTGCGCCGAGGTGCCTCGAGGTGAACGCGCTCCCGGGGCTGACGGCGACGAGCCTGTTGCCCCTCGCCGCGACCGGGTCCGGCTGGACCTATCCGGACCTGATCCAGCGCATCGTGGACCTCGCGACGCGCTGAGCGGCCGAGGCGGGTGGGGGCACCAGGGCGCGCCCGCGCGGTTCGGATCACTCGCCGCGCAGCGCGGCGGCGACCGGCCCGTCGCCGAGCACCTCGATCCGGCCCGCCTTGACGCCCTGCTCCACGCTGAGCGCCCCCTCGCAGAGTTCGTGGCAGGTGTCGGCGTCGAGCACGAGGCGGGCGGCCGGCGTTTCGGCGGGCCCGTCGCCGTACGCCGGCCCCTCGCCTCCGAGGCGCACATGGAACACGCCCTCGTCCAGGGCCACGTCGACAACGGCCGGGACCTCGGTCGCCGGAAGGCGGCGCCGGAGGGGCAGGGCGAACCAGTGCGCACGCAGCGCGTCGGTGGCCCGGCGTTCGGCGAGATCGGGCGTGCCCCATTCGGCGAGCGCGGTCAGCACGGGCAGCAACTCGGCCCCACGCGGAGTGAGCGCGTACACCGTCGCGGCTCCGGGCGGCGGGAGCTTTCGGCGCGTCGCGAGCCCCTGCGCCTCCATGTCCTTGAGTCGCGTGGCGAGCACGTCCGTGGAGACGCCGGGAAGGTCGGCGTGGAGGTCGGTGTACCGGCGCGGTCCGGCCAGCAGCTCCCGGATGATCAGCAGGGTCCAGCGGTCCCCGACGGCGTCCAGGGTGCGGGCAAGGGCGCAGTACTGGTCGTAGCTTCGACGGCGTGGCTGACGTGGCGGCATACAGCGCAGTCTAGACAAGATGTTGGACTTTCCAAGCTCACACTTGGTAAAACCAAGCATCACGGTTGAGGTACGGACGAGGCCCGTGGGACCCGAGAAGCGGGGACCCGGGACCAAGGAGGGCACGGCATGGAGTTCCGGCAGTCGAGCAAACTCAGCGAGGTCTGCTACGAGATCCGGGGCCCGGTGATCGAGCACGCCAACGCGCTGGAGGAGGCGGGCCACAGCGTGCTGCGCCTGAACACCGGGAACCCGGCCCTGTTCGGCTTCGAGGCCCCCGAGGAGATCGTCCAGGACATGATCCGGATGCTCCCCAAGGCGCACGGTTACACCGACTCGCGCGGGGTGCTCTCCGCTCGCCGCGCCGTCGCCCAGCGCTACCAGGCGATCGGCCTGACGGATGTCACGGTGGACGACGTCTTCCTCGGCAACGGCGTCTCCGAGCTGGTCTCCATGGCCGTGCAGGCCCTTCTCGAGGACGGGGACGAAGTTCTCATCCCCGCCCCCGACTTCCCGCTCTGGACCGCCGTCACCACCCTCGCCGGCGGCAAGGCCGTGCACTACGTCTGCGACGAGTCGGCCGACTGGTATCCGGACCTCGACGACATGGCCTCCAAGATCACGGATCGCACCAAGGCCGTGGTCATCATCAACCCCAACAATCCGACGGGCGCGGTCTACCCCAAGGAGATCCTGGAAGGCATCCTCGAACTCGCCCGCCGCCACCAGCTGATGGTCTTCGCGGACGAGATCTACGACCAGATCCTGTACGACGACGCCGTGCACCACTCCGCCGCGACCCTCGCCCCCGACCTGGTCGTGCTCACGTTCTGCGGGCTGTCGAAGACGCACCGGGTGGCGGGTTTCCGCTCCGGCTGGCTGGTGGTGTCCGGGCCCCGGCAGCACGCGCGCAGCTATCTGGAGGGGCTGACCATGCTCGCCTCCATGCGGCTGTGCGCCAACGCCCCGGCCCAGTACGCCATCCAGGCCGCGCTCGGCGGCCGCCAGTCCATCAAGGAGCTGACCGCCCCGGGCGGCCGCCTCCTCGAACAGCGCGACCGCGCCTGGGAGAAGTTGAACGAGATCCCCGGCGTGTCGTGTGTGAAGCCGAAGGGCGCGCTGTACGCGTTCCCGCGCATCGACCCGAAGGTGCACCCGATCCACGACGATGAGAAGTTCGTGCTCGACCTGCTGCTTCGGGAGAAGATCCAGGTCGTCCAGGGCACCGGCTTCAGTTGGCCGCGCCCCGACCACTTCCGGATCCTGACCCTCCCCTACGCCGACGACCTGGACGCGGCGATCAGCCGGATCGGGCGCTTCCTGAGCGGGTACCGGCAGTGAGGGCGAGCCGTGGAGGCGGAGGGGGCCGGGGTCACGCCGGGTCCGGTCGTGCGGTGTGCGAGGGTCACGCCGCGGACTGAGCGCGGGAGTCCGAGCCCCGGTGGGCCCACCGCGGCGGCGGCCACGCCGTCGCGCCGGGGCCGCGGATCGCCCGGCGATGTGGCGATCCCGACCGACCGAGGGGCTCGGAGCGCGGTCAGCGTACGGCGCGAATGGCCTGGATGACCAGGCGCGCGGCCGGGCTGGGTTCATGGCGGTCCGGGCGGTGCAGCAGGTCCAGGCGGCGTGCACCGAGCATCGGAGCGTCCAGCAGCTGAAAGGCGCCCTCGTCGCGGCGCGCCAGGGCCAGCGCCGGAACCACGGCCGCCGCCAGGCCCGATGCCACGACCGCCAGCGTGGCGGAGAAGTCGAGGCATTCGTGGACGCGCCTGAGCGGCGTGCGGTGCTGCGCGGCGACCCGGTCGAGGGCTCGCCGCGCGACCGAGCCCGGCGGCCCGCTCAGCCAGGGCCGGTCCAGGAGCGCCTGAAGGTCCGCCACCGGGCCCCAGGAGGCGGGGGCGGCGATGCGGTAGGGGTCGTCGAGGAGGTGCACCGCGCGCGCTCCGGAGACCTCGGCGGGGCCATCCGCGGCGTCGCTCTCGACGATCAGCAGGTCCAGGGCGCCCGAGCGCAGGGCGCTCTGCCCCGGCTCCGGCTCGATCTGCCGGATGCGGACCTCGATCCGCGGGTGGGTGGCGGCGAGGGAGGCCGCCGCCGGGGCGACCAGGTTCTCCAGTACCGTCACGAAGGCCCCGACCGCGACCGGGCCGGTCACCTGCCCGGTCAGGGCGCTGAGGTCCCGCTCGGCGTCGGCCAGTACCTCGGTCAGCCGCCGGGCGTGGCCGGCCAGCAGGCGTCCGGCGGCGGTGAGCCCGACGGTCCGGCGCCCGCCGAGCCGTGACCGGTCCAGCAGGGTCACACCCGTCTCCGCCTCCAGTCGCGCGATGTGCTGCGAGACGGCGGACGGGGTCAGATGGAGGATGCTCGCCGCCGCCAGTACGCCGCCGGAGTCGGCCACCGCGCGGAGCACGGCCAGCCGCCGTGGATCGATCTGCATGCAGTGACGCTACACATCGACTGAAGAAGGACTCGATGGCGCTCGACGCGCGGTCGACACAGGATGAGGGTCATGACCGACCACTCCACCTTGATCGACGCCGATGTGACCCTGGCCGACGGCGGCTCCCTGCGGGTGCGGGGCTTCCCGCTGGACGTTCCGCGCTCCGACCTGCCGGAGCGGCAGGTCGTCGAACTGCTCGTGGCGGCCCTCCGGTTGGGGCCGGCCGACCGCGTGCGCCTGTGCCCCGGCACCGCGGCCGCCGAACGGGACCGCGAGGTCCGGGCGCCCTCCCGACTGGTGGACCTGAGCCATGTGATCACCGAAGGCATGGTCACCCTCCCCGGGCTGCCCGGCCCGGTCATCACCCCGCATCTGACGCGAAAGGCGTCCCGCGCCCACTACGAGGCGGGCACGGAGTTCGCGATCGACCGGATCAGCATGGTCGGCAACACCGGCACCTACCTCGACAGTCCCTTCCATCGCTACCCCGACCGGGCGGACCTCGCCGACCTGCCGCTGGACGCCGTCGCCGACCTGCCGGTCGTCGTGGTGCCCGGGCCGCCGAACGGCGAACGCGGGATCGGCCCGGACGCGTTCGACGGCGTCGAGGTGGCCGGTGCGGCGGTCCTGCTGCACACCGGCTGGGACCGGCACTTCGGCACCGAGGCGTACGGCCGGGACGCGCCTTACCTCACCGGAGACGGCGCGCGGGCGCTCGCCGAAGCCGACGCCCGACTGGTGGGCATCGACAGCGCCAACATCGACGACATGCGGGGCGACGCACGCCCGGCGCACTCCGTCCTGCTCGACGCGGGCATCCCGGTGCTGGAGCACCTCACCCGTCTGGACCACCTCCCACGCCACGGCGCTCGGCTGCACGCGGCCGCGCCCCGGGTCAGAGGCTTCGGCACCTTCCCCGTCCGTGCCTACGCGGTCGTCCCCGGCGTGCGGCGGGCTCCGTGAGACATGGCACCCCCTCGGTGGTGCTCCTCACCGATCAGGCGGGTGCCATCGAGCCGCGGCCGCTCCGCCACCCGTAGGGGGCCTTGCCGCTGTTCCCGCCACGCCGCGGCGGCGGGTCGGCGTGAGCGTCCCGGTTCGATCGCGCTCCGGTCGGACGACGAAGGGGCGAGGGGGCGCGGTCACGCGGACTGATCCCGCTCACCGTGACGCGGCTCCGGAGCTTCGTCCAGGCGCACGGCGAGGGCCGCGATGTCGTCGTTCAGGTTTCCTCCGCTGAAGTGGACGAGGTCGCGGTGGAGAGCGTCGAGCAGTTCGCGGGGCCGGGCGGAGGCCCACCCGGCCATCCAGGTCTCCAGAGAGAAGAAGCCGCCGTCGCGGCCACGGGCCTCGACGACCCCGTCGGTGTAGAGCAGCAGCAGGTCGCCGGGGCCGAAATCGAAGGTGTCGATGCTGTAGTGATCGCCGATCAGGTCCGCGAGATTGAGCAGCGGCGAGGGTGCGGTGGGCCGCAGCACACGGAGTTCCGCACGGTCCAGGAGCAGCGGCGGCGGGTGTCCGCAGTTGAGGATGTCGATACGGCCGCCCTCCGGAGGGATCTCGACGAGCAGGGCGGTGGCGAAGCGCTCCAACAGGCCCTCGCGGGCGAAGGCCGCGCTGTAGCGGGTGCTGCTGGCCTCCAGCCGGCGCGCGATGCTGACGAGGTCGGCCTCGTCGTAGGCGGCCTCCCGGAAGGCGTTGACGATCGCCGCTGCCGCCCCCACCGCCGGGAGGCCCTTGCCCCGCACATCGCCGACGAGCAGCCGGACGCCGTACCGCGTGTCGACCACCTCGTAGAAGTCGCCGCCGATGCGGGCCTCCGCCGCGGCCGCGAGGTACAGCGCCTCGATCTCGACGGCCCCGAAGCGGCGCGGCATAGGGCTCAGAACCACCTGCTGCGCCGCGTCGGCGACGAGCCGGACCTGGAAGAGGGTCCGCTCCCGCTGGAGCCGGACATGGCTCCCGTACGCGGCCGCCACGGTGACCGCGACGATCCCTGCCGCCGTGTACCCCGTCCCCAGGTCGGGGAAGACGATGCCGAGGCCGATCATGAGGAAGAGGCAGACCGTCCCCAGCAGGACGGTGGGGAGAACGGGCCACATGGCGGCGGCGAGAGCGGGCGCCGCCGGCAGGAGGCGGCTGAAGGCCATGCTTCGGGGAGTGGTGTACGCCAGGCTGGCGATGACAATGGTCAGGATGACCGGTGACAGCAGGATGAGCCGTCGCCGGCCGTGGCCACGACGGAGCCGTTGCCGTCCAGACTTGATCACACGTCATAGACTATCCATGCAAAAGTGGATATAGCACTCTGCCGGGTCGGAGTCGGCCGCCTGCCCCGGACCGCGCACTCTGCTGGACGATGGCGACGGGACCGGACCGGCACACCGGTGCCGCACCGGCACCCGCCGGCACAGGGTCCGGCCGACGGTCCCGGCTCCCGACCGACGGGGGGACGCCGTCCGCGGTCAGCAGCACTGCCAGGTGAACATCGCGCGGTCGAAGCGGCGTTCGACCAGGTCTTCGGGGCGTATCAGCCAGTAGAGGGCGCCGCAGTCGCCCCACATCATGTCGGCGTCGTCATCGGTGTCGAACTGGGCGAGCAGCACCCAGCGCAGGGCCTCCTCCTGGATGCGGGGGTCGTCCCACGGCGGGCTGCCCAGGGCGCCACGGGCGACCTCGTACTCCACCGCGCCCTGCACGGGGTGCGCGTGGCCGCCGATGCGGTGCTCCGTGCCCTCGAGCCGCTCCGCCAGGGCGTCCTGGAAGTCCTCGTCCCACACCGGGTGGTCCTCGGACATCGGCGCGAACTCCTGGGAGACCACCGGGTGCCAGGCGCACGGCGCCGTCGTCTCCATCCGCGCCGTCAGCGGCACCACGGGGTAGGGCCGGATGCCCTCCGGTGCCGCCCGCTCGGCGACGGGGACGCCCGCCGGCACGTACAGCACGCGCGCGCCCGCCCAGCTGTCGGGGTGGTCGGGTGCCACCATCGCGCGGCCGCCGTCCACCTGCCCGTCGAAGTGGAAGAAGGCCAGCGTGCCGTCGGCGGGCAGGGCGATGTCGAGGGCGGTGGAGGGCAGCGAGGCGCAGTCGAGCGAAGCGACGAAGGCCAGCGGGCCGTGCCCCTCCCACACGGGCCACGTCTCGCCCTCGGGCAGCTCCGGCAACCCGCCGAGCCGGCCGACGACCGGACTCGTCTCCCCGGCCGTGCCCGTACCCCGCCCCGGCCCCGCACCCGCGGCCTTCTCCAGGCGCAGGCCCGGCCGCAGCAGGCCGACCCACCGCTCGGCGACCTCTTCGGGCAGATGCTCGCGGGCGAGGGTGTGCAACGGGTCGACGGTGCTCTGTGTCATGGGAACGATGATGCACGAGCCCACTGACAGTCACTGATCTTGAACGGTGGTGGGGCGTCAGGGAGACTGCGTCACCAGGGGGCTGGTGGTGGTCGGGGCCGCCACACCGGTGGCCGCGCCGTCACCCGGGAGGCGGGGCACGCGGGTCACCGGGCGGATATGAGGGGGAAGCGGTGACCGAGGCTGAGGGACCCGTGTCCATGCGGCAGGAGATCCGGGCGGAGAACGGGCACGCGTACGGGGCCATCGGCGCGGACATCCACGTCTTCGGCACCGGCACCCCGGTCTATCTGCTGTTCGCGCATCAGAGGGTTCCCGGCCTCGACGGCGAGTGGCTCCGGGCCCAGCCCAGCCGCATGCTCGACGCGCGAGCCGAAGTCGTCGACTTCACCGGCCGGGACGCCGAGCTGGGCGACCTGATCGCCTGGCGTGAGCAGCGCTCCCACAAAGCGGTCCGTTGGCTGCACGGGCCCGGCGGGCAGGGCAAGACCCGGTTGGCGACACGACTCGCCGCCGACTCCGAGGCGGCCGGTTGGAAGGTCGTCACCGCCGTGCACGGCACCGACACCGCCCCGCCCGCGGAGGGCAGCCAGGACCTGCGGCTGGACGGGCACACCGGCGTTCTCGTCCTCGTCGACTACGCCGACCGGTGGCCCGCCTCGCATCTGAGCTGGCTGTTCCACAACCGGCTGCTACGCCAGGGCGTCCCGGCCCGGATCCTGCTGATCGGCCGGTCCGCGCACGGCTGGCCGGCCGTGCGCGGACAGCTGAACCGGCTGCGCGAGAACATCGACACCTCCGATCAGCCGCTGCGCCCGCTGCCCGTGGAGGGGGACGAGCGCGGTCGCATGTTCACCACCGCCCGGGACTGCTTCGCCGCGCGCTACCCCGAACTCCCCGACGTCGGGTCCATCGCTCCGCCGGGGCCGCTCGGCCACGACGACTTCGGGCTGACGCTCGCCGTGCAGATGGCCGCGCTGGTCGCCGTGGACGCGCGGGCGCGGGGGTGTCGGGCGCCCGGCGACATGGTCGGACTGACCGCGTACCTGCTCGACCGCGAGCACGAGAACTGGCGGCAGCTCCATGAGAACGCGGACTCGGGGCTGCCCCATCGCACCCCCGACCGCCTCATGGCGCGGGCCGTGTTCACGGCCGTCCTCACCGGGCCGGTGACCCGGCACGTCGGCCGTGCCGTGCTCGCCGGGCTGGTGCCGGACATGGCGGCCGACGAACTGCTGGGCGACCACGCGGTCTGCTATCCGCCCACCGACCCGAGCCGCTCCCATGTCCTCCACCCCCTGCTGCCCGACCGTCTCGCCGAGGACTTCCTCGCGCTCACCCTGCCCGGCAGCCCCGTCACCGGATACGCCACCGACCCCTGGGCCGCCTCCGGGGTGACCTCGCTGCTGGCCCGCGGCGGAGACGGGGCCGCGGCGCCCTGGACGCCGCGTGCCGTGACCTTCCTCGCGGAGGCGGCCGGCCGGTGGCCACACGTGGGGCAGGGGCATCTCTTCCCGGTGCTGAGGGGGGATCCGGAGCTCGCGCTCGACGCGGGGAGCGGCGCGCTGACCTCGCTCGCGGGGATCGACACGCTCGATTTCGACATGGTCGAGGGCATCGAGCGAAGGTTCAGGTCCGTCACCGGGAACACCCGGCACGTCGAGATCGACGCGGGGTACGCGGTGCTCACCGAGCGCGTCACCCGGCGCCGGCTCGCCGCCACCGGCGACCCGCGCGAACGGGCCGAGGCCCTGCACACCCTGGCCATCCGGCTGTCGTACGCGGGGCGCGGGCGGGAGGCCGTCGACGTCGAGACCACGGCGGTGGAGTACGGCCGTGCGGCCGTGACGACCGGTCAGCCGACCGATGTCGACCTGCACAACCACGCCGTCTCCCTGAGCCACCTCAGTGAGCTGCTCGCGGACGCGGGACGGCTGGAGGAGGCGACCGAGCCCGCCGTCACGGCGGTGCGGGTGCTCCGCAGCCTGGCCCAGGGCGACCGGGACCGCTATCTCGCCCCCTTCGCCCACGCCACCGGCACACTCTCCGCCCTGCTGGAGCGCCTGGGCCGGCCGGACCAGGCCCTCGAACACGCCGAATCGGCCTTCCTCCTGTACCAGGAGGCCGTCAGGAGCGGCCACGCCGAGCGGACGGCGCGACACCTGCCGAACTACACGGCGGCGGCGCGGCGGCTCGCCTCCCTCCTCTCCGAGCAGGGCCGACCCGAGGACGCGCTGCGGCTGTACGAGGGCTCCCTGGAGTACGGCCGCGCCCTCGTCGCGGCCGCCCCGGAGACCGAACTTCCCGGGCTGGCCGCGACGCTCAGCGGAATCGGCCTCACCCTGGCCCGGCTCGGCCGCGACGAGGAGGCCCTGGCGCCCAGCCTGGAGTGCGTCGAGCTGTACCGCGGGCTGGAGAAGGCGAATCCCGCCGTGTTCCGCCCGCACCTCGGGGACGCGCTGAGCAACCTCGGCCGGCGGTTGGAGAGCCTCTCCCGGCGGAGCGAGGCGCTCGCCGTCACTCAGGAGGCGCTCGCGCTGCACCGTCGGCTCGCGGCCGACGACCCCGACCGACACCTCCCCCGGCTGGCCGACGTCCTCGCCCGCGTCTCCGACCTGCTGTCGGCGGGTGGCCGACGGGAGGAGGCGATATCGCCACGGCAGGAGGCCGTCGACATCCTCCGGGAGCTCGCCGGGGACGAGCCCGCGTACGTGCCCGTCCTTGCCGTCTCCCTGAACGACCTGGGTGCCCGGTTCGCCGAGGCGCTCCGGCCCGCCGACGCCGTCGCTCCCGCCCGGGAGTCGCTGGAGCTCCACCGCCGGCTCGCCCAGGAGAACCCCCGCGCGTACATCCCCCTCCTCGCGGCCTCCCTCTTCAACACGGGTCTGCGCCACTCCGCCCTGGGGCGGCCCGCCGAGGCGCTGGAGCTGCTCGGGGAGGCCGTCGGCCGGTACCGACAGCTGGTCGTCGTGGGCGGCTCGGCCGCGTACGGCGCACAGTTGGCGATGTCCCTGGGCGCCGCCGCCGAGCAGCTCGCGGCGCTGGGCCGTGTCGGCGAGATGCTCGCGGCCAGCCAGGAGAGCCTTGATCTCCTGGGGCCGCTGGCCGCGTCGGATCCGGAGGCCCATCTGGCCGAGCTCACCCGCCGGCAGCTCCGCTACGCCGAGATGCGGCTGCGCGCGACGGTCGACCTGTCGTCGGCGTCGGAGGCGGCCGTCGGCGCCGTGGACACGTACTGGTCGGTGGCCGAACGTCAGCCGGTCTACATACCGGTGCTGAAGCGGGCCCTGACCGTCCTCGCCGACATCCTGGCAGCCCTCGGCAACCACGCCGACGCCGCCGAGTTCCGCCGCAAACGGGACGGCATCCCGGACCCGAACCCGGGTCCGTCCCGGGCTTGACCTCGTGTGCCTGCTGTCGTTCCGACCGCGGTCGGCGAGCACGGGGCGGATCAAGGGAAATAGGACTCGAGCGTGCCGCGGCGACGGATGTCGAGCGTCGCGCAGTGGAACGAGCCGCCGAACGGCGCGTAGTGCATCAGGTCGCACGGGATCGGTTCGAATCCCCATCTCTCGAGGGCGCGCAGCATATCGGTGTGGTGCCGCTCCACGATCACCCGTTTCTCGTCGACCATGAGAACGTTCATGTTGAGCCATTTGCCGCACATGGAGGTGATCCTCAGCACGCGCTCGTCGATCGGGTTGGGCTCGGGAGCGACCAGGATGTCCCAGGACTTCAGGATGTCGGGCAGGCGGTCGACGTCGATGTACTCGGGGTTGATCAGTGCCTTGCCGGGCGAGAGCGGGATGAACGTCGTGTCGATGTGCATCGGCGCGCGGCAACGGCTCTCGATCTCATGGATGCGATATCCCGGTCCGAGATGGCGGCGCAGCCAGGAGATGCCCATCTCGTTGGTGACGTTGCTGCGCGTCACGAACAGGTCCCGCCCGGCGCGCACGAAATCCGCGGCGTCGAATACGGGCTCGAACTCGGTGAGGATATAGCGCATGGGCTCGCCGTCCGCGGGGACGGTGAAATCCGCCTCGAACAGTGCGTCCGTGAGCTGCGGCCTGGGAGCCGCCGTCCAGCGCGCTCCGCGCCGGAAGTAGTCCTTGAGGAGCGTGCGATAGGAGTGGGTCTCGAAATAGCGGCACGGCCATGCCATCGGGGTCTCGATGATCTCGTCGCCGATCACGAGCATGCTGTCACGCGGACAGGTGTTGCAGAAACCGTGCGACGACCAGTCGGGGGTGCCGAAGCGCTGCCCGTGGTCGACCGCGTCCGGGCGCCTGACCGTGATGCCGAGGGACCGCAGGAGGGCGATGAACTGATCGAGTTCGCGCTGGGCCTCCTCGACCATCTTGCGCGGATACCTGCAACTGGCGGCGAGGCCCTGCAATCGCGCCGCCCAGGGTGGGAGGTTGCAGGCCACGACCGGATGCTTGGAGGGGATCGTCGCGCCGTCGAGGCGCCCGACGATGACCTCCTCCAGCGGGTCCCACTCGTTGTGCGAGCTGACCGGCGAGACGAGAGGTTCAGCGGCCTTTTCCGTCGCGGCCGACGGTGCCGCCATCACGCGTATTCCCCAGCACACGTCTCGGCATCGTCGTCGACCGCCGCCCTCAGAATGCCGGCCATTCGCACCACCGCCATACTCAACCGCTTTCGATCGCGGAATTCAGTAATGCACTGTACCCAGTACCTTTACTCAAGGTGGTGTGGCAGGGCTGTGCGCGTCGACGACGGAACCGTCCCGGCGCCCCCGGCCTCCGGCCAGCCACCGGGCGCGCTCCCGTGGTTCACCCGAGCTACGGCTGGACCACCGCGGACGGGTCCATCCACCCCGTGAGCACGTCTCCCTCACGGACGAGCTCCACACCCATGCGGGCCATCAGCTGTCTGACAGCCGTGTTCTCCGGTGCCGTGCTCACGCACACCGTACCGATCCCCTCCGCGCGGGCCCGGTCCAGAAGCTGCTTGAGGACAGCGCCGCCCACGCCGGCGCCACGATGGGAACGGCCGATCCACACCCCGGCCTCCACCGCCCCGGCCGGCTCCTCCATGGGGCACAGCCGGGCGGCTCCGACCACCCGCTCGCCCACGACGACGGCGAAGGTGGTCTCCACAGGCTCGACAGCCAGCGCTCTCGACTCATGAAACCGCAGAAACGCGGCCTGACGTTCGAGCGTCCAGCCATCCGGCCCGCCGACCGGCGGCATCACCTCGCGGGGATCGGCATCCGCCACGGCGACGTGCCGCAACTCCTCGAGAAGAGCCCGGTCAAGACATCCGATGCAGTTGATCTGTCAAGCAGCGATGGTGAGTTGTGGGGTCGGCGGGGTGGGGAACGCGGTGAGTTCGTCGTAGGGGGTGCGCTTGGTGAGGCAGTGGTGGAGGCAGCCGAGCATGCGGTTGAAGAGGTTGCGCTGGGCGGCTGTGTGGCGGTCTCCGTCGGCTCGTCGCCGGTCGTAGTGGGCGCGGGCGCCTGGGGAGGCAGTCAGGCTGGCGAACGCCCAGACGTAGCCGACCGAGGCCAGACGCTGGTTCTTGACCCTGCGGGCCATGACCGCGAGGCTTCTGCCGGACGCCCGGGTGACCGGTGCGGCTCCGGCGAAGGCTTTCAGGCCTTTCGCGTCGGTGAATCGGGATCGGTCGTCGCCGATCTCGGCGAGCACCCGGGCGCCGGTGAGTGACCCGAGCCCTGGAAAGCTGGTGATGATCTCGGCGTCCGGGTGCGCATCAAAAGACTCCACCGTCGCTTCGGCAAGGTCGTCGACGCTGATGCAGGCGGCATCAAGCTGTCTGAGCAGGGCGATGGCCTGGCGTCCCATGGCTTGCTCGACCTGGTGGGGCTGGCGCATCTGCGTGATGCGCAGGGCGTCTCGCAGTCGTTCGGCTTCTGCCTCGATGCCGCGCTGGCGGCCGGCCTTCTTCAGCAGCGCGCGCAGCTGGGCGCGGGTGAGCTTGGCTGCCTGGTCGGGAGTGGGGGCCGCGGCCAGCACGGCGCGGGCGACGCTGCTGCTGATCCCTTCGCGGTTGTGCTGGAAGGCCGCGAGGAAGCCGGGGAAGTATTCACGCAGGTGGGAGCGAAGTTTGTTGCCCGCCTGGGTGCGGTCCCAGACCGCGTCCTGCTGGGCGCGGGCCAGGACGGCGATCGCTTGGGCGAGCTCGCTGTCGTCGGGCAGAGGCCGGTGGGCGGCCCTGTCCGTGCGCAGGATGTTCCCGAGCACCATGGCGTCGAGGTGGTCGGACTTCTTGCGGGTGACCGCATGGCGGTCTCTGTAGCGGGCGGCGGCCATCGGGTTGATCGCGTAGATGGGCCGGCCGGTCGCGCGGAGGCAGGCGACGAGGAGGCCGCGGGAGGTCTCGATCGCGACGGGGACTGGGGCGTTGGCGGTGTCGCCGTGGGTGGTGAGGAGTTCGAGGAGCTGGTGCAGGCCGTCGAAGTCGTCGGTGATCCGGGCCCTTGCCAACAGGGTTCCCTCGTGGTCGACCAGGGCGACGTCGTGGTGGTCGCTGGCCCAGTCGATTCCGCAGGTGACGGTCATCGTGTCGTGTTCGTCCTCTCGGTCGGGGGGCGTGCTGCTGGTCGCAGCCGTGCGGGGGCACGCGTCTCCCTAATGGAAGGGCTCGATGGCCCTGCATCCGATCAGCCGTTCGTGACCCCAGCGGCCATCAGGGCCCTCGGTCTGCTCCAGAGCTCGGTGACTCCAGGCGTGATGAGAGGTGACCCCTGTGGGCGGCTCGGACCACAAACCTCAACGATCCGATCATCGGACCGGATGCGGTGGAGGCGTGAACTCGTGACAGTGGACGGTCCCGGAGGCCGGCTCTTGACCAAGGGATCCAGTCCCAGGGGGTGTGTACGGCTTCTCCGGAACCGACCACCGTCACGAGAAAGTGATGCGGGGCCCGCAGTCTCTTTCAGGGCCTCGATGGGCCGGGGTGGGCCTGGCGGTGCCCCGCATCACTGCCCATTAGGGGGTGAAGCGAGACATCGGACCGCATGGCTCCATCAGACCGCATGGCTCCATCGTCCCACCTCGCATAGCCGCGGCCCATCGGATTCCACCCCCTCCCCCGGTGCCCTCGTCCGGTGCCCTCGTCGCCAGCCGAGCCACCGATCTCGTCGCCACCGGCGGCGGCCTGCCCGGCCGGGCAGGCGACCCGGGCACGGGGGAGGCACCGCGATCCCGAGGAGGCCGCACTCGGGGTCACGTCCCGCAGAACTCAGCCTCGACGATGTGGTCGAAGGTGCCACTCCAGTCGCTGTTGAAGTTGATCGACAGCGCGTGCTCGCCGTTCGCGGTCGTCAGGGTCTGCGAGGAGGAGCCCTGGATTCCTCCGCTGTGGCCCCACAGGTCGCCGCAGGGCGTCGTCAGCTTCATCAGACCGAGGCCGTAGGAGACGTTCGATCCCGCGCCGACGGGCACGGTCGTGGTCATCTCCTTCAGTTGGCGCGGCCCGAGGAGCTTTCCCAAGAGCAGAGCCCGGTAGAACCGGTTGAGATCCTCGGCGGTGGCGACGATCTCGCCCGCCGCGCCCGCGAGGGAGGGGTTGAGGTCGGTGACGTCGTACGTCACGCTGCCCGGCTCCGGACGCCCGCCGAGGGTTCCGGTCAGTTTCGAGTACGCGCGGCCGCTGGGCTTGGGTATTCGAGTCTCGGTTCCCGGCAGTTCGGTGGCGTTCAGACGCAGCGGGCGCAGGATGCGGCGCTCGATCTCCTGGGCGTAGGAATGACCGGTAGCCTTGTTGATCACCATGCCGGCGAGGATGTAGTTGGTGTCCGAGTAGTGCCAGCCGGATCCAGGCGGGAAGTCCGGCCGGTGGGTCATCGCGAGCTCGACGATCTTCCGCGGTGTCCAGGTGTCGTAGCGGTGTCGGAGGAAGTCGGTGCCGAACGCGCTCCGTTGGAAATCCGGATCCTCGGTGTAGCTGGATATCCCGCTGGTGTGGCCGAGGATCTGACGCAGCGTGATCTGGCGACCGTCGTGCCCGTTGCCGCGGACCAGGCCGGGCAGCCAGCGGTCGACGGTGTCGTCCAGGCCAAGCCTCCCCTCCGCCTCCAGCTGGAGCATCACCGTGGCGACGAAGGTCTTGGTGATCGAGCCGACCCGATACCGGTCCTCGGACCGCCGTGGCGCACCGCTCTGCAGGTCGGCTGTGCCGGCCTGTCCGGTCCAGGTGTCGCGCCCCTTCCGAGCCACCGCGATCACCCCGAGCACCCCGTTCCCGACCTCCGCGTCGATGGCCCGCTGGGTGGCCCGGTGCTCGCCCTGCGGGGCCGTCCTCGGCTCGGTCGCGGTGACGGTGGCGGAGGCGGGCGTCGCGAGGGCCGTCGTCAGCAGGGTGGCCGTCAGCGCCGCCACGACGCCCCCGACCGGCCGGACGGCGGCGGCGGCGCGTCGTGGCGCGCGCGGCAGCTCCGTCCTCGGCCTGTCGGGCCGCTCGTTCGCCCCTCGTGCGCCGGTGACCGATCTCGCGGTACGCCGGGGGCCGTGCTGCCGCCGTAAGAAGCGGAACCTGCGGCTTTCGTGCTCGTACACGACCTATCTCCTGCGGGTTGGGTTGGTGGGAGGCCACCGGCCCAGGGCGGGCTGGCGGGAGAGGCGACCGGCTGAGGGGCGCTCTGGTGACGGGAGGCACCTGCTCGGGGCGGGCTGGTGGTGGGAGACCACTGAGGCTCGGGGCGGACTGGTGGTGGGAGACCACCAGCTCAGGGCGGGCTGGTGGGGGCGACCGGTCTGTGGGACCAGCATCGCTGAGCGGCCGATGCGGGGGAATGCTGTTACCCCCCTGCCGCACGGTGGTGTTAACCCCCCTGTGCCACCACCGCCGAGCGCCCCGTACCGCCCGCCCCCGCCCTTCGGACGTCGCCGCTGAGTTTGCCGGCCCCTCCCCCGGTTTCGGTCCCGCCGGTCAGTGGTCCGTCCCGCGCCTGCGGCCGTCAGGCCGACGTCCGCCGCACCGCGTCCGCCACGACGGCCCGCGGGTCGCCCGTGCGGCCGAAGGTGTCGCGCTGCCGCTGGGCCCCGTTGCCCCGGGACAGCACCTCTCCGAGGCGGTCCCGGACGAGTTCCAGATCGCCGATGTCCTCGAGCGCGTCCACCGTGTGGTCCAGCAGTGCCTGGAGCACGGTTCCGGCCGGGCAGGGCCTCCCGGTCCGTGGATCCACCAGGTCACCGCTGAGCCCCGAGCGCCCGGCGCGCCACGAGGCCAGCCGAAGTTCCCCGACACCGATCTCCTGCGCGGGCTCCCCGGCCAGTCGGCCGCGAGCGGCCGTCTCCACCAGGCCGCGCACCAGCGCCGCGACGAGCACGGTGTCGTCCACCTCCATGCACACGTCGGACACCCGCACCTCGACGGTCGGATAGCGGTGGGAGAGGCGCGCGTCGAAGTAGAGCATTCCCTTGTCCAGCAGAGTGCCGGTGGCGAGCATCGCCTCTACCCGCCGGTGATACCTCTCGGCGGACCCGAATGCCTCCGTCGGGCCGGCCGACGGCCAGCGGCTCCACACCTGGCTGCGATAGCTGCTGTATCCGCTGTCCATCCCCTGCCAGAACGGGGAGTTGGCGCTCAGGGCGAGCAGCGGCGGCAGCCAGGGGCGGATCCGGTCGATGATCGCGACACCCTCCTCGTCCGACTCGACACTCACATGGATGTGACAGCCGCAGGTCAGCTGCTCCTGCGTGGTCAGGCCGAACTCCCTCGCCAGCCACTGATAGCGCTCGCCCTCCCCGACGGTGGGCGCCACCTCCAACGGCGAGGTGGCCAGGGCCGCCACCTGTGCCCCGACCTCCCGGGCCCGTTCGGCCGCCGCCTGCCGCCGGCGTCGTACGTCCACTGCCAGGTCCGCCATGGCCCGGTGCGGTTCGGTCGCGAACTCCAGCTGCTCGCGCTGCAGCTCCGCCGCGAAGGCGACGTCCCGGGCGGTGGCCTCCAGAATGGCGCCGGACACGGCCTGTGGTTCCCCGGTCTCCGGGTGGACCAGCAGCAGCTCTTCCTCCACGCCCACGCTTCGCATCGGACCCAACACCTCTCTGCCCGGAGACTACGAGATCTCGGTTGCCCGACACGCCACGACTCACGCAGGTTTCGCCCACGCGGAGCACCGGTACCGGCCCGGGTGCCCACTGGCGCCGGTGCCGGTGCCGGTGCGCGGGATCGAGGGTGCCGCCCGGCGGACACGGCCGACACGCCGTCAGCGGCCGACCGGGGGCTCCCGGTCGGCTACGGGCCGGCCTCGGCGGTGCGGACCGACGACGTCCCGCTGTCGGTGCCGGCTCGTACAGTCGGGCCGACCGAGTACTGGTGGACAACCCGCGAACGGGACGGCACAGAGCATGACAACCCCTACCGTCGACCATGGCGCCGCCCTCACCGAGCGCGTCATCGCCTCCGTCGAGGCGGAACCGCACCGACTGATCCTCGACTACGCCCCGTGGGCGGGGCCGTGGCTGGACGGGCCGCCGGAGCCGGTGCCCGCCGATGTGCTGGCCACCGCCACGTTCCCCAGCGGGCGGCCGTTGCCGCCCAGCCTCCGTCGCTGGCTGGCGTTCGACGGCGGGTTCTTCCGTCGGTTCGGCTGGATCGGTCCCGACCGCCGTTTCACGCCGCGCCCGCTCGGACGGCTCGCGCGCGACACCCTCGGCGACGGCTGGGGAGGGGTCTATGACGCGCTGTCGGCTCGCTTCGACGAGTGCTTCCTCCTGCCGGGCGGGTCCGACTCCCGTCGCGTCCTGGCCACCGGTGAGCCCGACGATCACGGGGAGTACCCGGTCTTCGCCCTGGACGTCGACGACATCCCCTGCATCGAGCTGATGTATCCGGGACTGGACGTCTACCTGGCGGACACCGCCGGACTGATCACATGTCAGGGCCGCGGCTACTCCGCCCTGGCCGAGGACCGGACGTACGGCCGGCGCATGCACACGCACGCGCGGAACGCCTTCGGCGGGGAGCTGCACGAGGACTGCTTGCCGTGACGGTCATCGGCGGCGGCTCCTCCCGGCATGCGGCGGCGTGCTGACCGGGCCTCACCCCAGGCGCGGCGGCTCGTGCCCGCCCTCCCGACTCCCCCGGCGGGGTGGGGACCAGCCGGGGTGTGCGGTTGTGCGCGACGCGGCTACGGGAACGGAGATCGTGGGGTTCGGCTCTCCGGCGAACAGCGTCAGGCGGTCTGCACATGCACGCGAGTGGGGGGACTGCGGGGAGGGTGGCGGGGACTATCGCAGGGGTGCGCCATGCGGTGGCACGCCCGCTCCGGGCGGAGCCGAGAGGACGATCACCCGGGCCAGGTCCCGGTGTATCCGCTCGGCCTCGTTGCGCACCTCGGCTGGGACGTCGCCTCGTTCGGCGACGAGCCGAACGTAGATCGGGGTTTCCTGGAACACGGTGGGTATCTCTGCCTTCTGTCACGGGTGGGTCTTCAGCGGACGGCGTGGATGCTACAGGTGTGGATCGAATGGGGACTCGTCGATCAGATCCGTGAGACGTCGGGCACGCCCGTGGAACACCGAGGTGCTCATGCGGTCGCGGCCCGAACTGCCCATGCCCGGCAGCCTAAAGCGAGGCACTGACAGGGGACCTTCAGCGGCCGACGCACCGCACCCTGGTCTCTCCCCGCTCCTTCGGGACGGCGGAGCGGGCCGCTTGGAGCCGCGCTGCCGCGAAGTGCCGAGTAGCGCTACGGCGCAGCAGGTGAAGGTGGCAGCCAAGGGGTGGGCGGCGTACGACCAGCCTGCCGCGTGGCCGGCCGTGGAGCGCTCACGTTCGCGGACCTGGACGCGTCGCGATCTCACTGCCGGAGGTGTCTGGGGCGCCGGGGGATCCGGGGCTGGTGAGGGCGAGTGTCGCGTCGAGAAGTGCGGAGGTCAGGGCGGGGAGTCGGTCGGGGGATTCGGACAGCAGGAACAGCCAGGCGAAGACAGGTCCGACAAGGAGGGCGTTGAGGGTGGCCGGGTCGGGGCGGGTGGCGAGTTCGCCGCGTGCGGCAGCGCGGTCCAGGATCTCCGTGAGGGTCTGGCGCTGGGCTCCCAGGTATTTCTCGTCGAACCGGTCGCGTAGTGCGGGGTCGGCGTGGACATCGGCCAGCAGGCCGGGGACCGTCCCCTGTGGCGGCGAGGCCATGGTGGCCGCGATCTCGGCGAGCACGGCGGCCAGGTCGGCGCGGAGCGATCCGCGGTCGGGCGCCACGGCCAGGAACCGATCCGGCACGAGGACGTCGAAGATCATCTCCTGTTTGGTGGCGTGGCGCCGGTAGATCGCCGCCTTGCCCACGCCGGCTCGCGCGGCCACCTCGGCCATCGTGAGCCGCGCGTATCCCACCTCGGTCAGCAGCTCTCGAACGGCGGAGGCGATGGCCTCGTCGACGCGGCTGTCTCGGGGGCGGCCCCCCTGGTTGCGAGCTTGCTTGCGAGCAGACATGGGTGCATCATACGGAACCAGAAGTATCGAAACCAACGGTTCCAGAACTAGCGGTTCCGTGTTCTCTGGTGCGGCCGCGAGCTGGCGCGCCCGTCCGCGTCGATCCGCCGCGAGATCGATGCGCGGACGGCCGGCGACGATCACCGCCGGGTCCCGGCCCCACCCGGCCCGACCGACAGGGAACACCGGCTCGGAAGGAATGACCGATGCGAATCCCGAAAGCCGCCCACACCGCACAGCCGTGGCGGATCCACGAGTTCACCCACGACTTCCGGATCGAGGACGTGTGGTCCTTCCGCGCGCCCGACGCCGGGCCCGACGACTTCCCGGTGATGGTCGAAGCGCTGAAGACGGCTTACGACACCCGAAAGGATCCCGCCGCGGTCCGGTTCCTGTTCGCGGTGCGCTGGAAGCTCGGTGCCCTGCTCGGCTGGGACACCCCCCAGGCCGGCCTGGGTGGGCGGGTCGCCTCACTGTGCGACCGCCTCCCGCTCGACCTCGCCCAGACCGCGAACGACGCCGTCCCCTGCACCGACCCGTTCTCCGAGGTGTACCAGCTCGACGACGAAGCGGCCCGCGAGCTGGGCAACAAAACCGTCCACGACATCATGCACCTGGGCTGGGTGCCGACCGACGACGGTGGATACGAACTGCGCATGGCGGCGCTGGTCAAACCCAACGGACTGTTCGGACGGCTCTACATGGCCGCCATCCTTCCGTTCCGGTACCTCATCGTCTACCCGGCACTGACCCGCCAGTGGGAACGTGCCTGGCTCGACTACGGCCGCCCGAACCGGCACGCCGGGGACGCCGCGCGCGGAGAGACCGCCGGCCCGGACTGACCGGAACCACGGCGAACGACGACCGTGTGACGTCGCGCGCCTTCAGCGCAGCAGGGGCGAGGCGCGGGACACGAACGCCTCGATGGCCTCCCTCGCCCGGGTGTCCCGCGTGTCCCGGTCCGTCTGATCCTGTGCGTTGGACACCTCCGTGGTGCGCGCGTAGGCCCGTTCAGCCGCGAGGACCACGTCCTGGTCGTCGGTGAGCAGCCTGACCCGGTACAGCGCCTGTCGTGTCAGGGTGCGAAGGCGGTGTGCCTCGTCGCGCGCCCTGAGGAACGCCTCCCCGCCGGGGTCCTCGAGCTTGTGGTACCACCGCTCGGCCTGACCGCGCCGGTACTCCTCCGCCGCCGCCGCGAACGCGCTGTACGTGGCGATGCGTTCCTGCCGAAGCGCCTCAGAGCGTGCGAACAGCTCGCTACGTCGGGACGCGCGGCCCTGGAAGGCGTGCGTGATCACCGAACCCGACAACGTACCTATCACCGCGACGACACTCGTCCAGATGGTTTCCACGGGATCAGCCGACCACACGGGGGGGGGTCGGGCGCGAGGGGCGGCCCCGAGATGAGCCAGCCCTGCGTGGGCGCGCGGCATGGGGCGATCACTCCTCGGCGCGCGGCCGGTGGGTGGACGGGCGGCGGTGCAGCCGGGGCGGTCGTCGCCGCGTGGAGGCGGTGCGGGGTCGGTTGCGCTCATCTGACGGGTGGCCGGAATAATCGGCGCATGCACATTCTCTCGTTCGCCGAGGAGGCGACCCCGTCCGAACTGCGCGTGCAGGTGCGGGAGATACAGGAGCAGGCGTGGCCGTCCGCGCCGGGCGAGTCGGTCGCCGTCGACGCGACGGTGCACGATCCCGCGCTGCGGCCCTGGTCGATGCTGCTCGTGGACGAGGGGACGGTGCTGGCGGCGCTGGACATCCTGGCCAAGGAGCTGGTGCACGCGGGCGAGCGCTTCGCCGCCGGTGGGCTGAGCACCGTGGTGACGCGGCGCGAGGCACGGGGTCGCGGGCACGGCCGGCGCCTGGTGGCGGCGGCCCGGGAGGCGATGCGCTCCCGGGGCCTGGACCTGGGGCTGTTCACCTGCGACCGCCCGCTCCAGGCGTTCTACGAAAGCGCGGGTTGGCAGGCCCTGCCCGGCGCGGTGCTCGTCGGCGGGACACCGCACACCCCGTTCCCCAGCGATCAGCCCGGCTTCGACAAGGTGACCATGGCCGACTTCTTCTCGCCGGCGGCCCGGCAGGCCCGGGCCTCGTTCCACGACAGCCGCATCGAGGTGTACCCGGGTGAGATCGACAAGCTCTGGTGACCGGCGGTCGCCTTCGTCGCTCCCCGGCTAGTGACCTGAGTCGGAGATTCGTCGTTGGTTTGGTATGAGTCGTCCGGGTCCGAAGATTCCGCCGTTGTCGGTGACCGATGCCCAGCGGGTTGTGCTGGAAGGCTGGGTGCGTCGCCGCACGACGGCTCAAGCGCTGGCCCAGCGGTCGCGGATCGTGCTGGAGTGCGCCGAAGGGCACTCGATCATGGAGGTCTCCCGTCGACTGCAGGTCACTCCGGACACGGTCCGCACCTGGCGGCGACGCTTCCTCGAACGTGGCCTGGATGGACTGTCCGACGAGCCCCGGCCTGGTGTCCCACGGAAGATCACCGACGCGGACGTCGAGCGGGTCATCGTCAAAACGCTGGAAGAGACACCGAAGAACGCCACCCACTGGTCGACCAGGTCCATGGCGGCGGCCACAGGGATGTCGCAGTCGGCGATCTCGCGGATCTGGCGCGCATTCGCGCTGGCGCCTCACCGGTCGCAGACGTTCAAGCTCTCCACAGATCCCCTGTTCATCGACAAGGTCCGCGATGTCGTGGGCCTCTACCTCGATCCGCCGGAGAAGGCCCTGGTTCTGTGCGTGGACGAGAAGTCGCAGATCCAGGCCCTGGACCGGTCTCAGCCCGTTCTGCCGATGGTGCCCGGAGTCCCTGAGCGCCGCAGTCACGACTACGTCCGCGCCGGCACCACCACCCTGTTCGCCGCTCTTGAGGTCGCCACCGGCAAGGTGATCGGCTCTCTCCACCGCCGGCACAGGGCCGTTGAGTTCAAGAAGTTCCTGGCCAAGCTCGACAAGGAGGTGCCCGCGGACCTCGAGGTCCATCTCATCCTGGACAACTACGTCACCCACAAGACACCCGCGGTCAAGAAGTGGCTGCTGGCCCACCCGCGCTTCCACCTGCACTTCACGCCCACCAGTTCCTCGTGGCTGAACCTGGTGGAGCGGTGGTTCGCCGAGCTCACGCAGAAGAAGCTCAAGCGGGGCGTCCACCGCTCCGTCCAGGCACTGGAACGCGACATCCGGGCCTGGCTCGCCGACTGGAACGACCACCCACGGCCGTTCGTCTGGACCAAGACCGCCGACGAGATCCTCGACAAAGTCGCCGCCTACTGCCGAAGAATCTCTGACTCAGGTCACTAGCCGATGAGGGCCTGTTCGATCTGGCGTGTGGTCTGTGCGGCGACCCGGGGATTGACGTCGGCGTAGTGGACGTGGGCGTTCAAGCCGGTGGACAGGGCCCAGCCGCGGCCGCGGGTCCAGGTGGCGTCGTCGACGTCGAGCGCGGCGCGGAACGCGGCCCTGCTCCTCGCCGACATGAGGGTGTACGCGATGGTCAGATCGCGCGCCGGGTCGCCGAAGCCGAGTTCGCCGAAGTCGATGACCGCGCTCAGGCGCCCGTCGACGGTGAGCAGGTTGCCGGTGTGGAAGTCGCCGTGGAACCAGACGGGGGGCCGGTGCCATGCGGGCGCTTGGAGCGCCGCCTCCCACAGAGCGGTCATGGCCCGGGCGTCGAACGCGTGGGCGCACGTCGCGATGGCGGCCCGGGTGGCGTGGTCCCGGTCGGCCAGCGGGCGTCCGGCCAGCTCGTCGGGTGCGCCCTCCGGCGCGAGCCCTTGCAGGGCGGTGAGGAAGTTCGCCAGGTCCTCGGCGGTCTCGACGGAGTCGCCGAGCGCCGTGGCGGTGGCGGTCTCGCCGTCCAGCCAGCGGGACACCGCCCAGGGCCACGGGTAGCCGAACGCGGGCTCCCCCACGGCCACCGGAATCGGTATCGCCAACGGCAGCCGCGGGGCGAGTCGGGGCAGCCACCGGAACTCCTTCTCGGCCTGCCCGGCCGCGCCCTCGTGACGGGGCAGGCGGACCGACAGCTCCCGCCCCAGACGGTAGATCACATGGTCCGAGCCGGCGGGTTCGACCGGCCGCAGCGGTAGCCCGGCCCACCGCGGGAACCGCGTGTCGATCAGGCGCCGGGCCAGCGCGCCGTCGATCGGTGGACACGCTTCCCGGGTGCTTTCGGTCGCCAACGGGCAACTCCCTTGGTGGGCCTGCTCCGTGTGGCAGGCGGGAGAGCCATCACAGTGCCTCCCTGCCCCGTCTGTCGAACGGTTTTCGCTCCGGTCTCCGTGGTTGTGCGCTGTGGTCGCTCAAGACGTCTGACGTCGCCGTGGACGTCTCTCATCCAGCCGGCCCGAACGTCCCCCGCCGCTACGCCGGCACCTGACCGGGCGCGGTCGGGGGCCGCGCGGGCGAGCTCCTGCGCTCAACCGCGCCCGCCCCGGCCGATGCGCTTCAGGTCCGCGGAGAGGGAGTCCAGCCACGACACCGTCGCGTAGTAGACCCGTGGCGCGTCGGCGGGGTCCGTGTCGCGGGGGTCCGTGGCGTCGCGTATCGCCGCGGCCGGTGCGGACGGGGTGTCGCCACCCGGGTCGAGGGCCGCCGACACGAGGAGCATCCGCGCCGCGACCCGGTCGCCGAGGCGGGTCACGGCCGCCGCGGACTCCGGGTCCAGCGGGGGCGCCACCCACGGCGGCGCCGCGCCGTCGAGCGGGGTCGAAGGCTCCAGCAGGCGTTGCGCGCCCCAGAGGGTGTGGTGTCCGGCCATCAGCGCGGCCTGCCAGTCCGGCGACAGCGGCGCCTCGACCGGCTGGAGCGGCGCGCTCGGTTCGTCGGCCCCGACCCCGGCCTTCGTCTCTGTCCCGACGCCGGCGCCTGTCCCTGTCCCGAGCTCTGTCTCTGTCCGGGGCCCTGTTTCCGTATCTGTCCCAGGCCGGGCCTTTGGCTGCGTCTCTGTCTCTGTCGGAACAGGGGCCGCGAACCGCCCGGACTCGGTCGGCGACCGAGACGCCACCGCGGGCTGTCCGGAGCCCGCGGGTCCGCCTACGCCGGTGTGGTCGTGCGGCTCGCTCTGGAGCTGGGCGAATGCCGACTCGGCCAGGATCAGGAAGTGCTGCAGCGAGCGCTGACCGGGCGCCGCCAACGGCTCGCGCACCCCGCCCACCGCCACCGCGGCCGTCGTCGTCACCACGGCCTCGGCCGTGCCCCGCAGCAGGACGGCCACCGAGCGCCGCATCTCCTCGTGTGCGCCGCGCGGCCACGCCAGCAGTCCCAGGACGGCGCCGATCGCGCTCCCGATGAGCACGTCCAGCAACCGGACCTCGGCGAGCTGCCATGTCACCGGCACCAACTGGGCGAACACCAGGGCCACCACGACCGTGAACAGGCCCTGCGCCCACCCCACCCCGCGAACCGGGCCGAGCGTGAAGGTGACCAGCAGCAACGGCGGCAGTGTCGCCGCGTACACGACGGTGTCGGCGCCCACCAGCGTCAGCAGTCCGGCCGTCACGACCGCGCCGATCAGCGTGCCGGCCAGCGCCCGCTGGATGGTGTGCCGCGTCTCCACCACGGTGGTCCGGGTCAGCGTCAGGGTCGCCAGCATCGCCCAGAAGCCGTGGGGCAGGGTGTCGAGGCCGGCGACCGTCCGGGCCGCGGCCAGGGCCAGACTGATCCGGACCGCGTTCTGGAAGAACACGGAGCGCTGGCCCGCGTGCCCCACCAGGCGGCGCCACCACAGGTGCGGCGTGCGCATCCGCGCGTACCAGAAGCGGTCCGGCGGGAGTCCCTGGGCCGCGGCCCGGCCTCGTACCGAGAGGTCCGCGGCCGTCGACGCGGCCAGCGCGGCGTCCGCGATCTCCAACAGGGCGGCGTGTCGGCGCAGCATCGCCGGCGTGCCCGGGCCCGGGTCGACGGTGGCCAGTTCCCTTCTGGTGCGCAGCAGCGACTCATGGGCCCGGCGGGGTGACCGGGCGGGCAGCGTGCCGCGCAGCAGGGCCACCATCTCGGCGGCGGCCCGCTCCACCTGCGCGAGCACCGGGGGTTGGGCGAGCACCGGTGGCCGCTCGGGCCCCGGCGGCCCATGCGGCCTGCCACCGCCGGGAAGCCGTCGCAGCCGCTCCAGCAGGGCGCGGGTGGCCAGCCCGGTCTGGGCCAGTGCCCGTTCCCGAACCCCGGGCCCGGCGGGCCGCTCGGCCTCCGGCACGTGGGAGGGCCGAAGCGACCGGATCGCGCTCAGGGCGTCCCGCTCAGCGGCTCCGCTCAGCGCGTACGGGGCCGTGGCCAGCTGGTCCGCGCAGCGTGCGGCGGTCGCGGCGGCCCGGGCGGCGAGCTCGCGGTAGGGCACGGTGGGCGGGTCGGGGAAGAGCACGGCCTCCGCGGCGATCAGCAGCGCCAGCCCCACGGTGGTGCCGATCAGTCGTTCGGGCAGCGTCTCCGGAGCGTACGGCGGGAACGACGGCAGGATGTACAGCAGTTGCATGCCGGGCGCCGCGCCACCCAGCCGGGGGCCGCCGACGGCCACGAAGGCCAGGGCGAAGCCGATCACGAGCATCCCGGCGACCGCGCTCCAGGTCCGTACCGCGAGGAAGGTGCCGGCGGCGACCAGCAGCCACGCCGCCGGCAGGAGCCGCAGCAGCAGTGCGGCCCGTTGCCGCCCGGTCCCGGGGATCCGGGACAGCCCGGCCATCGCGACGGCCCCGAAGAGCGCGTACGGGGCGGCGACCGGCAGCTCCAGGCCGTACAGGAACAGGTAGAACCCGCTGGTGGCGGCGACGGTGACCCGGGCCGCCCGGCGGGCCGCTCCGGCGTACCGCGCGGGGAACCCCGGCCACAGGCGCTGTCCGCCCGCGCGCTCGCCGCCGGACCCATCACCCATGCCACCAGGATCATGCCTGGCGCGGCACGCCGCATGGCGCGGGGTCGACGGGCCACCGCGGGGACCGACGCGTCGCCGGGGCGGTCGGCGAGGCACCTCCTCGTCCCGCCGTGCGGCCGCGCGCCGAAACGTGGGGGTTATCGTTCGGCCGCATGGAACGTGAAGACGGTCGTGCGGCCGCGCGCGGCCCATGGCGACGGCCGTTCGGCCGCGCGCCGAAACATGGGGGTGATCGTTCGGCCGCACGGAACTCACGACGGTCGTGCGGCCGCGCGCGGCACATGGCGACGGTCCCCACCCGTCCGCTTGGCGCGGAGCGGGCGGTCGGGTCGAGCCGAGCGTCGGCGTCGCACGGAGGGAGGCTCCGGACGCCGTCAGCCGAGCCGCCTTCGGCGCCGTGCGGAGGCTTCAGGGGCCGTCAGCCGAGCCGTGGGGGCGTCCATGCGGCGTGGCGCAGGATCGCGCGGACCGTGACGCGGGAGGGGGTCATCCTGATCGCGGCGTTGCGGACGGCGACGGCGAACGGATGGTCGAGCTGCTGTCCCAGTCGGCCGGCTTGCCGAGCGGCGCGGGCGATCGCCTGGCTGCGGGGGCGCCGCTCGGCGTCGTAGCGGCTCAGGGCGGAGGCGACCGTGGGCTCCGCGGTGAGCGCGGCGGTGAGCGTGACCGCGTCCTCCAGCGCCTGGCAGGCGCCTTGGCCGAGGTTCGGCATCATGGCGTGGGCCGCGTCGCCGAGCAGGGCGACCCGGCCCACGGCGTAGCGGGGCAAGGGCGTGGCCAGCTCGTTGACGTCGTGGTGCAGGACGGCTTCGGGCCGCGTCGCCGCGAGCAGCGCGGGGATGGGGTGGTGCCAGCCGGCGAACCGCCAGCGCACCTCGGCGAGCGGGTCCGGGTGGCGCACGCCCGCGGGCGCGTTGAGGACGGCGTGCCATTCGGCCCGGCCGTCGGCGAACGCGAGGTGGCCGAACTCGGCGCCGCGCCCCCAGGTCAGTTCGAAGTCGGTCCGCAGGTCGACGGGGTGCTCGGTGATGGCGCGCAGCACGGTCGACCCGCTGTAGGCGGGGCCCGGGTGATCGGGGAAGAGGAGGGTGCGCATCCGGCTGCCGACTCCGTCGGCGGCCACGACCAGATCCGCGTCGAGGACGGTGTCGCCGCAGACCACGCGCACCCGCTCGGGGTCGGAGCGGTCGAGGGAGGTGGCCTCGGCTCCCGCGCGGAGGGACTCCTCGGGCAGGGCCGCGCGCAGCAGTCGGTGCAGCGTGGCGCGGGGTATGCCGACGATCGACGTGCCGAGCTCGCGCTCCAGTGCGACGCCGTCCATCCTCGCCAGCCAGCGGCCGTCGGGGGTGCGTGTGCCACCGGTGTACTGGTGGCGGGCGGCCTCGCGCACCACCTCGCCGACGCCGAGGGCGTCCAGGGCGTGGATGCCGTTGGCCGCCAGGGAGATGCCGGCGCCCGCGTCGTCGAGGACGTGGGCGCGTTCCAGGACCGTCGTCCGCCAGCCGATGCGCCGCAAGCCGATCGCGGTCGCCAGCCCGCCGATGCCGCCACCGATCACTACCGCGTTGGTGCCCATGCCGTGGCCCCTTTCCCCTGCCATGACCCGCGTTTTCTACAGCTGTAGAATCTACAGCTGTAGAAGGAGAGTAACGCGCGGCTTCTACCGGTGTAGAAATGGGGGGTGACCACAGACCGACGGACCGTTCTCGCCGACGCGGCGATCACCGTGCTCGCCGACCACGGGATGCGGGGCCTGACCCATCGCGCCGTCGACCGGGAGGCCGACCTCCCGTCCGGCACCACATCGGCCTACTTCCGCACTCGCAAGGCGCTTCTCACCGCGCTGGTGCGGCGGCTTGTCGAACGCGACCAGTCCGAACTCCAGGCGATCGGGGAGGCGATGCCGACGCCGCGGAACGCCGACGAACTGATCGACGGGATCGCCGCCTTCACCGAGCGGCGGCTCACCGATTCGGGACGCCGACGCTCCCTCGCCCGGTACGCCTGCGCCGTCGAGAGCGTGCATCAGCCCGAGCTGCGGGAGATCCTGCTGCCGAGGGACAACGCGGCGCACACCGCCGTGCGGGAGTTCCTGGCGGCGCACGGCGTGACCGACGTCGAGGGCCGCGCCCTCACCCTGCTGGCCTGCGTCGACGGGCTGGTCTTCGACCGTCTGGTAAGCGGCGGACATGTGCCGCGGGAGGAGATCCAGGGACTGGTCGCGGCGGCGCTGCGGAAGCCCGAGGCGGGATAGATCCGGGCGGGCGTGTCACCACGGCGACGGGCGGGAGCGATCGACACCGCGGCGACGGTCGGTGATCCGCGCCGACTTCCGTCGCGCCGCCGGTTCTTCGGCACGAGGCCCGGGGCGGGGTCGCATGCCGGGGCGGCGAGGCGCGAGCGCGGGCGACGCGAGGCGCGAGGCGCGAGCGCGGCGCAGGGACCGCGGGATGCCGCCCCGACGACGCGTCCCCGCATCCGCCGTGGAGAGGCCCCTGCCGCCCGAGGGCGGCAGGGGTCGGGCGTCCGATCGACAGGGGTCAGGCGTCGAGCAACTGCACCGCGAGGCGGCCCAGTCGGGCGGGGTCGCCGACGAGGTCGATGGCGGTGATCCTGCCGTCCACGATGGTGAAGTGGAGGGCGCCGCGCACCTGGCCGCCGGGGACGAAGGCGGCGTCCACGGAGCCGTCCAGCACGGCAGTGCGCGCTTCCTGGGCCCGACCCAGGAAGGCGTTGAGTACGGAGGAGCGGCCGCGGAGTTCGTCGGCCCCGCCGAGGAGCGGAACGGCCCGGTCGGCGCGGACGACGACCTCGGGGTCGAGGACGGCGAGCAGGGCGTCGAAGTCGCCGCCGCGGGCGGCGGTGAGGAAGGCGTCGACGACCGCGCGGCGATGGGTGTGGTCGGTCTCGGCGGCCGCGTCGACCGGCCTTCCCTGAACCCGGCGGCGGGCCCGGCTCGCCAGCTGGCGTGTCGACGCGGGGGTGCGGTCCAGGATGAGGGCGATGTCGTCGAAGGGCACGGCGAACAGGTCGTGCAGCACGAAGGCCAGCCGCTCGGCGGGGGTCAGCGTGTCGAGGACGACGAACAGCGCGGAGCCGACGGAGTCGGCCAGCAGCGCCTCCTGCTCGGGATTGACCGGGGCCTCCTCGCTCCTCGGGAGCGGGTCGGCGGACTCGTGATCCGGCAGCGAGTCCTCACGGCGCGAGGTGCGCGAGCGCAGCATGTCCAGGCAGATCCGACCGACGACGGTGGTCAGCCAGCCGCCCAGGTTGGCGATGTCGCCGCTGTCGCCGCGGCTCAGTCGGAGCCATGCCTCCTGGACGGCGTCGTCGGCCTCGTTCGACGAGCCGAGGATCCGGTGGGCGACCGCGCGCAGGTGGCTACGGTGCTCCTCGAAGCGCTCGGCCAGGAAGTCCTTCTCGTTCATCTCTTCGCATTCCCCCGCTGTGCTCCGTCGGTATGGTGACGGAGTGTCTCCCTCGTGATCTTACGAGACGCGACACCGGAGGCGACGCGGGATCTTGTGGGGAGGTCGGTGATGGGGAATCGCGGGTGTCCGCCGACGATCTCGTTCCGTCGACTGGAGGAGCGGGACTTCCCGCTGCTGAGGCGATGGTTGGCACAGCCGCATGTGGCGCGGTGGTGGAACCACGAGACCTCGGCGGAGGCGGTGGCCCGCGACTTCGGCCCCGCCGCCAGGGGCGAGGAACCCTCCGAGGATCTGTTGGTCCTGCTCGACGGTCGACCGATCGGCCTGGTCCAGCGGTGCCGACTGGCCGACCACCCCGACTACCTGGCCGACTTGGCGGCCCTCGCCCCGGTGCCCGACGAGGCGGTCACCATCGACTACCTGATCGGCGATCGGCAGCACGTCGGTCGGGGCATCGGGACGACGATGATCCGCTCGATGGTCGAGCGCACCTGGGTGGAGCTCCCGGCGGCCGGTGCGTGCTGGTGCCGGTGGTCGCGGCCAACCGGGCGTCGTGGCGGGCACTGGAGAAGGCGGGGCTGCGGCGCGTCGCGGAAGGGGAGCTGGAGCCGGACAACCCCGTCGACGACCGCACCCACTATCTGTACCGGGTCGATCGGCCGCGCCAGCCCGTCACGGACGGCGCGCGGTCCGACGGTGTCAGGCGTCGAGCCGGGCGGCGAGGCGCGCCCGAGCGGCCGGCCACTCCTCCCTGACGAGGGAGAAGTAGACGCTGTCCCGCCAGGTGCCGTCCGGGCGGAGACGGTGCCGCCGCAACACCCCTTCGCGCTGGGCGCCGAGACGGGCGATGGCGGCCTGTGAGCGGTGGTTCATGTGGTCGGTCTTCAACTGCACGCGTTCCATGCCCAGCTCCTCGAAGGCGTGGTCCAGCAGCAGGAGCTTCGTCTCGGTGTTGACCGCCGTGCGCCAGTACGCGCGCCCGTACCAGGTCCAGCCGATCTCCAGCCCCCGATGGACCGTGTCGATCGCCGTGTAGGTGGTCCAGCCGACGGTCCGACCACTGTCGCGGTGGATGACGGCGAAGGGGACGAACTCACCCCGCTCCGACTGCTCGAGGAGCTCGGCGAGCTTCGCGCCGAGCTCTTCTTGCGTCTGTGGGGTGGGACCACCCTGCCATCGCCACACCTCGTCGTCGCCGCCGCCCGCCACGAAGAGGTCGGGGAGGTGGTCCATGGTCAGGGGAACGAGACGTACGTGACGACCCGTCAGGGTGGTCGGCGCAGGGGTCTTCGCAGTGATGTTCGCAGCCATGGCCAGAACCCTAGCCAGTTTTTGAACTAGCTTCAATCTTTATTTGCACTAGTGCAAACCATGCGAGAAGGGTGCGTTCACAGGGCGGGCGGGCACGGTGACGTCAGCCGCCGCTCCCGCCCACCGTTCCGTCAGCGCACGCTTCCGCTCAGGGTGTCCGCCCCCCAGGCGACCAGTCGGTCCGGGAGCGCGCCGCCTCCGCCGAGGATGTGACGGGCGAAGGCGTCCCGTTCATGAGCCAGCACGGCCGCCTCCCAGACACAGGGAGCGAGGCCGGCGCGGCCCGGGCGGAGCAGGTCGGGCCGCGCGGCCGGGCCGGTGAAGACGGCCAGGTCGGACATGTACCCCTCGATCCAGGTGTGGACGAGGACGTAGTCGCCGTCGCCGCCCGCGTGCAGGATCACGACGGCGAGTCCGAGCGACCCGCGGGCGCGCCCCAGTTCGAGATGGCCCGCGGCGATCCGCAGCGCCTCGGCCGCGTCCCGCTCCGTGACCGTGCGGCCCGGGGCCTCCAGGGAGTACACCTTCACCAGGTGTCCGCCGACCTCGCGGGTCCCCCAGGCCCGGCCCGTGCGGTCGTGGTACTCGTCGGCCAGGGTGAGCAGCGTTTCCGCGTCCACCGCCATCGGCAGTTCTTCACGATCATTCATGCGGTCATCATGCCCGCCCGAGTGGCCGATCCCCATGGCCGAGTGGCCGGGTCACGACCGGACGCGGCCCGGCGGAAGGTCGACGAACCACCCCGTGGACAGCGGGATATGACGCTCACTCAATGAGTTACCGCGGCGCCGGGGCGACGGGGGCGGCCCTGCCGCGGATCAGATCGGCGGCCTTCTCCGCGATCATGATGGTGGGCGCGTTGGTGTTGCCGCGCACGAGGGTCGGCATGATCGAGGCGTCGGCCACCCGTAGCCCGCTCACCCCGTCGACCCGCAGCGCCTCGTCGACCACCGTGCCCATGGCGCAGGTGCCCGCCGGGTGGTAGAGGCTGTGCAGCTCGCGTCGGGCGAAGTCGAGGAGGTCGGAGTCGCCGTCCGAGCGCGGCACCAGGAAGTCGGCTCGTCGGTGCGCCCGCAGGGCCGGTCGGCCGGCGATGTCGAGCAGCAGCCGCAGGGCCCGCACCGCCGCCGCGCGGTCCTCCTCCGTGGTGAGGTAGTTGTGCAGGACGCGCGGCTTGGCGCTGGGCAGGGTGGAGCGCAGGGTCACCCTGCCGCGGCTGGTGGTGTTCAGCAGCACCGCGCCGTGGTGGAAACCGTGCATACGGGGAGCGCCGAGGCCCTCCTCGTGGAACATGGCCGGAAGCGCGTGGAGCTGCACGTCCGGCGCGTCGAGCCCGTCGACGGTGCGGACGAAACCGCCCGCCTCCCCCACGTTCGAGGTGAGCGGGCCGCGGGCCTCGGACTCCAGCAGGGCGACGTTCTCCGGCGACTCCGCGGTCAGCAGCGACTCGGTGTCGGTGAGGTGGATGAGGGGCAGGTGGGGGTGGTCCTGGAGGTTCTCGCCGACGGGCAGGTCGACGCGGGGGGTGATGCCGACGGCCGCCAGCTCCGAGGCCACCCCGATACCGGAGAGCATCAACAGCTGCGGGGAGTTGTAGGCGCCCGCCGCGAGGACCACCTCACGCTCGGCGTGGAGCTCCAGCGGGCTCCCGTAGCGCTCGGCCGCCACGCCCACGACGCGCTCCCGGGCGAAGAGCAGGCGGGTGCAGCAGGTCCCCGTGAGCACCGTGAGGTTCGGCCGCTCCATGGCGGGGCGCAGATAGGCGTCGGCCGTGCTGTGGCGCAGCCCGTCGCGCTGGGTGAGTTCGTAGAAGCCGACGCCGTCCTGCTCGGCCCCGTTGAAGTCGGGGTTGAACCGGTGGCCGGCCTCCCGCGCGGCCTCCACGTACGCCGCCATGAGCGGGCTGCGGGAGCGGCCCTCGCTGACGGTGAGCGGACCACCGGCCGCGTGCCAGCGGGACGGGCCGGCGTGGTGGTCCTCCGCCCGGAGGAAGTAGGGGAAGACCTCGTCCCAGCTCCATCCCTTGGCGCCGGCGTCGGACCAGGCGTCGTAGTCGCGGTGGTTGCCGCGTATGTAGATCATCGCGTTCATGGACGACGAGCCGCCGAGCATCCGACCGCGCGGGAGGTAGCGGCGGCGGCCGTCCAGCCCCGGCTCGGGCTCGGTGGTGTAGTCCCAGTCGTACCCGGTGCGCAACAGCTTTCCGAACGCGGCCGGTATGCGGATCTCCGGGGCGTCGTCGGTGGGACCGGCCTCCAGCAGCAGGACGCGGACGCCGGGGTCCTCGCTGAGCCTCGCGGCCAGGACGCAGCCCGCCGATCCCGCCCCCACCACGATGTAGTCGTGCGTTTCGTCCCGCACGGGCTTCCCCTCCCTGGTGCACGTCTCAGGACACAGCGCCCCTCATGATGGGCGGGGTCCGGCGTCGAGGGGAGGCCGCGTGGCGATGTTCGGACAGGGTGGGTCGCCGCCCACGCGGCGGCCGGCGGGGAGCCGGCGCGGCGGGGTGGTCGAAGGCGGCACCCGGACGTCCGGGTCCCGCGCCCTGTCGGTGCGGCGGCTACGGTCGGGCGGGGGGCGCGGAGCGCGCCACGCGGAACCCCACGTCGTCGATCCGGAAGGTCGGATGGCTGCGACGCCGCACCGAGGCCCGGCAGCTCCAGTGCGGGTCGGACCAACCGCCGCCGCGGAGCACCCGGTAGCTGCCGTAGACCTCGGCGTCGTAGACGTCCCAGCACCAGTCCCAGACATTGCCCAACATGTCGTGGAAGCCCCACGCGTTGGGGCGCTTGCCGCCCACGGCGTGGATCCGGTCGTCGGCGTTGTCCCGGTGCCATGCGATGTCGTCGAGCTCCCCGTACCGTGGGCCGGTGCTTCCGGCACGGCACGCGTGCTCCCATTCGGCCTCGGTCGGCAGCCGGTATCCGTCGGCGGAGGCGTCCCACTCGATCTCCTCGGCGGCGGGGCGCAGGCGATACGCGGGCGTCAACCCCTCCTGGCGGGAGAGCTCGTTGCAGAAACGGACCGCGTCCCACCAGGACACCCCCTCGACGGGCAGCAGGTCCCCGTGGGCGGCGCTCGGCCGCTCGCCGGTGACCCGCGCGTACCACGCCTGGGTGACCGGGAACGCCGACAGCCGGTAGGGCGCGACGTCGACCGACCAACCGCGCCGTGTCCGTCGGTCGGACAGCGTCACCCGCCCCGGAGGCACGGCGACCATCTCGTTTCCCATGGCTGCGTCCACGACGGGCCACCCTACCGGCGGCGGGTCGCCTCAGTGATCTTCATGGGCGGATCCGGGCCGCTCGGAGGCGCCGACACCTGCCTTTACACTCCTACAGTTGATCAAGAAACCACTTCATCCGCACGGGGGTAGGTAGTCATGTTGGACTGGGTCAAGGAGGTCCTCGGCGAACTGGCCGAATCCGTCGCCGGGGCGGTCGTCGCCATCATCGTGTTCCTCTGGTGGATCGGCGGCCCGGGGTTGACGGCCATCCTGTGGAGCGAGGGCGACAAGCCCCTGGCCATGCAGTTCCTGGCAGGCTGGGCGGTCGTCACGGTGCTGTACTTCATGCTGTCCCGGCTGGTCCGTCGCATCCGACGCGGCTGAGACCCCCGGGCCGCCGGCGGGCCGCCCCGCATGCGCCATGCGCGCTTCGTCGGGGCCGCCGCCGGGCCGCCTCACGTGCGTCATGCGCGGCCGCTACCGGTCCGCCCCGCATGCGCGTCGTACGCGCTCCGTCGGGGCCGCCCGCCGGAGTGTCAGGCCGACGCCTGGGCCACCGGGCGGTAGGTGCACACCTGCACACCCGCGCCGCTGGCGACCGTGGAGACCAGCTCCAGCGTGCGCAGCCCACCGTCGCCCGGGAAGATCGTCTTTCCGCCGCCCAGCAGCACCGGCATGATCATGAGTCGGAGCTCGTCGACCAGGCCCTCTTCGAGCAGGGTGCGCACCAGCGTGGGGCTGCCCATGACCAGCAGGTCTCCGCCGTCGGCCGCGCGCAGCCTCCGCAGCCGGGCGACGGCCTCGTCGCCGGGGATGCGGGTGGTGTTCTCCCACGCCCTCACCTCGTCGTCGCCGAGGGTGCCGGAGACGACGTACTTCGGGAGTGCGTTCATCCGGTCGGCGAAGGGGTCGCCGGCCCGCTCCGGCCACGCCGCGGCCATCGTCCGCCAGGTGCGGCGTCCGAAGAGCAGCCCCTCGGCCGTGCGCAACGCGTCGTCGAAGGCGCCGCCCACCACCTCCGGGTCGAAGAACGGGTGCGACCAGCCGCCGTGGGCGAACCCGCCGTCGGTGTCCTCCTCCGGGCCGCCCGGCGCCTGCACGACGCCGTCCAGGCTCATGAACTCACTGATCACGATGCGCACCGAAACGCTCCTCTGCCTCGTTCCCGGGTCAGGTCATGAACTGACCTCCACTCGACCGATCATGACATCGACCACTGACAACGCCCCGGGAGAACCTTCCGTGCGCCCGCGGTGGCACGTGATGCGGCTCGCGGTGACGCCCACGGTGACGGACCGTCATGCGGAGGCCGGCCTCCCGCTCTCCGGCGGCAGACCGGACCTCGGGCTCCTCAGGCGGCGGCCCGGGACTGTCGGCGGTAGCCGCCGGGAGCCTGCCCGAACTCGCGCTTGAACGCTTTGGCGAAGGCGTACTCCGAGCCGTATCCGGTCCGGGCGGCCACCGCGGTGAGCGGGGCCTTGGACTCCCGGAGGAGCCTGGCGGCGGTCGTCATGCGCCAGCGGGTCAGATAGGCCATGGGCGGCTCGCCGACCAGCGTGGTGAAGCGCCGCGCGAAGGCCGCGCGGGACAGGCCCACCCGTTCGGCCAGTGACTCGACCGTCCACGGGACGGAAGGGTCCGCATGGATGGCCGCCAGGGCCGGCGCCACCGCCGAGTCGCCCAGGGCGGCGGCCCAGCCCCTGGCCGTCGCGGGTGGCTGCTCCTCCAGCCAGCCCCGCAGGATGTAGAGCAGCAGCGAGTCGATGAGTGTGGGGACGATGCCGGCCGACCCGATGCGCGGGTTCTCCAACTCCGCGGCGAGCAGGCCGATCGCGGCGTTCAACTCGGGGTGGCGGCCCTGCCCGGTCCTGAGGTGGACGACCTCCGGGAGTTGACGCACCAGGGGGTGGGGGCGCCCCTGGTCCAGGTGGTAGTTCCCGCACAGCAGACGGGTGAGCGGCCCGTCGCCGCCGAGGCTCACCGTGCCCAGGGGGGATCCCGGACGGTAGTGGTGGGGCTGCTCCGCCTCGGCCGGCGTGTCGGGGTGGTCGGCGAGGATGTGGTCCCGGCCGTCCCGCAGGAAGACCACGTCACCCGTGCTCAGGTCGAGCGGCGCGAGGTGTCGTGTGTCGTCGAGGGGGACCAGCCAGCACCTGCCGTGCAGCACCACGTGGAAACCGGCCCCCGCCACCTTGGGGAGCCGCAGGCCCCACGGCGCTCGGCCTTCGGTGCGCACCGACGTGGGTTGCCCGGTCCGCATCGAGCTCAGCGCCTCGCTCAGGATGTCCAATCTCGCCCCTCCCCCGTTTCCACCCCGCCGCGTCGACGGGGGCGATCCACCCTACTTTCCGCCCACCCCCTCGACGGCCGCGGGCTCGGCCCGCGTGCCCCCGTAGGATCGGACCATGCTCTTATGGATCAACGGCCCCTTCGGGGGCGGCAAGACGCAGACCACGTACGAGATCCGGCGCCGGCTCCCCGGCAGCATCGTCTGCGATCCCGAACACGTCGGATTCGGACTCCACCGGACGCTGCCGCGGAGCCTGCGCGGGGACTTCCAGGACCTCGCGGCGTGGCGGCAGGGGGTCTTCGAGGTGCTGGACCTGACACTGCGCCGGCACGACGGGGTGGTGATCGTGCCGATGACGGTCGTGGAGCCGAAGTACTTCCAGGAGACCGTCGGCCGGCTGCGCGAATGCGGCCACGAGGTCAGGCACTTCGCCCTGCTCGCCGAGCGGGAGACGGTGCTGCGCCGACTGCGTGAGCGCGGCCTCGGACACGCGATCGGGCTCGTCGCCGGCAAGGACACCGCGCTGCGTCGGGAGAGCTTCGCGGTGTCCAAGCTCGACGTCTGTCTGGAGCGCCTGCGCGGGGAGGAGTTCGCCGAGCATCTGTGGACCGATCGGCTGACGGTCCCGCAGGTCGCCGAGCGCGTCGCCGCCTCGGCGGGTCTGGCGCTGAGCCCGAACTCGGACGGAGAGCTGCGCGGACGGCTGCGACGCGCCTGGACGGGGATCAGGCACATTCGGTTCGACTGACGGCCGGGTCCGGCGCCGTGCTCGCGCACCATCGCCCCCCCGGGCCTGGTGGCGCGTGCGGCCGACGCACTGACATCATCGCCGGATGCCTCATCTCGGACTGGTGACCGTGGTCGTGCGCGACTACGACGCGGCGATCGCCTTCTATCGGGACGTCCTCGGCTTCGAGCTCCTGCAGGACACCCGGATCGACGACGCGAAGCGGTGGGTGGTCGTCGCTCCGCCCGGAGCGCGGGAGGCGGCGGTGCTCCTGGCCAGGGCCGCGAACGGCGAACAGGCGGCCCGGGTCGGCGACCAGACCGGTGGCCGGGTCGGCTGGTTCCTGAACACCGACGCCTTCGACCGCGACTACGAGCGGATGCGGGCGGCCGGGGTCGTGTTCGAGGAGGCTCCCCGGCGCGAGCCGTACGGCACGGTGGCCGTCTTCCGGGACCTGTACGGAAACCGCTGGGACCTGATCCAGCCGAACCGGCCGACGGCGCCCTGAGCGCCGGCACGGACGTCGCCCTGGGTGTCGGAGCCGGCCGACGCGGCGCCGCCGGTCATCCGCCCAGCCGGCCGGCGAGGCGGGTCTGGGCCTGCCGGTCGTAGCGGCACCGCGGGCGCAGGCTGACGCGTTCGCTCAGCAGGGTCCGGGCCAGGTCGGGACGGCTGCCCCGCAGGGTGGCCTCGACCAGGGTGCGCTGCAGCGCGTCCCGCTGGGCGTGGCTGCCGCCGAAGGCGTGGAGGCGGCGGCGCAGCGGAAGCAGCAGCTCGGTGACCTCGTCGTAGCGGCCGCGCCCGTAGTCGACCAGGGCCCGGCACACCGGCAGGCCGATGTCGACGGTCATGGAGACGTTGGACAGGCCCGGGTCGGCGCGCCGAACCCAGTCCTGCCGGTCCCGGACGAGGGCCTCGGCGTCGGAGAGGCGGCCGGCGCCCACGTAGGCCATGACGGCGTGGGCGTCGTTGAAGGCGTAGTACGCGCCGTCCCGCCGCCGCGCCCAGGCGTCGGCCAGGGTGCTCCACCGGTCGCCGGTGTCGACGCCGGCCAGGTGCAGGCGCCACAGCAGCGAGGCCGCGTCCAGCAGCTCCATCGCCGCGTCGGACGAGTCCTCGTGGTGCACGGCGGTGTCGTAGACCTCCAGCACGCGGTCGGTGCGCCCGGACTCCAGAAGGTAGAGGGCGTAGTGCCACCAGTTGTGCACGGTGAGGTAGTTGCCGTCCGCCCAGTTCCGGGCGCGGGCGTCCAGGTAGCGGATGCCGTCCTCGAAGCGCCCCTGCATCTCGTAGGCGTGCACCACGGCGTGGATGCCCCACACGTCGCGGGCGTTGCGCTGCACGGCCTCCAAGCCCACCTGCTCGGCCCGTTGGTAGTGGCCGGACTCCTCCAGGCCGAAGGCGTAACAGCCGAGCAGCGGCCCGTAGTGCGGATCGTCCGCGTCCCAGGCGGAGAGGGCGCCGCCGATGCGGTCGCGCAGCAGCACGGCGTCGCCGGTGAAGAAGTCGATCTGATGGCCCACGGCGAGGGCGAGCGCGTCCCGCGGGCAGGCCACGCTCACCTCGGCCAGGAGGCGGCCAGCGCGGTGGATGTCGCCCGCGAGCCAGGAGGACGCGGCCTCCAGGTGCCCGCGCTCCCGAGAGGTGAGTCGCGCGGGGTCCACCTCCCGCCGGAACGCCTCGAACGCGCCGCGGGCGTCGGCCGCGGCGGTCTCCTCCGTGCCCAGCAGTCCGAGGTAGGCGGCGAAGACGTTGCCCATGACCGAACGGGGCGAGTCGCGGAGCACCGCACGCACCTCCGCGTCCACCTCCTCGCGGAAGAAGAGCAGATGGTCCAGCGCGCTCTCGTAGTGGCGCGCCGCGTCGGCGCCGGTGCGGGTCATCGTCTGTCCGTGCCGGTCCGTACCCACCAAGAGCCTCCCGTTCGGCCGCCGCGGCGGTACATCCCTGCCCGGTCGCGGGGGTGTCGATGCGCGCCCACGACGGGGACGCGGCCGACCACCCACCACCCGGCCGGCCGGTCGCCGACCGGCCGCGGCCGCCGCGTGGACGAGCCGGCAGCCGCTCCCGGCCCCTCGGCGCGCCCCCGGGCACCGCACACCACTCCTGCGACCGTCCCGGGCGACGGCGCGTACCACGCCCCCACCAGGCGTTTCCCGGGACGGGGCGCACCGCGGCGGCCCGGGACGCCCGGTGCCGGCAGCCGGCGCGCGGGAGGCCGCGATCACTCGTCCGGAGCAGCCCACCAAGCCGGGCCACCGTGCGCGATCACATGATGTCGGTGTGTCACGTTGTAGCGCTCTCGTGTCGCGCGCAACGTGCTCCCGCAACGCGGCACACCGGCAGTGAACGTGGTTCATGCCCGTTCGACCCGCGCCCTCGGAACTCGAGCCCGCGCCGGGGACGTCCGCATTGATCGGCGCCCCGGGCAGGCCCGCAGGACGCGACGGGGTGTGCGGGTCCATTCCGCCGCGCGTTGCCCTCCTCGATCAAAGGAGCAAAACCCGTGCGAAGTATCAGACTCGCGGTCCTTCCGCTGGCGACGGCCGCCATCCTGGCGCTCACCGGTCCGGCGACCGCCTGGGCCACGCCCGACCCGACCGACCCCGTGCCGCCCCTCGAGACCACGGCCAGCCCCGCCCCGCGGATGGCCAATGGCGAGGTGATCGACTCACCGACCGCCGCCGAGGCGCTGCAGCGCTACTGGACGCCCGAGCGGATGAAGAACGCCATACCGCTCGACCGCGTCGACATGGCGCCGGGCGCGTCGGGCCAGAGCGCGAAGGCCGAGTCGACGCCGCCCGCCGACGCACGGCAGGGCAGTACCGACGCGAGCGCGCCCCCGGCAGCGGCGGAGCCCCAGAGGGAGGCCAAGCCCAAGCCGAAGCCCCAGGAGAAGGGCCAGGCCAAGCCCCAGGCCAAGCCGAAGACCCAGAAGCAGGGCCAGGCCAAGCCCCAGGCACAGGCGAAGCCGAAGACCCAGAAGCAGGAGCAGGCCAAGCCCCAGGCACAGGCCAAGCCGAAGACCCAGAAGCAGGACCAGGCCAAGCCCCAGGCACAGGCCAAGCCGAAGACCCAGAAGCAGGACCAGGCCAAGCCCCAGGCACAGGCACAGGCCGCGGCGCAGCTCACCGAATCGGCCGCGGTCGGCAAGGTGTTCTTCACCGACCCCGGGGACGGGCTCGACTACGTGTGCTCGGCCAGCGCCCTCAGCAGCCCGTCGCGGCAGATGCTCATCACCGCGGGCCACTGTGTGCACCAGGGCGGCGGCGGCACCTGGATGACCAACTGGACCTACGCGCCGCGCTACCGTGAGGGCGTGACCCCGTTCGGGCTCTTCTCCGCCCAGCAGTTCCGCACCTTCGACGCCTGGATCAACGACTCCGACCTGCGCCGGGACGTGGCGGTGGTGACGACCTTCACGCTCAACGGGAGCAAGGTCGTCGACGTGACCGGCGGTCACGGGCTGAGCTGGAACTTCCCCACCGACCAGGCCATCACGATCCTCGGCTACCCGGGCAACTTCTCCGACGGAGAGGTGCAGTCGTGGTGCACGGGCGTCACCCGTCCGGTCACCGACGGCCGGCGCGAGATGCAGTGCAACTTCGGTGGCGGCTCCAGCGGCGGCCCCTGGCTGCGGGACTACAACCCGCTCACCGGGCTGGGCTCCGTCAACGGCGTGATGAGCACGCTCGCCACGGACGGCTGGAACCGGACCCCGTACTTCGACGACGCGGTGAAGGCGATGGTCGACGCGCAGGGTAGCGTCACCTGACCCTCCGACGAGGAGACAGTGCCATGAGCCGGCCCCACCACGCCACACCCGCCCGACTCCACGACCGCGGCCGCGGCCGCGGCAGGGCGAACCGGTTGCCGTGGTGGGGCACGGCCGCCGCCGTGCTCGCCGCCGTGGTCGCGCTGGTCGCCTGGCGCACCGCGGCGGCCGCGCCCAAACCTCCGCAGCCTCCGCCGGCTCCGGGCTCCACCAGCAGCGACGTGCGGCCGGACCCCGGCACGTCCGAGGGCTATTGGACACCCGAACGCATGCGAGAGGCCCGGCCCGCCCCCATGCCGGAGGACGAGTGAGCCGGCGGACGCGCGGGCGCTCCACCAGGTCGGGCACCCTCCACGCCCCGGTGGGTTCGCCGTCCCGGCTCACGGCTGGGCGCCCGCGCCGGTTTCCGTCCGCAGCCGGTGGACCATCCGCCGCATGGCGGAGACCGGCAGCGCCGGGTTCCGGGCCGCGTCCTCCGCGAGGTCGACGTTCCACAGCAGCCGTGCCAGCACCCCGGCCGGCAGTCGAGGATGGCGGGCGGCGGCGCGGCGCACCTCGAGGCGCGGATCGTCGAGGAGCCGTACCGCGGAGGCGGGGGTCAGCCGGGGATCGGTCGCGGCGCGCAGCCGCACCTCCCGGTGGGGATCGCGGCTGAAGCGCTCCACCAGCTCGGCGGTCGCGTCCGGGTCGTCCAGGGCCAACTGCCGCATGCGGGGGTTCGGATCCTCGGCGTACCGCAGGAGTCCGCGGCGGGGGAAGTTCGGGTGGGTGCGCGGGCGGCCGGGGTGGCTGAGGCTCCCGTTCCACCAGCGCCACACCTCCAGGAGCAGGTCCGCGGGGGCGTCGTCGCAGGATTCGGTGAGGAAGAGCCGCACGACACGGTCCTCGTCGCGCGCGAGGCGTTCCACCACGTCCGGTGGCAGGTGCCTGGCGCGGGCGACGCTGCCGCGCACCAGCGGATGCGATGAGGCGGCCAGCCGGCGCATGGCCCGCGGGTCGTGGTGGAGCGCCACGACCCAGGGCAGTGCGTGCCGGAGCCCGTGGGGGTCGACGTCGACCGGGATGGCGGCGCGCTGTTCCTCGGTGAGGTCGGGACGCAGGGACACGACGAAGCGGACGCCGTGATCCGTGTCGTGGGCCAGGCGGGCCAGCAGGTCGGGCGCGAGGTGCGGGTTGGCCGCGAGAGCGGCGCGCAGCGCGGGTTCCTCGTGCGCGCACAGGTGCTCGGCGAGTCCGCGCTCCAGCCGGCAGGACTCGGCGGCCCGGTCGCGGTGGTCCAGGGTGTCGAAGACCGGTCGCGACATCGGATGGTCGCGGTGGTGGAGCAACAGGGCCGTGGCGCGGACCCGGTCGTCGGGGTCGGAGAGCAGCGTGCGCCGGTGTGGCTCGGGCAGCCGCGCCCAGCCGTTCCCGCAGGCCGAGGCCCGGACGGCCGGGTCGGGGTCGGCGGCCAGGGTGGCCAGCGACTCGACGGGCAGGCCGGGGAGGCGGGCGGTCTCCTCGCGGACCCGGGCGGACGGGTCGGCGGCGAGCGTCACATGGGCGGTCTCGGGCAGCGCCGCGCGCCGGTCCGCCGCGTGGAGGGTGAGGATCCAGCGGCGCCGGGGGTCGGCCTCGCCGAGGATCAGTCGGGCCCACTGTCGGGCGTCGAGGTTCGGCTGGACCTCGGCCGTCAGCTCGCGCACCTTCGCGTCGGGGTGGTCGATGGCGGCGTCCACGAGGGGGGCCGGCAGGGGTCGCCACAGCAGGCGGTGGCTGAGGCCCAGCAGGTCGTGTCGGACGTCGTCGGGGGCGGCGGCATGGCCCCCGAGTCCGTTGGCCCACGCCTCGCGCAGGCGTCCACGGGGGCGCGGCCCTCGGGAGAGGACCGCCCAGGCCGCGGCCCGCTGCTCCGGGGTCTCCCGGGCGGCGGCCCGCGCGGCCGCCTCCCGGCGTTCGGTGACCCGGTCCACGACGACGAGCCAGGTCTCGTACTCCTCGGTGGTGGCCCCCAGCAGGGCCTCCCCGTCGGGGGCGGCGGTGACGAACTCCGGCTTCCCGGGGCGGTCTCCGAGGACACCGGCGAGGTCCCAGCGCGCGGTGAGTCGCACCCGGGTCCAGTACGGGGAGGACCGGCCCGGCCAGTCGCCGGCGACGCTGATGAGGAAGGCACCGTCGTCGTCGATGATCCGGTGCGCGACGGCGAGCCGGTGCCACTCCGCGTTGAGCTCGGCGACCAGGTCGGGCCGGTCCCTCCGGACGGCCACCGTCGGCTCGGCCGTGACGGCGATGATCGGGCGCCAGGCGGCCGAAGGCGGGATGACGCCCTCGTCCCTCGCGTCGCCGATCACATCCAGTCCGGCACGGCCCAGCAGCTCCGACAGTTCACTCGCCCGTGTCATGGCGGTTCATGATGCCCGAGGGCGCATGACGGCGAGGAACCGGCCCGGGAGGTGGCTCGGTCAGTGGGCGGCGGCGGGCTGCTCGGTGGGCTTCTCCTCGCCGCTCTGCTCACCCTCCGGCTGGTGCTGCCGCACGGCGGGTTCCCGGACCAGGGTGTAGAAGACCGACCGCTTCTGCTTGCTGCGCTCCGCCTTGCCCTGGGCGACGAGCGACTCCAGGGTGTTGCGCACCACCGTGGCGTGCACCTTGCGTTCCGCGTGGCTCTCGGCCAGCGCGTTGGTGATCTCGGCGACCGACTGCGGTTCGACCCGTTCGGTCAGATGGGCGGTGACGAGTTCGCCCAGCGTGGCCCGGGGCCCGTCGCTCCCCGAGCCGTTGGACCGCGCCCGGCCGGGGTTCTTGGCGGAACGGGCCTTGGGGACGGCCGCCTTGGCGCGCTTGCCCTTCGTCGCCGGCGTCTTCGCCTGGGGGGCCTTCGCCTGCGGGACCTTCGCCACCCGCCCCTTGGCGGTGCCGGTCGGTCGGGACTTCGACGGAATCGGCGAACCACCCGTGAGGGTGCGCTGCATGCTCACCAACACGTCGTGGTCCTTCTGGAGGGCCCCCAGTTGGTCCTGAAGCGCGGCGATCTCCGCGCTGAGGCGCTCCCGTTCCTCCTCGTTGCGTGTGATGTCTGCCGCGACCTGGGCCGCGTACTGCTCCTTCAACGTGGTGGGTTCTGGCACGACGCCTCACCTTCCGGTTGCCGTTGTTGGTGCGGGATGTTACTCACACTCCGGATGCGCGGCGCAAGCAATGGGCGCAGCGGCGCCTGAATGGGGGGCTGGGGAAGACTGACGTGCTATCGCGGTGTGATGTTCCGGCTGATGAGCTGGACGAGGTCGCGTTCGGAGAACTCGCCGTGCTCCGAGGTGAAGACGAGCGCGGGGTGCCGGGGATCGGCGGGCTTGTCCAGGGTGATGACCGCGAGGGGCTCGTCGAAGTGGTCGCACGTCTGGGTGCACCGGGTGTACCGCTGGGTGAAGACCCGGGCGGGTCCCAGCGGGGTCCGCACCGTGCGGGCGGTCTTGTCCACCGCGGGTGGGATGTCGGCGACGGTCCGGTAGCGCGGGTGCCGCCCGTTGGCGGGGTTCCGATTGGCCTGCGCGTCGATCTCGCAGTCGGTGGGCACCGAGAACCAGGACAGCTGCGGGGTGTTCCCGTCCATGGCTCGCCGGGGCGCCTTGCGGCAGGCGGCCGGGGTGCCGGGTGCCGCCGGCGGGGAGAAGCCGTCCTCGATCCGGAGGCCGGCGGGCAGCGCGACGCGGAAGCGCGGCACTCCGTCGCCCCCGGCGTCGTGGAGGGTGCGGGGCTCGGGTGCCGAGGACGTCTCGGGCGCGCCACCGCCGGTGTCGTCCCCGAGGCATCCGGAGAGCAGCACCACGCCCAGCGCCGCGACGGTCGCCAGCCGCATCCGTGTGCCCGACCGACGTCGGTTCGTGTTCCGGTTCGCGCGCATCCGCGGTTCCCACCCGTCCACTCATGTGACCACTCAGGTGACCACCGTTCGCTGTGATCACTTGCTCGCGGGCAAGGGACGTCGGGGCGCCGCGTTCGGTTCCAGACGGGACGCGCCCCCTCGGGGCCGTGACGGGACGCGCCCCTCGGGGACCGTGGGGGGTGCCCGGCCCGCGGAGGCGGCCGCTCGCACGGCGCGGTGACACGCCGATGCCACCGGTCCCTCGGGGACCGGTGGCATCGTTCGTCAGAGGTGTGGGGCGCGTCCGGTGTTCAGGGACGGGCCGGCGCGCCTCACTTCACGTTCCGCACCGTGCCGGTCACCTCGACGCCCGGGTGCGTCTCCCAGTGCTCGTCGAAGGTGAACAGCCGCAGCCGCAGCGACTCGTCCTTCTCAGTCAGCTTGTCCTTGACGGTGGGTACGGACACCACGGTGCTCAGCTTGCCGGCGGGGATGGACATCCGCAGGGTCGGGTCGTCGCCCGCCTTGGACAGCGGCCGGGCCGGGTTCGGCTTCTGGTCGAGGGCCGTCTCCAGCCAGGTCTTGTCGACGTCCACGGTGGACAGCTCGGTGCCGCCCTTGACCGGCAGGACGCTGAACCCGCCCTCGATCTCCAGGTCGGCGGCCTGGGACAGCTTCACCCGCCAGCTCAGCTTCTGCCCCTCGGTGACGCGGTCCGCGACGGGCTCCACGGTGATCTTGGGCATGGGGTCGTCGTTCTGGACGGTCAGTCCGCCCGCGTAGGAGCCGACCACGGCGCCCCGCACCGCCTTGGCGAAGACGCTGTGCGTGGCCTCGGAGCCGTAGCGGGTGTTGCCCGGCACGGTGATCGGCACGTCGACGTCGTGGCTGCCGGCCTCGACCGTCACGACGCGGGAGGTGGCCTTGCCCGTCTTCGCGTCGATGACGGACAGGCGGATCGTGCCGCTGCCCTTGCCGGAGACCCGGACCGGGATCCGGTGGGTCTGGGTCCCGGAGTCACCCTCCTTGACCTTCAGCCGGCCGAGGTCGACGCGCGGCAGCGCGGCCGGGCGCACGGCGGGGGTGCCGGGGCGCCAGCCCCAGGCGTCCATCAGCCACGCCTTCCCCTTGCCGCCCCGCGAGGTCAGCTCAAGGGTCTTGACCTGCTTCAGGTCCAGCTTGGCGCGGACCGCGGCGGTCAGCGGCACCCGGACCTCGCGCGCCCAGTAGGACGCGGTCCGGTCGGTGCCGGGCAGACCGTCGACGCGCACCTTGCCCAGCTTCGCCCGTCGGTCGGAGGCGTCGGTGATCGCGACCTCCAGCTCGGTGCCGCTGGTGTTGGGCGGCACGATCACCCGCAGGGCGAGGGACTGGGCGCCCTTCACGGAGACCGGGCGGTTCGGGCTCACCCGCGTCGTGGAGCCCGCCTTCGGCCAGCCCATGGCGATCGCGTGGCGGCCCGGCTCGGGCGACATCGCCCAGCCGGCGAAGTGCGGCGACGCGCCCTTCGTGGTCGGCGGCAGGCAGGCCGCCGGCGAGTGGTCCACCTGCAGGCACATCTTGCCGCCGGTGACGGAGGCGGCGGAGGGGTCCGGCACGACCAGGGGCATGCGGTTCGCGCCGACGGCGTGGGTGTACACCCGCGCGGGATCGGCCGAGGGCGCGCGCAGGTTCGAGCCGTCCAGCAGCGGGCGCACCTTGTCGTCGCCCGCGACGAACAGCCGGGCCGCGGCGGCGATGTAGGTGGAACCGGCCTTCTGCTGCTGCTTGGCCGTCAGCCGGGTCTTCTTGCCCGCGGAGCACAGCGAGTCCGGCTTGTCACCGGCCCAGAAGTCGTCGTCCGCGGGCGCCTGCGCCTGCCCCGGGGTCCACTCGGTGTTGAAGTAGTTGTGGTTGGCGCCGACCATGTAGACCGAGCTGTGCAGGGCGGTGCCGCTGCTGACGCCGCGCGTGCCGTCGGCGAAGATCTGGCCCTGGAGGTCGGAGACGTCGCCGTCGCAGCCCGGCAGGATGGTCGTGGAGGGCACGTCGGGGACGGGGTTCTGACCGAAGATGGTGGGCCCGATCAGGACGGTGCCGCGGACCTTCCAGCGCACCGGGCCCTTGTACCCGTCCTCGCCGGCGGGCGGCTGGGCGAGGCTGTCCAGCGCCGCCCGGTTGACGCCCTCGCCGCCGCGGGAGTGTCCGACGAGCAGCACCCGGTCCATGTCGGCCGGTGCCACCTTGCGGACGACGGCCGGGGCCTTGGAGCGGTCGGCCGCCCACTCGGCCCAGTCGCCGAGGTGCTGCCGCACCAGGGACGAGCGGGCCTGTGCGCCGCCGTCCTCGGCGTTGTCGTCCTGCCCGTTGATGCCGTTGGCGGAGATGGACACCGTCACATAGCCCTGGGACGCCAGGAGCTTCTGGTCGTGCAGGTAGCCGCGGTAGCTGGGCACCGACTTCATACCGGTCCTGCAGGGCCACCCGCCCTCGATCTCACCCTTGGCGTTGTAGCAGGTGTAGTGGCGGCCGTGCAGGAACAGCGCGACCGGGCGGCGGCCGGGGGCGTCGACGGGGCCGACCACCGTGGCGCGCATCTCCACCGGGGCCGGGAAGCCGGGGAGTCGCACGGACTTCAGTCCGTACTCGCCGCCGGCGGTGCGGTACTTGCCCGGCTTGCCGGGGTCGACCTTGTTCGCCGGCAGCGGGGCCGCGGGAGCGGCGGGCGCGATCGGGCGCGGACCGCCGGGGGCCGCGTCGGTGGCGGCCGCGTCGAGGCGGCGCCCTCCGGCGAGGACCTGAAGCTCCGTCATCGACCCGGTGGGGGCCTCGGCGAGCGGCAGCCGGAAGGTGCGCCCGTCCTTGTCCGCCGTCGGTCGGCCGAGGAGTTTGCCCCCGGCGTGGAACTCGACACGGGCGTCGCCCATGGGCACCCGGTCGGACGAGCGCCACACCAACTGCTTGTCGGCGCCGCTGCCGGTGAGCTGCCAGCCTTCCGGGAGCCTGTCGTCGGAGTGTGCCTGGGGGGTGGACGATATGGGCTCGGCCGATGGCTGCGCGTACGCGAGCACCGGCAAACCCACGGCCAGCGCGAGTGCCGCCGTACCGGCGGTCACCAAGCGCGGGACACGGATCACAATCGTTCTCCTTGCTTTCTGCCTTGCTCAGGAACCCCAGGGATCCCTGGGCGCTCCCCCGCGTCCCCGATGACGGGGAACGAACGCCAGAGGTTGCCTCAATTCGGGCGCGATTTTCCTCATGTTGAGCAGGAAGAGACTTCTGGAGTCGATACCGATCAGGAGTGCCGAGGCGCCGACCAGCCGCGCGGGCCGGCACCGATGCCCGACTCCGAGCGCATGGACCCGGGAGGGGCGAGCTCCAGCCGCTGCCCGCTGAAGGCGGCGCGCAGCCGTCGGTCGTGGGTGACCAGCACCACCGTGCCCGGGTAGCGCGCCAGGGCGGCCTCCACCTCCTCCACCAACGCCGGGGCGAGGTGGTTGGTCGGCTCGTCCAACAGCAGCAGGTCCAGCGGCAGGGCCGCCAGCCGGGCCAGTTCCACCTTGCGGCGCTGGCCGGCCGAGAGGGTGCGGACGGGCCGGGTCAGGTCCGCGGGGGCGAGCAGGCCCAGGGCCACGACCCGTTCGGCGTACGCCTCTCCGTACGCCTCCACGACGGACCGTCGCTCCACCCAGCCCCGGTCGTCCTGACGCAGCAGGCCGACCCGGCGCGGGGCGCTCACCGTCCCGGAGTCGGGGGCGAGTTCGCCGGCCAGCACCCGCAGCAGGGTGGACTTGCCGGCGCCGTTGGGGCCGGTGACGAGCAGCCGTCGTCCCTGCTCGACGCGGAGGCGGTCGAGCGCCAGCCGGCCGGAGACCCGCACCCCCGCCAGCTCCACCGCCGTGTTCGTCCCGGCGGCCTCGAACCGACCCGCGAAGCGCAGCGGACGTGGGGGCGGCGGAACCGGGTTCTCGGTGAGGCGCTGGAGGCGTTCCCGGGCGTTGCGGACGCGGCTCATCGCGCCGTGCGCCCGCGAGCGCGCCCGGAAGGCCCCTGCCCCGCTGAAGGCCGCGGGCGCCTTGCGCGGAATCTCGGACAGCCGCCCGATGGCGCCGTCCGCGAGCCGCTCCGCGCGGGCCGTCTCGGCCTGCCACTCCTCGTGCTCCCGCGCCCAGCGGGCTCGGGCCGCCGCCTTGGCCGTGAGATATCCGGCGTAGCCGTTCCCATAGCGGTGGACGGTGCGCAGATCGCCGTCGACCTCCAGGATGGCGGTGGTGATCCGGTCCAGGAAGGCCCGGTCGTGTGTGACGGCCACGACCGTGCCGCGGTGGGCCCGCAGGCGCTCCTCCAGCCAGGCCACGGCCTCGTCGTCGAGGTCGTTGGTCGGCTCGTCCAGCAACAGCAGTTCGGGGTCGGCGGCCAGGGTGGCCGCGAGCGCCAGCCGGGAGCGCTGTCCGCCGGAGAGCGTGCCCAGCGGCCGGTCGAGCTCGAGGGCACGGCGTTCGCCGAGCCGGTGCAGGAGGGCCCGCACGCCGCGGTCGGCGTCGCGGCCGCCGCGCGCCTCGTACGCGGCGACGAGCGCCCCGTACGCGTCGACCTCCGCCGCCCCGGCCAGGTGCAGTCGGGTCTCGGCCGCCCGGATTTGGCGCTCCATCGCGCGGAGCTCGGCGAGCGCGAGATCGATCGCGTCCCGGACCAGGGCGGTGCCGGGGAGGTCCAGGGTCTGGGCGAGGTGGCCCAGACCGCCGGGGGTGCGGACGGTGACCGTGCCGTTGTCCGGAAGCTCGCGACCGGCGAGGAGCCGGAGCAGCGTCGACTTGCCGGAGCCGTTGTCACCGACCACGCCGACCCGTTCGCCGGGCCGCACGCCGCAGATGACGCGATCGAGGACGACGCGGTCGTCGTATCGCTTGGTGACGTCGGTCAGAACGATCTGGGTACCGGCAGGGGCAGTGCGCAAGAGCGCGCTCCTTCGCTAGGGAACGGGGAAGGTGAGCGAGACGAGACGATCCGTCTTGTTCACGAGTGGCAACACTACCCCCTGCCCACGCTTCACGCAAGACGTCTCGTCTCGTCACCACCCGCCGACACGGACCTGTTCACCAGATCATCGACTCCATAAGGTTGTTGATCATCAGTCAGTGAAGCGGCGGCCACACGGCCGCCGCGCTCGGGGGTTCTTCTGTGTCGCTACGCTTCCTGCCGCCCGCCGGCGCGCCGCGCGTCCTCGCCGCGGCGCAGCTGGCCAACTCCATCGGCGACGGCGCCTTCTACGTGTGCTCGGCGCTCTACTTCACCCGCGTGGTGGGCCTCTCGGCCACCCAGATCGGCCTCGGTCTGACCCTGGCGTGGGCGGTCGGCTCCGTGGCGGGGGTACCGCTGGGCGCGCTCGCCGACCGCCGGGGACCGCGCGGAACGGCGGTGCTGTTCGCGCTCGCCACCAGCGCCTCCGTCGCCTCGTTCCTCTTCATCCGGTCCTTCGTGCCGTTCCTCGTCGCCGTCTGTCTGTACGCCACCGCGCAGTGCGGTCTGGCCGCGGCCCGCCAGGCGCTGCTCGCCGGGCTCGTGGAACGCTCGGCCCGCACCGGTGCCCTCGCCCACCTCCAGTCGACGCTCAACGCCGGGTTGGCCGTCGGCGCGGCCCTGGGCGGTCTGGCCCTGCACGAGGGCACCCGGCGGGCCTATCTCACGGTCTTCGCCCTGGACGCGGTGGCCTTCCTGCTCTGTGCGGCGGTGCTGCTCCGGCTGCCGGCCGTCGCCCCGGTCCCGGCCCGTACGGGCGGCGAGCCGCTGTTCGCGGTGGTGCGGGACCGCCCGTACGCCACGCTGACCGTCCTCAACGCCGTTCTGTTGCTGCGGATGCCGCTGCTCAGCCTGGGCATCCCGCTGTGGATCGTGGAACGCACCGAGGCGCCGAGCTGGTTGGTCTCGGCGCTGTTCATCCTCAACACCCTCGGCGTGATGCTCTTCCAGGTCCGTACCGCCCAGGCGGTGACCGACCTGCGCACCGCCTCCCGGGCCGTGTGGCGGTCCAGCCTGATCATGCTGGTGTCGTGTGGCGTCTTCGCGCTGACCGCCGCGGGGATGCCGGTGTGGGCGGCCGCCGTGGTGCTGGTCGCGGCCGCGGTGCTCCAACTCGTGGCCGAGATGCTCCAGTCGGCCGGCTCCTGGCAGATCAGCTTCGACCTGGCGCCGGCTCACCAGGTCGGCCAGTACCAGGGCTTCTTCGGTACGGGCGTCCCGGTGGCGCGCACCCTGGGACCGCTGCTCCTCACCACGCTGCTGGTGGCCTGGGGAGTCGCGGGCTGGCTGCTGCTCGGGGCGCTGTTCCTGGCGGCCGGGCTGGCGACGGGGCCGGTGGTGCGCTGGGCGGAGCGGGACCACGCGCGGCTCGGCGGTCCGGTGACGGCCGCGGCGGAGCCCCCGTCGGAGGGGCCGGCCTCGGGTGGGTCACCGTCAGGCGGGGTGCGGTCGGACGAGGCGCCGTCGGACGAGGCGCCGTCGGACGGGTCACCGTCGGCCGAAGAGCCGGCGACGGAGACCGCCGGCCGTTAGTCAGGACCGTGCGGTACGGGGAGGGTCCGGGGCGTCAGCCACTGCCCGTCCGGGGTGTCAGGGCCTGCTCGTCCGGGGCGTGAGGGCCTGCTCGTCCGGGGCCTCTCCGTCCATGGCTCGTCCGTCAGGGGCCGTCCGTAGGCCCGCTCGTCCAGGGCCCGCCTGTCAGGACCCGCCTGTCAGGGAGCGTCCAGGGCTCTCCGGAGCGTCGCGGGGGCTCACCTCGGCGCCTTCGCCCACGTCTCCGGGCCGCCTCCCCGCCACTCCACACACCTCGGGTCGGTGAGGTCCAGGTGCTCCACGCCCGTCCTCCCGGCGGCGGCCGCGAAGGCGGTGACATCGGAGGGGCGTTGGGCCACCCCGACGTCGCTTCCCTCGTAGCGCACCCGGCGCCGCCCGTTCTCGTCGGGTGGGTAGACGACCAGCTTGGCGGTCATGAGGCCAGCCTCCACCCCGCTCCCGCCGCCGGCACCCCGCCACACCCGTACGGGTGGCCCGGCGTCGTGGGCCGACGCCCGGCGGGAGGGGGCCCCGGTCCGCGCGCGATCCGGACGGGCGCCGTGTCCCGGCCGCGTGAGCGCGTCTTTCAGCAGGCGGCACGGGCCGGCTCGGCGGAAGAGGCTCCAGCGGTCGCGGTGATCGCGGCAGTCGCGGGGGGCGCAAGGGTCGCGGGCACCTCGACCACCTCGTCGGCGGCGGGTGCCGCGGCGGCAGCCGGCGCTCCGGGGACGGCGGTGCGCCGGGCGACGGCGGGTGCCAGGGCGCCGAGGGCGAGGGCGGCCGCCACTCCGGCGACGGCGCTGAACCACCACACGACGGCCGGGCCCACCGTCGCGTAGACGGTCGTGCCGAGCGCCAGCGCGGTAAACCGGGCGGCGCCCCACGTCCACTGGTAGCTGCCCTGGTAGCGGCCGCGGGCGTCCTCCGGGGCCAGGCTCGCCACAATCGAGCCGGCGACGCCGCCGACCATCGCCTCACCGAGCGACCAGAGCACGACGGTTCCCGCGTACGCCCACACGGTGGAGGCGACACCGGTCAGGGCCACGCCGAGCGCGACGAGGACGCTGCCGCACATCTGCACGGAGAGCTGGGGAAAGCGGCCCAGCAGGGTGGTGGCGACCGGCTGGAGGGCGACGACGAGCACCGCGTTGAGCGTGGCCATCAGCCCCAGCGCGGTGGTGGGGAGGCCGTGGTCGCGGATGGCCAGCGGCAGCGCGACCTCGGTGAGCGTGTAGATCACCATTCCGACGTAGAGGAGCGGCAGCAGGGCCCGCATCAGCGGGTCCCGGAGGACCACCCCGTATCCACCGCCGTTTCCCTTTCCTTCGGCGGCCCCGCCCTGGGCGCGGGCCGGCGCCTCGCGCTCGGCCGGCAGCAGGAGGGCGACGATCAGGGCGTAGCTCAGCGAAGTCACCACGTCCACCGCGAACAGCAGCCAGTAGCCGCGCTCCGCGAGGAACCCGCCGAGCATTCCGGCCACCGCGGTGCCGATGTTGATCGCCCAGTGGAACAGCGAGAACGCCGAGCGGCGGCGCTCCGGTTCGACGGCGTCGGTCAGCAGCGCGCCGGCCGCCGGGCCGACCATGGTGCCGGCGGCGCTGAGGAGCACGGCCGCGGCCGCCAGCAGGGCGATGTTCGGGGCGGCGAAGAGCAGGCCGTGTGCGGCGGCGGTCCCGACCAGCCCGACCAGCATGGTGCGCCGGCGGCCCAGTCGGTCGGCGAGCAGGCCGCCGACCATGGGGCCGATGAGGTTTCCGGCACCCAACGCGCCCAGGACGTAGGGGATCTGCGCGGTGGAGAGTCCGCGCGAGCCCAGGTAGAAGACGAGGAACGGGGTGACCAGGTAGCCGAGTCGGTTGACCACGGTCCCGGCGAAGACGATCCAGGCGGTGCGCGGAAGTCCGCTGAAGGTGGAGAGCATGGCGCGATCCTGCGCCCGCCGCGAACAGCGGACCATTGATTAAGCTGCACCTTAATCAAACCGGATGACGGGGGTTGTCGGTGTTCTCCGAACTGGCCTTTTCCGCTGACGATCTGGCACTCACCCGCTTTGCGATCTCGCCGATGTGGGAGGTGGCGACCAGCTTCCGGCTGCTCGTCTCCGGCGTGGCCCACCCGGTGCACCGCGGCTGGGTCGAGCAGGTGCGGCCCCGGGTGGCCGCGGCCGGGTTGGACTCCGGCTGGCTGTCCGAGCTCATCCCGCCGGACCGCTATCTCTGCGACTTCCTCACCCCCTTCCCGACCGAGCCGACCCCGACGCTCGCCGCGGAGTTGGCCGCGATCCGCGCCACCCCGGCCGAGCGGGTGCGGGCCGATCTGGACACGCTGGGCCGCGCCACCGCGCCGTGCGCGGCCCTGCGCGCCGATCCGGAGGCCGGGCTGGCCCGGGTGACGGAGGAGATCGAGACCTACTGGGAGCTCGCCCTCGCGCCCTACTGGGCGAGGATCCGGGCGGTGCTCGACGCCGAGGTCTTCCACCGCGCCCGGCAGGTCGCCGAGCAGGGGGCGGGACAGCTCTTCAACGACCTGCACTCCACGGTGAGCTGGGACGACAACACGCTCCGGATGGCCCGCCGGCACTGCGGCATCTCCCGGGAGACCGTGGGGACCGGACTGCTGCTCATCCCCTCGGTCTTCGTCGGCCGGATCCTGACCTGGACCAGCCCGCCCAACCCGCCGCAGCTCGCCTACCCCGCGCGCGGCACCGGCACCCTGTGGGAGCGCCGGCCGATGCCCCGGGTCGACGCGATCAGCGCCGTCCTCGGCCGTTCCCGGACCCGACTGCTGACCGAGTTGGAGGCCCCCGCCTCCACCACCGAACTGGCCGGCCGCACCGGCATCTCCACGGCCGGCGTCTCCCAGCACCTGGCCGCGCTGCGCGGCGCCGGCATGGTCAGCGCCCACCGGGCCGGCCGCTCGGTCCTCTACGCCCGTACGGCGGTCGCGGAGACCCTCCTCACGGCTTCCCTGTGACAACCCTCCTCACGACTCCCCTCTCACGGCTTCCCTGTGACACCCCCGACTCGCCCGTCGGTCCGGGCGAGGCGGGTCCGCGGCCGTCACACCCCTCCGGCATGATCTGATCCCGCCCGAGAACCACCGGAGAGAGGTGCGCCCTTGTCCGCGTCCGTCGCGTCCCTGACCGCCGCCATACCCGCCTTCGCCCCGTATGTGCGATCGGCGACGCTGCTCCGGCCCACGGAGGGCACCCCCGGCCTCCGGGACAGCTCCGTGGGCGGTCCGCTGCTGTGGCCCGAGGACGAGCCGTGGCCGCTGTGCCGCGCCCCCCATCTGGTATTGGTGCGCGAGAAGCTGACGGAGGAGGAGCGCGAGACCTGGCAGCGTATCGACCGGGGCAGGAAGGAGTGGCGTCGCCGCAATCCGGGGCGGTCCTACCAGGTCACCGAGGAGGAGGCCCGCGTCCAGCGGGAGATCATGGCCGGCGCGTCGGGGCTCGACCTCATCACCTGGGAGCGGACGCGTTACGTGGAGGACGCCTCGGGCCCCGGTGTGCCGATGGTGCCCGTGCTCCAGCTGCACGCCCGGGACGTGCCGGGCGCCCACTGGCCGGGCGGGGCGGACGTCCTCCAGTTGCTGTGGTGCCCGAACGACCACAGCGAGCCGCCGGGCCAGCCGCGCTACTGGGGGCCCACCGTCGAGCTGCGCTACCGGTCGTCGTCCGGCGTCGACGCGGTGCCGGCCCCACCGCGACCGGACCGCGCCCACGACGGCTATCTGCCGCGCCCTTGTCTTCTCGACCCGATGGAGGTCGCCGACCTGCCGGACGTGGACGAGCTTCCCGAGGAGCTGTACGACGCGGGCTGCCACTGGGCGGAGGCGCGCGGCGTCGAGTACGACCGCGGTCTGGCCTGCCGGCCCGGCTGGAAGCTCGGCGGCTGGCCCAGCTGGCACCTCACCGACCTCACGCCCATCGACTGCGGCTCCTGCGGCGCCCGGATGCGGCTGTTCCTCACGGTCGACAGCAGCCACGACGGCCCGGAGGTCACCGTGGGACGCTTCGGCGAGCTCCGCGTCTTCGTCTGCCCGACCGACCCGGCCCACGCCATCCGCCTGAACATCCAGTGACCGCGGGTGCGGTCGGCGATCACACCGCCCTCGTCGGGTGGCCGGCCGAGGTGATCGGGGGGCGCCCAGGGTGTGACCATGCTGCTTCGCCCAGCTGCCCGTCGACGCGGGCGTGGTCACGGTGTTCTGCTGCCGGAACGACCCCGGCATGTGCGACGGCTGGGACCCCACGTCCGGCGCCCACCGCGCCTTCCTGTTCGCCGGTGAGACCCCCGGCTCCTTCCTGTGCCGCCCGCATGACCCTCACGGCCGAGCTCGAAGAGGGGGACGAGTTCGCCACCTCGGCGAACGTCGGCGGCGGGGGCCATGGCTACGTCTTCCCCTGCCGGCCGTGCGGCGAGGCCGCCTTCCTCGGGTAGAGCCGAGGGCCAGGCTCCCGCATCCCGAACAGGAACCGGGTCACCCTGGTCCGACGGACCAGCAGGTCGTACGCGGCCAGGGTCAAGGCCGACGAGGACGCGACGATCACGGTGTACTCGACCGCGATCGGCGCGTCCCAGCCGACCACGCCGTAGGCGACCGCCACCACGATCGGTTGGTGAAGGACGTACAGGGGCAGCACCGCGGCCGACAGATAGCCGTACAGCCTGCGGCCCCGGCCGGCCGGCTGGGTCACCGCCGAGCCCGCAGCCCGCTCCCGTGCCCGTGCCAGGCGGCGGCGGTCGAGCGAGCCCAGGATCGCCACCAGCAAGCACCAGCCCGCGGCGCCGTACAGGGCGCGGGCGCCGATCGCCGTACCGGTCATGTCGGTGAAGGGGTCGTCGGCCGACAGGAACCCGGGCAGACCGCCGAGGAACAGGGCCGCGCCGAGCACCGCCGCGGCCCGCGCGTCGTGGCGCATCGCCGCCCGAAACCGTTCGTCGGCGGCGAGCACGAGCCCGTAGCCGAAGAACAGCAGGTACGCCCAACGGCTCCAGCCCGCGTAGGCCTCCTCCAGGCCGACGAAGGCGCTGATGACGGCCAGGGGCGCGGCCGGCGGCAGCGTCGAGCCGCGCCGCTGTGCCGCGGTGGCCAGCCACTCGACGATCCGCCGCCGGCGGCCGTGCGCGAGCCAGTGCGCCAGCGGCACCACCGCCAGCGAGAAAGCGAGCAGCAGCACGACGAACCAGAGGTGTCCGGTCTCGAAGTACGCGCCCTCCAGGAGGAAGGGAGCGTCGGCCGGGTCCGGCCGCACGTCGTAGAAGTCCGGCAGGAAGTCGAGGTAGGACTCGTGGTACCCGGGGTCGGCGGCGCGGAGCCGCAGCCACTGCGGCACCGGGATGATCGTGAGCGTGGCGAACACCAACGGCACCCCGAGCCGCCGCAGTCGCTCCACCACGAACCCCGCCGGGCCGCGCCGGCGCAGCGAGTGCCACGAGCCGAACCCCGCGATCAGGAAGAGCATGGGCATCGCCCACACCACGCCGAGTCCCGCGAGGACCATGGTGGCGTCGGTGGTCTCGGAGTTCTTCACGTAGAAGTCGTCGCGCGTGTCGAACACCAGTGCCGAGTGGAAGAACACCAGCCCGACCACCACCAGGACGCGGATCGCGTCCAGCTCCGGCCGCCGCTCGGGCCGCGGCGGTTCGCTCCACGCAGCCGTCATGGCGCGCCCCCGTGTCGACTCCACCCGGCGGCCCCCGTCGCGCGTCGCGGTGTCGTCTCCACCCTGCCCACAGCCGCCGGAGGCCAAACCGATGTTCGGACCGGTCGGCGGCGCTCCGGCCTGCGGCCTGCCTCTCAACTAGCCCGCGGAGAGCGCCGTCACGAGGTCGGAGGCGGCCAGCAGGCGCACCGTGCGCGGGTCCAGGTCGGCCGGGTGGAGGGCGTATGCCTCGGCGCCCCGCGGAAGCGGGACGTCGCCGCGCAGCAGGTAGGCGAGGTGGGCGGTGGCGAGGTCCGGGGCGGGCGTCTCGTCGGTGGCGGGTGTGCCGATGCGGGCGGCGAAGGCGGCGGGGTCCTCGGCGGCGCGCCGCCGGTAGACGCTCCGCGATCCGTCGAGGTGCCGGACGACGACCGTGCGCGCGCGGGCCGCGGCCTGCCAGGTGGCGATCTCGCCGAGGCCGACGCGGGCGCCGGAGGTGAACAGGCCGGTGAGGCCGTGGCCGAGGGTCGTCAGCTCGTCGGCGTGCCGGTGCACCGCGTGGTGGTCGCCGGTGACGCCGCTGGCGACGTCGAGCCATCGCATGGTGCGGCCGGCCACGTCGACGACCATGGGGACGCTGGCGTTGGACGGGCTGGTCAGGTCGAAGCGCTGCTCGACCTGGCGGGGGTCGAACGCCGGCCCGGTCGCGCCGGGTTCGTCGCGGACCATGAGCCCGGCGAAGGCGTCGGCGAGGAGGTCGAACGGCACGCTGTTGTACGAGAAGACCACGGTGACCAGGTAGCGGACGCCGGCCGCGGCGAGCTTGTCGAGGTCCAGGTCGACGAACTCGGTGGAGCCGTCGGGCGCGGGGGCGCTGGTGAGGTCGCCGGAGTGCACGGCGGCGTCGTCGGCGTACCGGAGGCTGGAGTAGTCGCAGGTCCCGACGTGCTTCCAGGCGGCGTCGAACAGCGCGACGGAGAGGTCGAGGTCGGTGACGCCGGAGGTGTCGCTCTCCGTCCAGTGGAGGAAGAGCCGCAGGGTGCGGCCGGCGGGGATCGGCAGTTCGCTGCCGCGGGGCAGCGTCACCAGGGCGCGGGAGGCGGTGCGCTCCGCGAAGGGCGCGACCAGGCCGTCCAGGGCGGCGTCGACGACGGCGAGCTCGACGGGGGGCAGCGTGCCGGCGCGTCGGAGCACCTCCGCGGTCAGGGTGTCGACCGCGCGGGCCACCGCCTCGGCGGGCAGAGGAGCCCGCTCGTCGGGGACGATATGCGTCTGCGCGCGGCCGCCCTTGGGGAAGAAGACGCGCTCGTCGCCCTTTCGGGCGCGGGTACGGAGCGCGCCGAGGGCGGACAGCAGCACCGCCGGGGAGACCCGGCCGGCCACCTCCCGCACGGCGGTCAGCACGGTCTCGACGCCGTCCTCGTCCGCCAGCCGCAGCAGGTGGTCCAGACGGCGCAGCAGCTGTCCGGGGCGCAGGGTCAGCAACGCGACGGCGGTGTCGACGTCCGCCGCGGCAAGGGCGGCCTCGACCCGGGCGGGCCAGTGCGGGAGGCGCAGCCGGTCCCCGTCCGCGCGGGCCGACGGGGTGTGCGCGGCGGTGGCGCGCAGTCGGGCGGAGAGGGCGTCGTCGGTGAGGCGTGTGTCGCGCAGCGCCGCGACGGCGAGGGTCGCTTGGGGGTAGCGCCGTGCGTACTCGAAGGCGTGGAGCCGCTCCGCGAGGTGCTTCCACTCCCGTGGGTGGCGGCGCATGTCCTCGACGGCCAGCGTCGGGTCGAGTCGGTCGAGGGCTGCCAGGAGTGCCCGGCGCAGGGGGCGGGCGATCGGGCCGAAGCGACCCACCGCGACCAGGCCGGCGTCTCCTCCGGAGAGGGCGACCGCCAGTCGCAGGATGTCGGTGGCCGTGTCGATGAGCGCGGTGGCCGCGGGGATGGTCACCGGGTGCGCGGCCGGGTCGGCGAGCAGCCAGGCGAGGACGCGGGCCTTGGTCTCGCGGGCCGGAACGGCGGTGGGCAGCCAGGAGAGTTCGGTGCGCTCCCGGGTGGTCAGCAGCGCGTGCAGGTCGTCGGTGTCCTGGGGGCTCAGTGCCCCGGTGCGGCCCAGCAGGGTGGCCAGTTCGCGGCCCGCGTCGGCCGTCCGGGCGGTGTGGTCGCCGCCGTGGTGGAGGACGCGCAGCCGGGCCGGCAGGGCGCGGTCCGGGTGGGCGGGGCGGCGGGTGCGCTCCGGACGCAGAAAGGGGTCCCGGGCGTCGAGGCGGCGGTGGCACAGGGGGCAGGCGGAGAAGTCGGCGCCGTCGAAGCACGCGGCGCACACCAGGTGTGCGCACGGCGACAGGGCGCGGACGGTGGTCTCGGCGCCGCAGTGCACGCAGGGCTGCTCGGGGGCCTGGAGGAGGAGGGAACGCACGCGGTCGGCGTAGAAGGCCACCGTGTCCGCGGGCGTGGACTCCGGGAAGTCCCGGAAGAGCGGGGTGTGGTCGCGGTCCGCACCCAGGGCGTGGTCGAGGTCGGCGAGCAGGGCGCGGCCCTCGGCGGCCAGGGTCTCGGGGTCCAGCGCGGTGAGGGCGTGGCGCAGTCCGGGGGCGGTCAGCCAGCCGCGGTCGAGGAGTTCGACCTCCAGCAGCGTGACCCCGGCGGCGACGAGGGGGTGGGGCTCGGTGCCCGGCCGTGGGCCGGCGGCCGCGGGCAGGTAGACGGCGCCGCGGCGGGCGAGCAGCGTGGCCGCGAGGCCGCGGCGGGCGCCGGTGGTACGGGTCGAGGCGGTCGCTGCCGTCATGGCCTTCCCTTCCTGGTCCCGGCGGTCCGCCGAGGGGTGGCGCGAGGTCGGCGGCTCCGGGCCGTACGAACCGCGCGGTGCGGGGCGAGGGTGGGGTGGTCGCCTCATGTGGGAGGGGAGCCGACGGTCGACCACTCGCGACGCGCAAGGTACCAAGTCGAACGGACGGCCGCACGCGCGTTTGTCCGTGCGGGGAGACGGACTCGTGGCGGGGTCCGGCCGCACGCGGTGATGGTCGGGGGGGCCTGTGCACCCGTCGGGGCGTCAGGACGACACGGTGCGGGGCGGGAAGTGAATGCGCTCGGATTCTTTTAGGAGAAGAAGTGAGAAGGAAGCACATTGCGGAGCCGCCCCGCGGCGGGAGATTACCACGCTCGACTCAGGCCGCGCTCTCCAACAGCGGGTGGGAGGCCAGCCGCTCCAGCAGCTCGCGGAGGTGCTCCCGGTCCCCCGACTCGAGGGGCAGCAGCGGGGGTCGCGGCGGACCGGCGGGGCGGCCCTGGAGTTCGAGCCCCGCCTTGACGGCCCGGGGCAGGCCGTGACGGACGATGAACCTCAGGAAGGGCAGTTGGGCCACCCACAGGGCGTCGGCCCGGTCCGCCGCGCCTCCGCGCTCCGCGGCGTGGAGCTCCAGACACCATCGGGGCAGCAGACAGGGTGCGGCGGTGCACCAGCCGACGGCGCCGGCTCGGAACGCGTCGAGGGCGAGGGTGTTGCTGCCGTTGTAGACGGAGAGGGCATCGCCGGACAGCTCTCGGATGGCGCGGATGCGGGCGGCGTCGCCGGAACTCTCCTTCACCATGGTGAGATTGGGGATCTTCTCCGCGATCGCGACGATGGTGTGCGGCAGCAGGTCGACGCCGCTGGTGCCGGGGTTGTTGTAGAGCATCACCGGCAGGTCGGTGGCGGCAGCCACCGTCGCGAAGTGCCGTTCGAGTTCGGCGTCGGTCAGCTTCCAGTAGGTCGGGGCCAGCACCATGAGCGCGCTGGCACCGTTGCGGGCGGCGACGCGGGCGCGGCGCACGGTGGTCTCGGTGCTCCAGTGCGCGACACCGACGAGCGTCGGCACCCGGCCGGCCACGGCCTGGAGGGTGGTCTCGCAGACCGCGTCCCACTCGCCCTCCCGAAGGTAGGCGCTCTCGCCGGTGCTGCCGAGGGGGGCGACGGCATGGCTGCCCGCGTCGACGAGGTGGTCGACGAGCCCGCGCAGTGCCGGCAGGTCGAGTTCGCCGGTGTCGGGGCGGAAGGGGGTGACGGGGTAGGAGATGATCCCTGCGAGCGGGGGCACGGACATCACACGGCCGTCCCTTCGGTCAGGCAGTCGGGGTGGTTGCGCAGGGCGCGGCGCGCGTAGTAGGCGAAGTTCGCCTGGTTCCGGCGGTCGGTGGAGGTCCAGTCGTGTGCCTCGCGCGCCAGCGCCGGCGGCAGGGGTCGGATCGTCCCCGCCGCCATGGCCAGGAGTTGCAGCCGGGCGGCGCGTTCGATGAGGATCGCCAGGTTGCACGCCTCTTCCACGGTGCGGCCGACGACGAGCTGGCCGTGGTGGGCGAGGAGGATGGCCCGCTTGTCGCCGAGGGCCGCCGAGATGATCTCACCTTCCTCGTTGCCCACGGGGACGCCCGGCCAGTCCTTCAGGAAGGCGCAGTCGTCGTACAGCGGCGTGGTGTCCATCTGGGAGATCTCCAGCGGGACCTCCAACATGGCGAGGGCGGCCGTGTGCAGCGAGTGGGTGTGCACGACGCAGTCGACGTCCTCGCGCACGCGGTAGATCCAGGAGTGGAAGCGGTTGGCGGGGTTGGGCATGCCCTTCCCCTCCAGGACGTTCAGGTCCTCGTCCACCAGCAGCAGGTTGTCCTCGGTGATCTCGTCGAAGCCGAGGCCGAGCCGCTGGGTGTAGTACGTTCCGCGCTCCGTACCGCGGCCGGTGATCTGGCCGGCGAGCCCCGAGTCATGACCGCCGTCGAACAGGATGCGGCAGGTCAGGGCCAGCTTCTGACGGGTGGTCAGGGTCGAGTCGGCGAAGTGCTCGCGCATCTGTCGCTCGGCGCGGCCGACGAGCGCGGCCTTCGCCTCTCGCAGTGTCGTCGCCATGGTCTGCTCCTCCACTTCCGGGCGCCGGTCCTCCGGCGGCCCCGTCGGCCGGCGGCACGCTCCACGGCGCCACCACCGGGCAGGAAACTTGCATCACTATATGACACAAGGTTTCCTGAAGGAAGGTCGCCTCCTCGGGTGAACGGTCACCACTCCCCCGACGTTCGGGCCCGGAAACGACCGGAAGAGGGCGGTTAGGATGCACGCCTGACCGCTCACCGCCGACGGGGCGGCGGGGCAGCGGGCTGGCACGAAGGGACGACGCGGTGATCAATCGGGTACGACAGCTGCGCAAGGAACGGCTGATGACCCTCGAAGTCCTCGCGGAGCGCGCCGGAGTGACCAAGAGCTATCTGTCCAAGGTCGAGCGCGGCCAGAGCACGCCCTCCATCGCCATCAGCGCCGCGCTGGCACGCGCCCTGGACGTCCCCCTCGACACCCTGTTCGCCGACGCCGAGGAGCTCACCGACGTCACGGTGACCCGGGCGCACGAACGCCGGCCGCTCACCCCCGACCAGGAGGCCGGCTCCCACTACGAGGGCATCGCGCTCCAGGCCAGCAACAAGCGCATGACGCCGTTCATGCTGCGGCCCCCGCACGACGCCGGCCCCGTGCCGTTCCGGGACCACCCCGGCGAGGAGTTCCTCTTCGTTCACGAGGGCCGGGCCGAGCTGCTCTTCCCCTCACGCTCGATCGAGCTCGGGCCGGGGGACTCCGTCTATTTCCGGGCCACGGCCCCGCACAAGGTCCGCTCGCTGAGCGCCGAGCGCGCCGCCGTACTGCTGCTGGTCTGCGACGACCGGAGCGGGCCGGAGACCCCGCACCCCCATCTCCCCTGACGGGCCCCGCTCACCAGGCCCCGAAGGCTCCGCTCACATGGCGGCGACGGGGAGGTCGCCGGCGTGCACGACGTTGGTGAGCCGCACGGCGCCGCGCAGCACCCGGGCCAGCCTGACGGCGTCGTCCACCGCCCAGATGTGGACGAAGAACAGACGCGGCTCGTCCGTCAGTCCGTGGTTGTGGAGTTCGACGACGTTGACGCCGCCCTGGGTCAGGGCCTTGAGGACGCTCTGGACCTCCTTGGCGACCATGGCGAAGTCACCGTTGAGCGCGGCGCGGCCGCCGCCCAGGGGCTGGAAGTTGAAGGCCGTGGTCGAGCCCAACCCGGGTGGCAGCACCATGCCGTTGTCGGTGATCTGCTCGCGCCGGACGAAGAGGCACTTGTAGATGCCGTCCTCGGCGTAGCCCTTGGCCTCCAGTGCCGCGTCGATCCCCTCGCGGTCCAGGTCCACGCGGGCCGAGGGCTCCCCGGGGAGCGGCGGCGGGGTGGCGGTGCGGTCGAGGGCCGCGCGCAGCCCGCGGGCCAGGACCAGCGGGTCGCCGCCGTGGGCGTGGACATGGGTCCACCAGACGTCGGGCGCCTGGGAGAGCAGGTGCTTGTGGATCGCGGTCTGCTCGATCCCGTGCTCCTGGAGGGCCGCGGTCACCTCTTGCAGCTCTCCCTCCTCGACCACCACGTCGCCCATCATCAGGGTGTGGCCGTCGGCGTAGCGCACGAAGCCCACATGGGTTCCGAGGGCGAGCGCCGGCGCGACGGGGACGCCATGGGAGGCCACGCTGAGGTCCCGCCGGGGGAAGCCCGTGTGGTAGACGGTGCCGCGCATCATGTTGCCGACCCGGCCCAACGCGCCGGCGACGCCCCTCCAGTCGGCGTCGGTGGTCGGCACGGGCTCGATCAGCTTGCGACGGCGCGCTCCAGCCGAATCGCCCGCGTCCGCCCGGGACGACAGGGCCGTCCCGGCCGCGGCCCCGGCCGCCACCGGCGCCAGGGCGGCGGCCACCACCCACCGCCGCGAAGCGAACCTCCGGGCATCGGCGTCCCGCTGTCGGTCTCCACTGCTCACCTGGCCACCTCCGTGAGGAGATGAGATCACGCCGAGGGGACGAATCATGACAGACATGGCCGAAAACCCCCGACGATCAACCGGGTCGGCCGCGGGCGTGGACGGCGATACGGGGAAACGCCGCGACCGGAACCGTCGAGGTCCGCCAACGGCGGGGCCCGGCTATCGACGGCGCCGTAACAGCCGACGCCCGGCCGCCGGTGTTACGGCACGACGGTCTCCGCGATGACGGGAAGTGAGCCGCTCCCGGCCGGAGTTGTCGATGACCGCGGCAGACGGCGGGCGTGCCGGACCCGGGGCGACGGCGTCACCCCCGGCCGCCCACGACGCCACCGAGGGCCCGCCTCGATGAGCTGTCGCCCGAGGACCCCGTGACCGCCCTGGCCCGCTCGTACGACATCCTCGTCCATCCGCACCGGGTCGAGGCGGCCCGGCCGCGGTGACCGGCGGTTGGCCGCGGCCGTGACCGGCGGTCGACGGCGACCGACGACAGCCAGGGCATCCCGGGCGGTCGGGGCCGGGGTCCGGGGTACGACCCCGGGGGTCGGGGTTGACCCCGGCCTGGACGGCGAGCACATTGGAAGAGAAGGCATTTAGGCCAATTTGCCGTATTTTTCAATCACTTTGCCGTATTTTCAACTACCAAGCACCAGTGAGGTGGGCATGATGCGCCGGTACTACCACCGTGACCGTCTGGTCGAGGTGGAACAACTGGACGACGTGATCGCGGTCCGCGTCGACGGAGATGCCCGCGGAGCCGCCGCCCCCGGGGCGGACCTGGGGACGAGCGCCCGCGGAGCGCTGCGCGAGGCCCACATCGACGAGGAGACCACCGCGGCCTTCGCGCGGGCCCGCTGGCAGTTCATCACCCCCAGTGCGCGCGCCCGCGAGACGCTGGCCGCCGGCGAGGGCCTGCCCGGGGCGACGGCGGTCGGTAAGGTGATCCGGCGCCCCAACGGCAGGGTCGGCATCGCCACCGACCTGTTGAACGTCCAACTGGTCCCCTCGCTCTCGCCGGCCGAGGCGGAGCGGGAGCTGGAGGCGGCCGGCCTCCGGGTGGTGAACAAGCTCGGTTTCGCGGAGAACCTCTACGAGGTGCGCACCACGACGGCCGAGGACGCGCTCGCGGCGTCGACCGCCCTGCACGAGAACGGGAGTTTCGTCTTCGCCGAGCCCTCCTTCGTGGAGCATGTGCCGCCGCGGTCGGCCCCGACCGACCCCCGGTACCCGGAGCAGTGGCAGTGGCACAACACCGGAGCCGCGGGCGGCACCGCCGGGGCGGACGTCAACATCGAGCCGGCCTGGGACCGCACCTCCGGAGCCGGCCTCCGCGTCGCGGTCATCGACACCGGCTTCGACACCGGGCACGAGGACCTCGCCGCCGGAGTGGGTTCGATGTCCGGCTTCTACCGCAGCGGAGTGGCGGGAGCGACCTTCCGGCAGGGCACCGCGGGCATGCCGGACAGCGACCACGGCACCTTCTGCGCCGGCATGGTCGGGGCGCGGCGCGACAACGGACTCGGCGGCGTCGGCGCGGCCCCCGACTGCGAGCTGACGCTGCTGGCGTGCCTGGAGGACCAGGTCGACACCCAGACCACGCTCGCCCGCGCGGTGGCCTACGCGGCGAACCCCGCGATGGAGCTCCCCGAGGCCGACCCGGCGGACGGGGCGGACGTCCTCGTCTGCAGCCTGGGACCGAACGGCGCGGACTGGGACCTGACCAGCACGCTGGAGCTCGCCCTCGAGGGCGCCGCCGCGGGCGGCCGCCAGGGGAAGGGGTTGGCGATCTTCTGGGCGGCGAGCAACGGCAGGAACGTCGACGTCATGAAGGACGAGGTCGTCTCGCATCCCGATGTGATCGCCGTGGTGCGGTCCACCCGCAAGGACCTCGAGGACAACGCCGCCCGAGGCCCGGAGGTCGAACTGATCGCCCCCGGGGTCGGCGTGTTCAGCACCGAGTCGGGCGACGCCTACGCCGCCGACACGGGCACCAGCTACGCCGCGCCGTGCGCGGCGGGCTGCGCGGCGCTGGCGCTGTCGGTCAATCCCGAGCTGACCCGAGACCAGCTGCGCGCGATCATGCGCGACTCCGCCGACCAGATCGGCGGGGTGGCCTACCCGGCCGGGCACAACGACGACTACGGCTTCGGCCGCGTGAACGCGGGCGAAGCCGTGCTGCTCGCCGCCACGGCCGTGTGACGGGGGACGCGCACCGCCGCGGCGTGGCGGGCGCGCCCCCGTAGTCGAGCTCGCCGACGAATGCACACAGGGACATGACCATGAGCGAAGAACCTCCGGCGGAGGAGCCGGTCCTGCGATGCCATGTGGTGGCCCGGACCACGGAGGAGCTCCGGGCGTTCATCGACGAGGTGGGGCCCGACGTCGGCTGCCGGGCCGTCGCCCGGCCCTCGGGAGAGGGCGTCGGCATCGACCTCTATCTGAAGCAGGGTCAGCTCGACCGGGCCCGCTCGGCCCGGTCGGCGCCGGCCGTGACCATCATGCCGGTGGAGAACGTCACCGAGAACTGGACCGCCCGCAAGGGGGAGGTCGGCCACGGCGACCGCTACGCGAGCCGCGGGGCGGTTCCGCACGGCCTGGGACGAAAGGAGTGAGCGGTGTATCTCAACGTGGCCGAGATCGAGTCGGCCCTCACCAGCCTGGAGGGCGCCTACCCCGGGATGGCGGAGATCGTCGTCCCGCCGTACCCCACGCATGAGGGACGCACGACCTCGCTCCTGCGCGTCGGAGCGCACGCCGCCGAAGCGGTGGACGGCGTGCTGGTGCTCGGTGGGGTGCACGCCCGTGAATGGGTGCCGCCCGACGCGCTGGTCTCACTCGCCGCCGACCTGCTGGAAGCGCGGGCGAACGGCACGGGGCTCTCCTACGGCGGGTCGTCGTTCACGGCGGGGCAGATCGAGGGGTTGCTGGACACCCTCAACCTGTTCTTCTTCCCCTGCGTCAACCCCGACGGCCGGGCGCACAGCCAGACCACGGTGGGGATGTGGCGGAAGAACCGCCGGCCCGCCCCCGCCGGGCACACGGCCCCCTCCTGCGTGGGGGTCGACCTCAACCGGAACTTCGATTTCCTGTGGGACCACTCGGCGAAGTTCGCCGCCGACTCGGGCGTCCGGACCTCGGCCGACCCCTGCGATCCCCAGGTCTACCGGGGCCCTTCGGCCGGCTCGGAGCCCGAGACGCAGAACGTCGGCTGGGCGCTCGACGCCTTCCCGCGCATCCGGTGGCTGATCGACGTCCACAGCGCGGTCCCGGTCATCCTGCACATATGGGGTGACGACCAGAACCAGAGCACCACGCCCGGCGACAACTTCACCAACCCGGCCCTCGACGGGGTCCGCGGCCGGCCGAACGACGGCATCGGCGAGTACCTCACCGCGCAGAACCTCGACATCCTCGGCCGCCTGGGGAAGCGGATCAACGACGCGGTGTTCGCGGTGCGCTCGGTGGACTACGGCGTGGAGCAGGCGTACGGCCTCTACCCCACCTCCGGCACCAGCGACGACTACGCGTTCAGCCGACACATCGCCAACCCCGGCGCCACCAAGGTGTTCGGGTTCACCATCGAGTGCGGCTCCTCCTTCCAGCCGCCGTACAGCGAGGCCGAGCACGTGATCCGCGAGGTGTCGGCCGGACTGGTGGCCTTCGGACTCGGCGCACATGAGATCACCGACGGTCACGCGACACGGGCCGCGGGGCTGGCGGGCAGCGGCCGCTCCACCGCGGAGTGACGCGACACCCGCGCTCGCGGGTGATTCCGGCGCCCACGGACGCCCGGCCGCGGGCGCCGAGTGCCGCCGAGAGAGCCCGCGCGGTGATCGTTCAGCGACCCATGGGCACCGATTATCGGACAATCAAGCAACCGCCCCCAGATCGCCGGATTGAGTCGTTTGAGACGCCGAAGGACTCGTGAGCCGCGAATCACTGCGGGTGACGTTAACGTTACAGGTGTGTGCGGTTCGCTTTTCGGTCGACCGAAGTTGCCTGGATCGCGGGCGTAAATGACCAAAAATATCCGTCATTTTTGACTGGTCCGGGCGTCATCCCCAAATGTCTGTCAAGTGTTGTTAATAAAGCCTCGGGACGGCAGCCCCTTACGGCGCTTCGACTTCCGGTTGTTGCTGGCAGGCGCCGCGGTGAGTCAGATCGGCGCCCAGGTGACCCTTGTGGCGCTGCCGCTGGTCGCCGTGGTCGAACTCGACGCCTCCCCGATGGAGGCCGGGCTGCTGACCGCCTCCGAGACGGCCGCGTTTCTGCTGGTCGGGTTGGTGGCGGGGGCCTGGGTGGACCGCGTGCGGCGGCTGCCGGTGCTCCTGCGCGCGGATGTCGTCCGGGCCCTGGCGATGGCCAGCCTGCCGCTCGCCGCCTGGGCCGGGGCCCTGACCATGACGCAGCTGTACCTGGTCGCCCTGGTGACCGGTGTGGCCACCGTCTTCTTCGACGTCGCGCACCAGAGCTACCTGCCGACGCTGCTGCCGCGCGAGCAGCTGGTGGCGGGCAACGGGGCGCTGGAGGCCGCGCGTTCGGCGTCGCAGGTGGCGGGTCCGGGGCTGGGCGGCGGTCTGGTACAGCTCCTCGGGGCGCCGTTCGCCCTGCTGGCCGACGCCCTCGGCTATCTGGCCTCCGCCCTCTTCCTCCGGGGCATCCGCACCCGTGAGGCGGCGCCCGCACCCGCCGCGCAGGCGTCGTTGCGCGCCCAGATCGTCGAGGGGCTGGCCTTCGTCTTCCGGCATCCGGTGCTGCGCATGATCGCCTGTGCCACCGCGGTCGCCAACTTCTTCACCGCGATGCTCGTCGCCGTCCAGACGGTGTTCCTGGTGCGCGTGCTGGAACTCGCGCCGGGCGCCATGGGGCTGATGATGTCCGTCTCGGCGGTGGGCGGACTGGCCGGCGCGCTGTGCGCGGGCGCCCTGGCCCGCGCGGTCGGGCAGGCACGCGTCATCTGGCTGTCGACCGTCCTCAGCGGGCCGTTCGCCCTACTGTGGCCGCTGGCCGGCCGGGGCGCCGCCGCCATCTGGTTCGCGCTCGGCTCCGCGGTCGTCTTCTTCGGCGCCGTCGTCTACAACGTCGCCCAGGTCAGCTTCCGGCAACTGCTCTGCCCCGACGAGCTGCTCGGCCGGATGAACGCCACCCTGCGCTTCGTGGTCTGGGGCACGATGCCGCTGGGCGCCCTCGCCGGCGGCGCCATCGCCGAGACGGCCGGGCCGCGCTCCGCCGTCTGGGTCTGCGCCACGGGGATCCTGCTGGTCCCGGTGCCCCTCCTGCTGTCGCCGCTGCGCCGGCTGCGCGACCTGCCGGCGGCCCCGGCCGCCGCGACGGGCTGAGGTGCCCGTCACCGCGACTCTCCTCCCACGATCTCCTCTCCCCCTCGGCGGTCCACCGCTTCGCGAGCGCCCCTGCCCCTCACGCGGGTGCCCGTCCGCTCGCCCCTCACGCATGTCACGTCTCGCCCCCCTCGCGTCCTTCTTCTGTCCACGAGCCGTCGCGCCATCCGGCGCGCGGGAGGTCATCGTGCAGCCCACGAGCATCACTTCGTCCTATCTCACCCGCTTCGAGGCCCTCGATCGGGGCGCCGGCGCCTTCGACGGCACGCCGCTGCCGGTCACCGGCGCACAGCGGCGATTCGTCCTGGCCCAGCGGCTCCACCCGCAGGGCCGCCCCACCCTGGTCCCGCTGTTCTTCACCTTCCCGGCGGGGACGGTCGACCCGGAACGGCTGCACGCGGCCGCCGGGCACCTGGCCGCCACACACCCGGCGCTGCGGGCCCGCCCGCTGGTGCGCCGCGGGGTGCCGGTCCAGGTGATCGGCACACCCGCCGCCGAGGTGCGCCGGGTGCGGCCGCGCCCCGGGGAAGGTGCCGCCGACGCACTGCTGTCCGCCCTGGGCGACTGGCCCGCGGCGGGGCCCCCGCTGCGGCTCTTCCTCGCCGCCGACGCCGAAACCACCGGGGCCGGGGCCGGAGCCGCCGGTGCCGGAGCCGGAGCCGCCGGCACCGGCGTCGAGACCGAAGCCGGCGACGGCGGCCGGGGGCGGGAGATCCTGGCGATCGTCATGGACCACACCGTCTGCGACGAACAGTCGCTGGGCCAGATCATGGCGGACCTGGGTGCCGCCTACCGCGACCGCCTCGGGCCGCGGGACGTGTCCGCCGAGACGCTGGCCGACGGGGTGTCCGCGTACGCCGAGGCCGTGCGGCTCCAACTCGCCGCCGAGGAGCGGGCGTCCGCGGCGGCCTCCCTCGGGTACTGGGCCGAGCGCCTGGCAGCGCTCCAACCGCCGTCGGACCCGCTCCCGGTCCAGGGGGCCGCGCCCGTGAGCTCGGGCGGCCCCGCGGTCACCGGGGCCGCGGGGCGCAGGCTGGCGCTCGGCGGCGACGCTCGGGCCGCGGCCTTCCCCACCGTGCTCGACGCCTGCGTCTCCGCCGCGCGGACGCTCCACGGACGGCGTTCGGTGCCGGCCCTGGGCTATCCGTGGGGCGGGCGGCCGGCCGCGGCGCCGCCGGTGCTCGGCTGCTTCCTCAACACCGTCCCCCACCCGGCCGACGACCTGGACCGGACCGCACGCGCCTCCGTCTGGTGGGACGACCTCGACCACGCCGACGCCCCGTTCGACGAGGTGGTCCACGCGGCCCGGCGGGCCCGGGTGCCCTGGTCGGGGCGGCTCGACGGGCTCGTCACCTTCGAGGACCTGCACCGCCGGCCGCCGCTGCGGCTCGGCGGCGTCGTCGGGCGCGAGATCCACCTCGACGGGCGCCCCCTCCAGGCTCCGTTCGCCGTGTCCGTCTCCTACGGAGCCGACCTGCTGGTCCGCATGGCCTGGGACCGGGCGGTCGTCCCCGACCACCGCGCGGAGGACGCCTTCGAGGCGCTGGTCGCCGCGCTGGGCGAGCACGGGGACGGGGCTCCCGAGCGCCGCGACCCGGCGCCGCGCGACGACCGCGCGGCTCCGCCGTCCCCCTCCCCCGGCGCCGCCCCCGCCCCCGCCTCTGGCCGTGAACCCGATCCCTCCGACCCCCGTACCACTGCGGCGCCCCTGGCGGCCGCCGCACCGACGCGGCCGAACTGAGCCCACCGGCCCACTCGCCGCACCGCCCCTCCGGCCCGTGCCGTCCGACCGACGCGCGGCGTCCGGAACCCCCACCGACGACCTACCGATCGGAAAGGTTGACCATGTTCGGACTCTCCACATCCCAGGAGATCGTCTGGCTGCACGAGCAGATGCTCCCCGGCAGCCGCGCCTACAACTTCACCGCCACCATCGATCTGCGGGGCGCCCTCGACGAGGCCGCGCTCCGGGACGGACTGGCGGCCTCGCTGGACCGACACCCCGGGCTGCGCCTGGAGCTCGTCGACTCCCCGAGCGGACTGCCCGGCCAGCGGGTCCGGGAGAACTGCGCGCCCCGGCTGCGCACGCTCGACCTCGGTGACGCCGAGGACCCCGAGGCCGCCTTCGCCGAGCTGCTGCGCTCCGAGGCCGAGACGCCGCTGGACACCTACGAAGCGCCGCTGCTGCGCTGGTGCCTGGTCCGCCTCGGCCCCGAGCACCACCGGCTCATCCACGTCGAGCACCACCTCGTCCACGACGGGCACTCCTTCGCGATCCTGCTCCGGGACGTGTTCACCGTCTACCGCGGGCGCGTCCTCAACGAGTCGGTCGCCCTGCCGTCCGCCCCCTCGTACAGCGACCACGTCGCGGCCGCCGACGGCGGCGACCGCGCGGCGCGCCGGGAGGCCGGCCTCGCGCACTGGCGGCGCGAGCTGGCCGACGCCTCGTTCGACCTGCCGCTGCCGGGCCTCGCCCGACCGGGGGCGCGCCGCCGGCACGCGGGCGGCCAACTGCGGCAGACCATCGACGCGGAGCTCGCCGAGCGGCTGCGCGCCCACAGCCGCGCCCAGGGCCACACGCCCTTCTCGACGCTGCTGACGCTCTTCGCCGAACTACTGCGCCGCCACAGCGGACGCGCCGACCTCGTCGTGGGCACGGCCGTGGGCAACCGCCCCGAAGGGTTCGAGCAGACCGCCGGCATGTTCGTCAACACCATCCCGCTGCGGCTGCGGCTGGACCCGGCGGCCGGCGCCGACGAGGCGGTGGACGAGGTCACCGACGGCCTCATCCGCGGGCTGCCGCACCAGGACGTGCCCGTGCAGCTGCTCACCCGCGAGCTGGGCCTGCACACCACGGGCGCGGACAACCCCCTGTTCAGCGTGATGTTCAGCGCCCATGACGCGGCGTTGCCGGAGATCGAGGTGCCGGGGCTGGACGTCTCGCTGTTCGAGGGGTTCAACACCGGGACGACCCGCTTCGACCTGGACCTCGTCCTCATCCCCGACGACCGCCGTACGGTCGGCCCGCGCCGGGGCGTCGCCGGCATGACGCTGGTCTGGGACTACGACCGGGATCTGTTCGACGAGGGCGCCACCCGGCTGCTCTCGGAGCGCTTCCTCGATCTCCTGGGCGCCTATCTGGACTCCCCCACCGCGCCGTTGGCCGGCCTCGCCCCGGCGCCGGTCGCCCCGCGGGACGCCTCGGCCCCTGTCACGAGCGTCGCCGCCACGGGCCCGTACGCCGCCACGGCGTCGGAGAACGACACGGCAGCCGACGTCGACACGACGCCGGAGGTGGAAGCGGTCCTCGACCCGGCCGCCCGGGCCGAGCCCGGTCTCGTCGCCCTGCTCAGCGGCGCCCGGAAGATCACCTACGGTGAACTGGACCGACTCGTCGAGGAGTTGGCCGGGCGGCTGCGTGCCGCGGGCGTGCGCGCCGGACAGCCCGTGGCGGCGGTGCTGCCGCGCGGGGTGGACACGGTGGTGTCGCTGCTCGCCTGTCTGCGCACCGGGGCGGTCTACAGCCCGCTGTCGCCGAACGACCCGACGAACCGGCTGGAGACGCTGCTGCGCCGGCTGCGCCCGGCACTGGTCCTGACCGACCGGCAGAGCGCGCTCTCCCTCCCCGCCGAGGGGCCGGTGCCGGTCGCGCTGCTCGACGCGGACGGCGCCTTCCCCGCGGCCGCGCCCGCCGACGCCGTGGAGCGCGTCGACGGCGCCGCGTACGTCATCCACACCTCCGGCTCCACGGGGCTGCCGAAGGCCGTCGCCGTCGGCCGGGCCGCGCTGGCCCACCACGCCACGACCGTGGCCGGGCGGTTCGCGCTGAGCCCTGGGGACAGGGTGCTGCTGTTCGCCCAGCCCTCCTTCGACGTGGCCCTGGAGGAGGTGCTGCCGTCGCTGCTGGCGGGGGCGTGCCTGGTGGTCCCGCAGCGCGAGGTCCCGACGGCGGCCGAGCTGATCGCCGTGCTGGCGGCCCGCCGGGTCACCGTGGCCAACCTGCCCACGAGCTATCTGCTCGCCGTCCGCGAGGAGCTGTGCGAGGCGCTCGCCGACGGACTGTGGGAGCCGCGGCTGCTGGTCGTGGGCGGTGAGCGGCTGCCCGCCGCGGCGCTGCGCGAGGTGCTGGCCGCCACGGACGCGGCGGTGCTCAACGCCTACGGGGTGACCGAGGCGACCATCACCTCCACCGTGCACGAGGTCTCCGCCGCGGCGGTCGAGGCCGGGGCGGAGGCCGAGGTCCCGTTGGGCACCGAGCTGCCGGGCATGACGGTGCACGTCCTGGACGCGGGGCTGCGCCCGCTGCCGCCGGGCGCGGTCGGCGAACTCGCCGTGTCCGGGGCCGGGCTCGCCCGGGGCTACCTGGGCGGCGCCGAGGCGGCCGAGGCCACCGCGGCCCGGTTCGTCGCGGTGCCGGCGCTCGGCGGTGAGCGGGTCTACCTCACCGGCGACCTCGGCTACCGGGACCGTGACGGCCTGCTGTGGTTCCTGGGCCGCCGGGACCACCAGATCAAGCTGCGCGGGTACCGCATCGAGCTGGAGGAGATCGAGGCCGCGGCCTCCACCGAGTTCGGCGGCCGGTCCTGCGCGGTGGTCCTCGACCGGGACGCGGCCGGCGGCCCCTGCCTGACCGGCTTCCTCGACGGCGGCGCGGAGCCCGACCAGGCGCTGCTGCACAAGACGCTGTCCGCGCGGCTGCCCGCGGCGCTCGTTCCCGCGCGCTGGATCCGGTTGGAGACCATGCCGCTGCTCCCGGGCGGCAAGCCGAACCGCGGCGCGCTGACCCGCCTCGCCGCCGAGGCACGCACGGAGGGCACGGGGGACGGCGGATCGGCGTCGGCCGCCGACGGCTCCGACGGCGGTCCCGCGGACCCGGCCGTCGCGCTGCTGAGTGAGGGCTGGCGGGATGTGCTGGGCCATGACCGGTTCTCGACGTCGTCGCACTTCTTCCAGGTCGGCGGGCACTCCCTGCTGGCCGCCCAGCTCGCCGCGTGGCTGGAGCCCCGGCTGGGCGTCCGTCCCCCGCTGCGGCTGCTGTTCCAGAACCCCGTCCTCGCCGACCAGGCCCGCGCCCTCACGGAGACGACCCGATGAGCCTGACCAGCACCACGCCCTCGTCCGTCCTGGAGACGGAGCACCGTGAGATCGTCGACGCCTTCACGGCGTTCGTCCGCCGCGAGCTGGTGCCGCTGGCGGCCGAGCTGCCGGAGAGCGGCGACCTTCCCCCCGCCGATCTGCGCGGCTATGTCCGCCGCCGCTCGGCGAAGCTGGGCTTCTACGCCGGTGACCACCCCGAGGAACTCGGCGGTGCGGGCATGCCGTTCAGCGCCGTGGTGCAGCTGCACCACGCCGCCGGCCGCAGCGGCTGCCCGCTGGCCCCGTACGCGCTGGCCGGGTCCGACGGCCCGAGCCCGCTGCTGCGCCAGGGCACCCCGGACCAGATCGAGCGTTATCTGAAGCCACTGGTGCGGGGCGAGGCCACCCGCTGCCTGGCGCTGACCGAACCGAACGCCGGGTCGGACGCCTTCCACCTCACCACCACCGCCACCCGTCAGCCGGACGGCGGTTGGGTGCTCTCGGGCCGCAAGACCTTCGTGAGCAACGCCGGACACGCGGACTTCGCCATCGTCGTGGCGCGCGCGGACGACGCCGCCGCGCCCGGCGGGCCGACGGCGTTCGTCGTCGACATGGACCACCCCCGGCTGCGGATCGGCCAGCGCTACGACGGCATGTCCGGTGAGGAGCTGTTCGAGCTGGTGCTGGACGAGGTGCGGCTGCCGGCCGAGGCCGTCATCGGGGGGCCTGCCGGGGTCGGCGCCGCGCTCGGCCACGGCATCGACAGCCTCTCGCGCGGCCGGCTGGTGGTGGCCGCCATGTGCAACGGCCTCGCCGAGTACGCCCTGGAGCTGGGGGTCGGGTACGCGCGGGAGCGGCGGGCCTTCGGGGAGCGCATCGGCGCCTACCAGCATGTGCAGGAGCACCTGGTGACCAGCCGCGCCGAGGTCGAGGCGGCCAAGCTGCTGACGATGGCGTGCGCGCGGTTGGTGGACGAGGGCGCGGAGGTTCCGGAGAACGCCGCGCTGGCCAAGCTGACCTCCTCCGAGACCGCCGTCCGCATCGTGGACCGGTCGCTGCGCGTGCACGGGGCGACGGGGTGGGTGCGCGGCCATCCGCTGGAGTTCCTGTACCGGTACGTCCGGATGATGACGATCATCGAGGGCACCTCGGAGATCCAGAAGGTGATCATCGCCCGCGCCATGGGCCTGGGCTGAGCTCGTGCCCTGGGCAGTCCTGGGCTGAGCCTGCGCCATGGGCCTGGGCTGAGCCCGCGCCAGGGACATGGGCCGCGCCCGTGTCACGGGCGCCGCTGCCTTCATGAGCCGAGCCCGTGGGCCCGGGCCGAACCCGCACCCGGTCCCACGCGCCGTCCGACGCCCCGTCGTCTCCGGTGTCGCGCCCTCGCGACGCCGCCCCCTCCTTTTCCCGGCCTCACCCTTCGACGCCGCCTTCCGGCGTCGCCCATAGAGGAATCATGACCACTTCACCGCACACCCCCCTGGCCTCCGTGGCGTACGGCGGCTCCGCCCCCGCGGACGGCTGGGACGACGTCCTGGCCCGGTACACCCACTGGGTCCAGCGCGCCCCGCACGCGCCCGCCGTCGAAGACGGCGCCCTGAGCTGGACCTTCGCCGAACTCGACGTCCTGGCCGAGCGGACGGCCGACGCGCTGCGCGGCCGGGTGCGCCCCGGCGACCTGGTGGCCGTCTGTCTGGACCGTTCCGCCGCGCTGGTCGCCACGGCCGTCGCCGTGGCCCGACTGGGCGCCGTCTACCTTCCGCTGGGGCCGCGCCCCGGTGAGCGCCGGCTGGCCGTGGTGACCGGTGGGCTCCGCGTCGCCTGCCTGGTCACGGCGCCCGACACGCTCCCCGAGGGGTACGCGACCGGGGCCCGACTGGCCCTGCCGCTGCCCACGGCCGGCGCCAACGCGGCGGCGGAGGTCGTCGCCGCCTTCCCGGCCCACGTCCCCGCCGCCGACCCCGCCCCGGCCTCCGCGACCGGGGGCCCCGCCACGATCGCGGCCACCGACCCGGCCGCGGGCCGCGCCACCGACCCCGCCGCGTCCGGTGCCGAGCGTCCCGCGGTGCCCGAGGGCACCCTCTACGCGATGCTCACCTCGGGTTCGACCGGAGTGCCCAAGGCCGTCGCGGTGCCGGGGACGGCGCTCGCCGCCCGGATCCGCTGGTACGCGGCGCGCACCGGCTGCCGGCCCGGGGACCGGCACAGCCTCCTGGTCGGCGTCTCCTTCGACCCGCACATCCTGGAGCTGTGGACCGCGCTGACCAGCGGAGCCACGCTGGCCGTCGCCCCGGACGAGGTCCGCTGGGACCCGCAGACCCTGACCTCCTGGTGGCGCCGGGCCGGGGTGAGCGTGGCGATCCTGCCCACCCCGTTGGCGGAGATCGTGCTGGAGCGTCCCTGGCCGGAGCTCCCGGCGCTGCGTCACCTCACCATCGGCGGGGACCGGTTGCGCCGCCGGCCCGGCCGGGATGTCACCGCGCGCGTCGACAACGCCTACGGCCCCGCGGAGGCGTGCGTGGTCGCGACCACGCACGCCGTGGAGCCCGCGGACGGGGCGGCGGCCGTCAGCGCCCCGCCGATCGGCGCGCCGTTGGACGACACCGTCGTCTGCGTCACCGACCCCGCCGGGCGGGTCGTCCCGCGCGGTGAGCCGGGCGAGCTGCGCATCGGCGGCGTGGGGCTGGCGACCGGCTATCTGGATCCCGAGCTGACGGCCCGCCGCTTCGTGGCCGCGCCGGCGGAGGTGACCGGCACCGACCGCGTCTACCGCACCGGGGACCGGGTGCGGATGCGGCCGGACGGCGTGCTGGAGTTCCTGGGCCGCCTGGACGACCAGGTGAAGGTGCGCGGCGCTCGGATCGAACCGGCCGAGACGGAGGCCGCGTTCGAGGAGGACCCGCGGGTGCTGCGCGCGGTCGTCGCGGCCGAGACTCCGGCGGGCGGCGACACCCGGCTGATCGCCTTCGTACGGCCGGTGCCCGGCGCCGAGCCGCCGACCGCGGCGGAGCTGCTGGACGCGGTGCGCGGTCGGCTGCCCGAGCAGGCGCAGCCGTCGGCCGTCCGGTTCGTCGACGCCTTCCCGCTCGACGCCAACGGCAAGGTGGACCGGGCGGCGCTGCTGGCCGGGCAGCGGCCGGAGCGGGAGTCCGCTCCGGCGGCCGCAGCCGGAGCCGGTGCGAGCACGGGCACCGAAGCGGTGGTCGTCGAGGTCTGTCGGACCCTGCTCGGCAGGCCGGAGCTGGGTCCCGGCGACAACTTCCTGGCCTCGGGGGGCGACTCGCTCACCGCCGGCCGGCTCCTGGTCGCTCTGGAGGAGCGGTTCGGGGTGCGGCTGCGCGCCCCGCAGGTGCTGCGCCAGCCCGATCTGCGCGGCCTGGCGGCCCTGGTGGACTCCCGGGTGGAGCCCCGCCGGGAGGACCGGGACGGCGCGGAGGCGCCGATGCCGACCGCGCGGGGAGTCGATGCGTCGACGCCCGTCCGGGAGGCCGCGGGCGCGGTCGCGGTCGCGGACGTTCGCGGCGCCGCTGCGGCCTCACCCGAGCCGCGCGGAGTGCTCGCCCGGGTGCTCGACCACGCCGGCACGACGCCGTCCGCGCTGGCGGTCACCGACGGCGAGGTGACCATGACCTACGCGGAACTGGCCTCCGCCGCCCGCCGGCTGGCCGGGGCGCTGCGCTCGCGCGGCGTGGGGCCGGGCACCGCCGTCGGCCTCCTGCTGCCGCACTCGGTGGGCGTGGTCGTGGCCGGTCTCGCCGTGTGGTGGGCCGGCGGCCACTATGTGCCGCTGGACGCGGCGTACCCGCGGTCCCGTACGGACGCGATGCGCGCGGACGCCGGGGTCGCCCTGACCGTGGGCCACAAGGAGCTGCTGGAGGGGGCGGGCATACCGGCCGCCGAGGCGCTGGTGCTGACGGCGTACGGGGTGCCGGAGGACGGGTCGGCGGAAGAGCGGTCGGCGGACGGGGCGCGGGCGGACGACGAGCCCGACCTCGCGTCCGACGATCTCCCGACCCCGGTCACGACCGACCCCGACGCGCTCGCCTACGTGATGTACACCTCTGGTTCGACCGGCCGTCCCAAGGGCGTGGCGATCACCCAGCGGGGCGCGGCGTGGCTGGCCTCCGCGCCCGGCGGGCTGACGGTCGGCGTACGCGACCGGGTGCTCTGCCACTCGGCGCTGACCTTCGACGGCTCGTCCTTCGAGCTGTGGATGCCGCTGGCCAACGGCGCCGCGGTGGCCGTCTCCACCGGCGGCCGGCAGTCGTTGGAACGCCTGGCGCGGGATGTGGAACGACTGGGCGTCACCGTGGCGTTCCTGACCACCGCGCTCTTCCACCATCTGGCCGCTCGCCGCTCGTCGGTCTTCGGTGTCCTCCGCGCGGTGGTCGTCGGCGGCGAGGCCATGGCCGCCCGCCACGCGCGTGCCGTCCTGCGCGCCCACCCCTGGCTGGAGCTGGTCAACGCCTACGGACCGACCGAGACCACGACCTTCGCCACCGGCCATCGGGTGCGCGACGCGGACTGTGACGCCCCGCCGCCGATCGGCCGCCCGGTGGCCGGTGCCACGGCGCGGGTGCTGGACGAGCGCGGCGAGCCGGTGCCCCCGGGCGTCCGGGGTGAGCTGTGGGTCGGCGGCCCCCGCGTCGCGGCGGGCTATCTCGGGCAGCCCGAGCGCACGGCCGAGCGCTTCGTCGCGCACGCCTCCGCCGGCCGGCTCTACCGCACCGGAGACCTGGTCTCGGCGCGCCCGGACGGCACGCTGGACTTCCACGGGCGCGTCGACGAGCAGGTCAAGATCCGTGGGTTCCGGATCGAGCCCGGTGAGATCGAGCACGCCCTGCGCACCCACCCGGGTGTGGCGGACGCCGCCGTGGCGGTGGCGCGGCCCAGCGACGACGACGCCCGCCTGGTGGCCTTCGTGGTGCCCGCCCTGCCCGACGGGCTGGAGGGTCCCGCCGGCTCCGGGCGTCCGGCCGCGACGGAGCTGCGCGCCCACCTGGCCGCCCGGCTGCCGGCCCATCTGATCCCCAACACGTGGTCCGTCGTGGACGCCCTGCCGCTGTCCGGCGGGGGGAAGGTGGACCGGCAGGCCCTCGCCGAGCGCGCGGTGCCCGGCTCCGCGCAGCCGGCCGAGGACCCCGGCCCGCCGTCCGTGTGGGAGGAGCTCACCCCCGTGCAGCAGGCCGTGGCCGACGCCTGGGGCCGGGCGCTGGGGTGCGAGGTCACCAGTCCCGCCGCCGACTTCCTCGACCTGGGCGGACACTCGCTGCTGGCGCTCGGCGTCGTCGACGACCTGCGCCAGGAGCTGGGCGTCGAACTGACCCTCGCCGCCTTCTTCGCGGCGCCGACCGTGGCCGCACACGCGGTGCTGGTGGAGCGGGAACTGATCGGGGCGTACGGGGCGGAGGCGGAAGCCGCCGAGGAGCAGGCGCCGGTCGCCGCGGACGTGACGGGAGACGCACGATGAGCGGCACCGCCGCCGAGACCTCCCGACAGGAGGCGCTGCTCCGGCTGGCCCGTCGGCGGAGCGCCGACGCCCGGGCGCGGCTGACGAACGACGGCGCGGCACAGGCGAACGACGCCCCGGCGCGGACGACGGATCCGGCCGCGGCGCCGACGGCCCCGGGCGGATCCGCGCCCGGCATCGCGCCGCTCTCCCACGCACAGCACCGGATGTGGCTGATGGAGCGCCTCGGTCAGGGCGGCGCCGTCTACAACGTGCCGCTGGCCACACGGGTGCGCGGCCCCTTCGACGCCGAGGCGTTCGCCCGGGCGGTGACCGGGCTGGTGCGGCACCACGAGGTGCTGCGGACGCGCTACGGCCAGGGGCCGGACGGCGAGCCGTACCAGGAGGTCACCGCCGCACGACCGGTGCCGGTACGGACGGTGACGACCTCCGGGGACACGGCGGAGCGGCTGCTGCGCGAGGAGGCGGCGCGCCCCTTCGATCTGGCCGCGGGCCCGCTGCCGCGGGTCCTGCACCTGCGGCACGCCGACGACGACCACACCGTGCTGCTGACGTTCCACCACATCGCGGTGGACGGCGGCTCGGTGGAGATCATCGCCCGCGAGCTCGACGAGCGCTACCGCGCGGAGCGGGAGCGGCCCGCGGCCGACGCGGGGACCGGCGCCGCCCACGGGAGTGCGGAGGCCCACGGCAGGGCCGAGACTCGCGGTCGCGCCGAGGCTCACGGTCGCGCCGAGGTCCATGGGGCTTCGGAGGCCCGTGGCGGTGGGGACGCGGCCGCGCGCACGGCACCGCGCTACGCCGACTTCGCCCGGCGCGAGCGGGCCGGCTCACCCGCGCTGGAGACCGGACTGGCGTACTGGGCGGAGCGGCTCGCGGGCGCCCGGCCCGTCCCACTGCCCCGCGCGGCGGCCGACGGCCGGGGCGAGGCGCGGGTGCTCGCCGCGCCGCTGGGGGCGGCGGCCCTGGACGGACTGCGCGCGACGGGCCGTGCGCACCGCGCCACACTGTTCACGGTGGTGCTCGCCGCGGCCTTCGCCACGCTGCTGGAGGCGACCGGCGAAGAGGACCTGGTCATCGGCTGTGCCAGCAGCCACCGCGATCTCGCGGGGGCGCGCGACCTGGTGGGGCTGTGTGTCAACACCCTGCCCATCCGCCCCGACCTGTCGGGCGCCGCCGACTTCTCCACCCTGCTGTCACGGGTACGGGACGCGCTGCTGGAGGCGCAGCAACACCGCCACGTCCCCTTCGACCTCATGGTGGAGCGGCTCGGCGCCGCCGTCCGCGACAGCACCGGAGAGCCGCTGGTGGGGGTGACCGTCGACCTCCTCGGGCCACCCTGTGGGCTGCGGCTGGCCGACGCCGTGTGCACGCCGCTCGACATCGAGCTGGAGGGGGCCAAGTTCGGCCTGGGTCTCTATGTCGACGAGGGCACGGACGGCACCGGGCCGCGCTGCCTGGTGCGGTACGACCGGGGTCGGCTCGACGCGGCCGCCGCGGGGGCGCTGTTGGGTCGTTTCGCGGGGCTGCTGGAGTCGGCGGCGGAGGATCCGGGGCGCCGGCTGTCGCGTACCGTCGGGGCGCCGGAACCCGTGGGCCCGGACGAGCCGCACGCACCGGACCGGGCACCGGAACCGGAACCGGCATCGGCATCGGCATCGGCATCGGCATCGGCGAAGGCGTCGGCCCGGGACGGGGAGCCGAGCCCCTCGGTCTCCGTCGTGGCGGAGGTCTTCGGCGAGCTGCTGGGCGAACGCCCCGGCCCCGACGGGGACTTCTTCCTGCTCGGCGGCCATTCCCTGCTCGCGGTGCGGGTGGCCGAACGGCTCCGGGAGCGGCTGCGGGCACCGCTGACCGGTCTCGACGTGCTGGAGCACCGCACACCGCGGGCCCTCGGCGCGCTCCTGGACGGACGGGCTCGGCCAGCGGTCGAGCGCGCGGCCGAACGTACCACCGCGTCCACCGCGCCCGCCCGCGCCGGCACGGTCCTGGTCACCGGCGGCACCGGCGGGGTGGGGGCGTTCGTCCTGCGGGAGCTGGCCGCCCGCGGGCGGCCCGTCCGGGCGCTGGCGCGGCCGGAGTCGGCGCACCTGGTGGCGGCCGAGGGGGTCGAGGTGGTCCAGGGCGACCTCGCCGACCTCGGGAGCCTGCGCGCCGCGGTCGACGGCGTGGACTCCGTCATCCACGCCGCCTGCACCTTCACCTCCCCGGAGGTGGACGTCGCGGCGATGCGGGCACTGCTGGACGGCTGGCGGCGCGGTGCGTTCGTCTTCGTCAGCAGCGTGGACGCGTACGGTCGGCCGTCGGTCGTGGAGGTGGCCGAGGACACCCCCTCGGAGGAGCCGCTCAGCGCGTACGGGCGGGCGAAGCTGGAGTGCGAGCGGATGCTGTGGGAAGCCGCGGGCACGGGTGGCCGAGGTGGGGCGAGCGTGGTGCGCGCGCCCATCGTGTGGGGTGCCCACCCCCGGCTGCGCGACCAGCTGCGCTGGGGCGCGACCGGCACGCTCTTCCAGGCGGCCCGGGCCGGGGATCCGGTGGTGCTGCCCGCCGCCGGGGCGGTGCCCGCCTCGGGCCACACCTGGTCCGGGGCGCCGTGGGTGCACGCCGCCGCGCTGGCGCGGGCCCTGGTGAGCTGTGTCGAACGGCCCGCGCACGGCACCGTCAACGCCATCGGCGGGCACGTCGACTGGGCGGAGTTCGCGCACGAGCTGATCCGTCTGCTGGACAGCCCGAGCCGGATCGTGCCCGCGCCCGAGCCGGCGCCGGGACTGCTGCACCGGCACCGCTACCGCGCCGAGGCGCTCGCCGAGGAGCTGGTGGCACGGCCGGGTGAGGACTGGCGCTCGGTGATCGCCGCGATGCTGGAGCTCTGACCGCGGCGTCGGTCGGGCCGCTGAGCCTCGGGCCGCCGGGACCCGTTCCCGGCGGCCCGACACGACGTCCGCACCCGAACACCACCCATGTCAGAACACCACCCATGTCCGAACACCACCCATGCCCGAACACCACTCATGTCCGAGCACGCCTGGGCGCGGCGCCGCTCCCGCCCGCCCGGCCGCTCAGTACAGCGGGTCGGAGGGGCGCCCGTCGCCGGCACGGCGCCGTTCACGCAGGCCCTGCTCCACCGCTTCCACCCGCTCGGTGAGTTCGGTCAGCCGCCGGTCGAGCCGCCCCAGCTGGAGCTGGACGGAGCGCACCGCTCGCATGGTGGCGTGGACGTCGGGGTCCAGCTCCGGATCCGCGACGAAGTAGCCCGGCTCCAGCAGTCCCTCGACCAGCACCCCTTCCTCGACCAGCCGCCGGTACGCGGCCTCGACGGCCTTGGTGAGCTTCCGTAGCTCCTCGGCGAGGCTCTCGGGGTGGGGCAGCCGGTCGCCCGGCCCGTACCGTCCCTCGGCGATGTCGTCGCGGATCCGCTCCACGACCTCGTCCGACCTCAGTGTCCTTCGCATGCGCTCCATGCCTGGAACCTATCGTCGGTCGTCGGCGACGGGCTTGCGGGCGAGCAGGAAGCCCTGCGGGGCGGTGTCGCCGATCGTCTCGTCGAGCTCGCGCCGCTGCCGGGCGAACACCGTCAGCCCGGACCGGTGCAGCAGCTCGGCGATGTGGTCCGGTTGCCGCCGGTGGAAGTCGAGCGCCACGGGGTGGCCGAACGGCCGCTCCAGATGGAGGGGTTCGTCGCCGATCTGGAAGGCGAGCAGCAGCCGTCCGCCGGGAGCCAGTACGCGATGGAACTCCGCGAACACCTCCGGGAGCCGGTCCAGCGGGACGTGGATGATCGAATACCACGCCACGAGGCCGTCGAGGGTCTCGTCCGGCAGGTCCAGCGCCGTCATCGAGCCCTGCTCGAAGCGCAGCTCCGGGTGGGCCTGTCGGGCGAGCGCGACCATCCGCGGCGACAGGTCTATCCCGAAGGTGTTCAGCCCCAGCCCGTGCAGATGCCCCGTCACCAGGCCTGGACCGCATCCGACGTCGGCGACCTGGCCCCCGCCCGCGGCCCGTACGAGCTCGGCGAAGGCGGCGAGCAGCGCCCGCTCCAGGGGCCTGGCGGCCAGGACGTCCCGGAAGTGGTCGGCGTAGTCGGTCGCCACGGTGTCGTAGAAGGTCTGGGCCGTGCGGAGGAAGTCGGGTTCGGTCATGGACGGCCATGCTACTCCGACCACCCGGCGGAGCGGCCGGGGCCGGTGCGGTGCGCGGGTGCGGGGCGGCCGGGCGGAAGGTGGGCGAGCCGTTTGGGCGGGCCGTTGGGCGCGCATGGAAGCCGAGGGCTCCACGGCGGTGATCTGCCGCCCGGCCGGTCCGTGCGACTCGTGTCCGTGCGACTCGTAAGCGCCCGCGCCGGCACCCACGTTGACCACCGTGTGAGCGTTGCCGAGGGCCCGGGAGATGAACTCCGCGATGCGCGGGTCGGGTTGTCCGTAGGTGCTGCAACCGGTGCCTGTCACGCCGTAGTTCGCGTCGCCGCGGACAGCCGCGGCCGACCGGGCCACCGAGCCCGCGAGGCCGCCTCCACCCCGCGGCGGGCCGGACGTACCATCACAGGGTCCGTACGCGATCACCTCGGAGGCCGAACGACCATGACGGAGCAGCGAGTCTTCCTCGTCACCGGCGGTGGAACCGGCATCGGGGCCGCCACCGCGCGGCTGTTGTCGGCGGCCGGGCACCGCGTCGTGGTGTCCGGGAGGCGGCCGGAGCCGCTGCGACAGATCGCCGAGGAGACAGGGGCGCTGGCGCACCCCGCCGACGCCGGCGACCCCGCGGCGGTCGCCGGGCTCGTGGACGCGGCCGTCGCCGCCTACGGGCGGCTGGACGGAGTCGTGCTCAACGCGGGCGTCGGCCGCGGCGGGGCGGTGGGCGACCTGACGGACGAGGACTGGGAGACGGTGCTGCGGACCAACCTCACCGGCCCCTTCCTGCTGCTGCGCGCCGCGCTTCCGCACCTGTTGGAGGCGCGCGGCTCGGTCGTCGCCGTCGCCTCCGTCTCCGCGCTGCGCAACGGCGTGGGCAACGCGGCGTACGCGACGTCCAAGGCCGCGCTGCTCCAGCTGTGCCGCTCGCTCGCCGTCGACTACGGGCCGCGGGGCCTGCGGGCCAACACCGTCTGTCCCAGCTGGGTGCGCACCGAGATGGCCGACCGGCGCATGGCCCGCTTCGCGGCGGAGACCGGCCGGGCGGACGACGGGGTCGAGGCGGCGTACGAGGAGGCGACCCGGCTGCTCCCGGCGCGCCGCCCCGGCGAGCCGGAGGAGGTCGCCGAGGCGATCTCCTGGCTGCTCTCCCCCGCCGCGTCCTTCGTGAACGGCGCGGTGCTCACCGTCGACGGCGGGGTGACGGCGCTGGACCCCGGCACCGCCGCCTTCGGCTTCCGTATCGAACCCCGCGGCGCGGAGGACTGACGGCGGTCAGTACCCCGCGGCACGGAGGAACTCACGGCGGTCAGGAGGAGTCGCCGGACGACCTGCGCCCCTCCGCCGGCGGAGCGACCTCCACGGGAGCGGCCTCCGGAGGAGCCGCAGGGGGCGCCTTCGCATGCGCCTGTGCGGCGTTGGTCACGGCCCGGATGCCGAAGTAGGCCGTGGTCATGGTGCTGATCGCGGTGAACGCGCTGCTGAGGATGGCCACGGACTGTGCGCTGTCGACATTGTCGACCCCCCAGATCGCGGCGACCGCGATGGCCAGATCGCCGAGCGCCACCACGAGAAACCCGGCCCACGCACGGGTTCTCTGGACCTCGTATTCCGATGCGCCGTCCTTTGTCGTCATCGGTCCTCCCTGCCGCGAGTAACCCGAATACGTGAACGTGCGGACCTCATTAGGGGCGCCTAGTCTCAGAGTATGAGCAATCAAGACACCTATTACACCGTCAAGACGGGTGACACGCTCTGGGGCATCGCGCAGCAGTACGGAACCACCGTGGAACAGCTGCAGGCCTGGAACAACATCCCTAATCCGAACGTCATCAAGGTGGGCCAGCGCCTCCTGGTCAGAAAGGCGTCCACCGGCTTCATACCCTTCCCCGGCGGGGACTGGTTCAAGGGTCTACCGAACAGCCCGATCATCGGCATGATGGCCACTCGGCTGATCGAAGAGGGATGCTCCGCCTACGGTCCGTACGGCGGCCAGACCCAGTGGAACGAGGAACACCGCAAGTCCTACTCCCTGTGGCAGCGGAAGCTGGGCTACTCGGGCGCGGACGCGGACGGCTGGCCCGGACGGACGTCCTGGGACAAGCTGCGCGTGCCGTACCCGTACTTCGACGCCAAGGCGGCGTGAGGCGGCGGGAGCGGCGACCGCTCCATGCGACGTCACCGGACGACAGCGTCATTCACCGAGAATCGGAGATCGATCGCCGTGGCCACCGAAATCTGCAACCACACCAAAACCCGCCCCACGATAAAGCGGGGCTCCTCCGGTCCAGCCGTCATGCAGGCGCAGTGTTATTTGAACAATTCACTGACGAACACGAACCTCGCCACCGACGGGGTATTCGGGCCGGTCACCGAGCAAGCCACGCACCGATTCCAGACCTGCGCGGATATCACGGTCGACGGCGTCATCGGTGCGCAGACCTGGTCCCACCTGGCGTTCTGGGCCAACAGCCCGGACTTCGTCTGCTGACGTCCCCGGGGTCGGGCCTCCGGGCCGACCTCCCGCCCCCGACGAGGTGCCCGTACGGTGCCGCTTCCGGCATCGCACGGGCACCCGGCGTGTCGGCGCTAAGCTGGGCCAGGGCCACACCGTGGGCCGATCGATCGCGCGACCTCCTCGGCCGCGCGCTCGCGCCGAGCGGGCACAGCGGCACGGCACGCAGACGGCACACATACGGCAGACTGACTGCAGGCATACGACAGACGCGCGGACCGGACGCGCCAGGGGACGGGAGGCCGGGTGAGCGACCGCACCCGGCGGACCCCTCCGCGGCTCGTCTCCCTGGCGCTGGCCGGGGTGTGGGCCCTGGTGTTGCTGTTGACCGGAGCGACGCCGGGCACGGCGGCCGGCGCCGCGTCAGCCCCGACCTCCCCGCTCTCTCCGACCTCCCCCGCCTCCCCGCTCTCCCCGGTTCTCCGCGTCGCCGATCCCGCGCCGCCGCACGACCGGTCCTCGCACGCTCGGCCCTCGCACGCCCGCTCCTCGTCGTCGGAACACCCGCGGGCTTCGGCCGTCGACGCGCATCTGACCGCCCAACACCAGCGGCCGACCGGTCCGCCGGCGACGCTGCCGGGGCCGGTGGCGCGTGCCGTGCCGTTCCCGCTGGTGCGCGGCGAGGTCGTCGGGCCGCGCCGGGAACGGGCGCCGCCCGCCGCACCCTTCTCCCCCCGCCGCCCCCGCGGCCCTCCCTTCACGCGGAGCAGTTGACGCCCCGAGCGTCGGCCTCCGCCCTCCGGCCCGCCCGGCGGCGCACGACCGTGCGCCGCCGGGCCGCCGGCGCGTACCGGTGGCCGAACGCTCCGCCTCCGTATGTCGTGAAGTGGAGAACCCATGTCATCACGCGCCCCGTTGTGGCGTGCGCTGGTCGCGCTCGCCGTCGTCGCCGCGTCCTTGTACTTCGCCCTGACCACGCCCGCCCGCCTCGGCCTCGATCTGCGCGGGGGCACCCAGATCATGTTGGAGACCCGGGACGCTCCGGACTCCCACGCCGACTCCGCGGCCACCGACCGCACTCTGGAGGTGCTGCGCCAGCGGGTCGACGCGCTGGGGGTGGCCGAACCCTCGCTGGCCCGCTCCGGAGAGCGCCGTATCGTCGTCGAACTGCCCGGTGTACGGGACCCCGAGAAGGCGGTCGAGGTCATCGGGCGCACCGCCCGGCTGACCTTCCATCCGGTGGTCGGCTCCGCCCCGGACGCCGACGGTGGAGCGCGGAACGCCCCCGGCGGACAAGCGGGCGCGACCGGCCGGGAGGCGGCCGCGCCCGCCGGTGCACGCTCCCTGCCCGACCCCGACGCCCCGGGGAGGCTGCTGCGACTGGGCCCCGCGGCGCTCACGGGCAAGGACGTGAAGGACGCCGAGGCCGGCTACGACGCCCAGGGCGGCAACGGCTGGACGATCGACCTCGCCTTCCGTGGCTCCGGCGAGCGGAGCTGGGCCCGGGTGACGGGTGAGGCCGCGTGTGCCGCGCCCGGCGACCCCGCCCGGCGGGTCGCCATCGTCCTCGACGACCGGGTCATCTCGGCACCGGCCATGCAGCGGAGCGTCCCGTGCGAGACCGGGATCCGCGGCGGCGGTACCCAGATCACCGGCGGCTTCGGCGGCGGCGAGGCCCGCGAGCTGGCGGCGCTCATCAAGGGCGGGGCGCTGCCGGTCCCGGTCGAGGTCGTCGAACAGCGCACCGTCGGCCCGACGCTCGGCGCCGAGGCGATCCGGGCCAGTGCGACCGCGGCGGTCATCGGCCTCGTCTGCACGGCGGTGTTCGTCACGGCGGTCTACCGGCTGCTCGGCGCGCTGGCCACCGTGGCGCTCGCCCTGTACGGGTTGATCTCGTACGCCGCCCTGGTGGCCGTGGGGGCCACGCTCACCCTCCCCGGCCTGGCCGGCTTCGTGCTCGCCATCGGCATGGCCGTGGACGCCAACGTCCTCGTCTTCGAGCGGACCCGGGAGGAGTACGCGCGGCGGGCCGCCCGCTCGCGGGGGCTGCCGGATCTGCGCGGCCCGCTACACCGGGGCTTCGACAAGGCATGGAACGCGGTCCTCGACTCCAACGTCACCACGCTCCTCGCCGCCGGGCTTCTGTTCTTCTTCGCCACCGGCCCGGTGCGTGGATTCGGCGTCACCCTCTCCATCGGGGTGCTGGCGTCCATGGTCTCCGCGCTGGTCATCACGCGGGTGCTCGCCGACTGGGCGCTGCGGCACGACGCCGTTCGGCGCCGGCCGGGCGGTCTGGCCGGCCTCGCCTCGACCGGGCGGGTGCGGGCCTTCCTCGCCCGCCGTGGGCCGCGTCCGACACGCCACAGGCGCCGCTGGCTGGCCCTGAGCGGTTGTCTGCTGGCGCTCGCCGCGGCCGGCATCGGCGTGCGCGGACTTCAGCTCGGCGTCGAGTTCACCGGCGGTCGCATGGTCGAGTACGCCACCAGTCGTCCCGTGGACGTGGACCGGGCCCGTGCCGCCGTCAGCGGTGCCGGCTTCCCGCGGGCCGTCGTCCAGACGTCCGGCGACGGCGACATCATCGTCCGCACCGGCGAGATCACCGACCGCGAGCGGCAGCGGATCGAGACGTCCCTCGCGACGCACGGCGGAGAGGTCACGGTCGAGCGCGACGAGCGGATCGGGCCCAGTCTGGGCAGCGAGCTGCGCGACAAGGCACTCATCGCGCTGGGCGTCGCGGTCGCGGCCCAGCTCGTCTACCTCAGCGTGCGCTTCCGTTGGACCTTCGCCGCGGCGGCGGTGCTGGCGATGGTCCAGGACGTCCTGTTGGTGGTCGGTCTCTTCGCCTGGTTGGGCAAGCCCGCCGACAGCGTCTTCCTCGCGGCGCTGCTGACGATCGTCGGTTACTCCGTCAACGACACCGTCGTCGTCTTCGACCGCATCCGCGAGACACGGCGCGCCGCCGCGGCACGGAAGCCGGCCGGGGCTGAGGGCTCCACGGGCGGGAGGGGTGCCGCTGGCCCGCAGGACTCCGGCGTCACGCGGGCAACCACCGACGGGCACGGTTCCGCCGCCGCGGGCGAGGCCAACGGCGGGCCGGGGTCCGCCGGCACGCGTACCACCGACGGGCACCGTTCCACCGCCGCGGGCGAAGCCGCCGGCGGTTTGAGGTCCGCCGGCACGCGGGACAGCGTCGGCGCGCTGGAGGCCGCCGCCGACGGCGCGATCCTGCAGACTCTGCCGCGTACCGTCAACACCGGTATGGGCGTCCTGTTCGTCCTCGCCGCGCTCGCCGTCCTCGGCGGCGACTCGCTCGCCGACTTCTCGCTGGCGCTGCTCGCCGGGGTGGTGTTCGGGGTGTGCTCGACCGTCATGACGGCCACGCCGATCGCCGTGGCCCTGGAGTCACACCACCCGGGCCCGGCCCCGACCCCGCCCGCACCGCGCCGGCGGTCCCGCGCGGGTTCGGGCGCGGTGGTCTGACGGGGCCCCACGCGGGCGGGTCCGCCGGTCCACCATGTTCACGGGCCGCCATGTTCATGGGCCGTCATGTCCACGGGTTCGCGGTCCACGGGTCCGCGGGTCCGCCCCGTTAGCGGGTCCGCCGGTCCGCGGTCAGCCGTGTCCGTAGGGCCGCCATGTCCGTAGGGCCGCCATGTCCGTAGGGCCGCCATGTCCGTGGGGCCGCCATGTCCGTGGGGCCGCGCCGGGACGCTCCCGGCGCGGCCTCCCGGCCCGTCCGCCAGCCCCACGGCGTTCCACCGCGGTCCACGGCAGTCCACCGCGGCCACCGCGGCCACCGCGCCCCGTCAGGATCCGCTCGCCCGCTGACGTTCGCCGATTTCTCTGCGGAAAAGTGTTATCAACGCACACCCACCCGCTCTCCCATACGCCGGACCGACCGGCGCCGTGCGGGCTCAGCCGCACGCAGGACCCGTACGGACAACCCCGTACGGCGGAGAGCGGAGCAGCGTTGCATCACGACCACAACGATCACGACGAGCACACCCGGTTCCTGGAGCCGGTGGCGGGCCCCGACACCGCTTCGGCCGGGACGGGCGGCCGGCGGCGGGCCACGGGCGCGGGCGGCCGGCGCGGGCGTCGGGGCGGGCGCCGGCTGGGGCTCGGGCCGATGGTGGCCGGGGCCCTGGCGCTCGCCGCCGTCGGGGGCGGCGCCTACGCGGTGAGCGGCACGGGCGGCTCGGACGACGAGAGCCCGGCCGCGGCCTCCGTACGGGACGCCTCCACCGGACTCCCGGCCGCCGGGCGCCCCTCGGCGACGGCCACCGCCCCCTCCGCGAAGCCCTCGCCGTCGGCCTCGGCCACCCGCAAGGCGACGAAGAAGCCGAAGAAGCCGTCGGGGAAGCCGTCGAGGAAGCCCTCGGCGAGCGCTCCGGCCACACCCTCCCCGACCGCGGCCGCGCCCACGGTCGCGCGGACCCGTGACACCACGCGAGGCGGCGCCGGCGGCAGCGGCTCCCCCGACACCTCGCAGCGTAAGAAGAAGACTCCGGCACCCCGCCCCACGAGCTCGAGCCGGCCGCCCGCGGGCAAGGCCGCGCGATATGTGCAGCGGATCGTCACGCTCGCCAACGCCGAGCGGGCGAAGGCCGGGTGCTCCCCGCTGCGCGTCAACAGCCGGGTGCAGGCGGCTGCCCAGGCGCACGCCGACGACATGGCGGCCCGCAACTACTACGACCACACCAGCCCGGACGGCACCAGCGCCGGCGATCGGATGAAGCGGGCCGGCTACCGCCCCGGCGCATGGGGCGAGAACATCCACAAGGGCCCGAAGGACCCCGACACGGCCATGCGGGACTGGATGAAGAGCCCCGGTCACCGCGCCAACATACTCAACTGCGGGTACAAGGACTTCGGCGTCGGGGTGAACCTCAGCGGCAACGGCCCCTGGTGGGTGCAGAACTTCGCCACGAAGCTGTGACCGGCGACGGGGCCGACGTCCCGTGATCCGTGCGGCGGCGGTGTGGGCTCAGGCCGGTCCGGCCAGGTCCTGGACCCACACCGTGCCGTCGGGGCCGGACACGGCGGCGACACCGGTGTCCCGGTAGCGGCAGTTCAGCATGTTCTCCTGGTGGTACGAGCCGTCCATCCACTGCTCGACGGCCGCGGCCGGCTCGGGACTGCCCTGGGCCAGGTTCTCGGCCCAGGACGACCATGCGTACCCGGCCGCCGAGATCCGCGCGTCGGGCTGGGTGCCCTCAGGGCTCACATGGTCGAAGTAACCGCGGTCCACCATGTCGCGCGCGTGTTTACGGGCGGCCTCGCTCAGCTGCGGGTCGATGCGCAGCGGGCCACAACCGGCCTGCGCCCGCCGGGCGTTGACCAGGCTGGTGAGCCGCTCTTCCGCGGAGGCGGGGGTGGGCTTCGGGGTCGGGGTGGGGCGGGGACTGGCCTTCGCCTTCGTCGCGGCCGGTGTGGGCTTCGGCTTGGGGGTCGCGGTCTTGGAGGGGCGCGGACTGGGGCTGGGTTTGGCGGCCGTGGTCCTGGCCGGTGTCGCGGAGGGCTGCGGAGCCGCCACCGGGGCGCGTTCGGCGGGGCGCTCGTTGACCGGCCACAGCAGAGCGAGCAGCACGCCGCCGATCACTCCGCCGCCGACGACCACCGCGGACGCCTTGAGCCGGCTGCTACCGGACGCGGCGTGGACGGCCGGGACTCCGTCGGGTGTGGCCCCGGTGGGTGATGCCCCGGTGGGTGACGCCCCGTCGGTGGCGGGTCCGGCGGGCGGGGTGGCATCCGTCGCGGGCCCGGCGTCGGTCGCGGGCCCGGCGGGCGTCGCCCCGTCGGTCGTGGGCCCGGCGTGGGCCGGGGCCGGAGCTCCGGCCGGGACGGGGGCGCCCGCGAGGTCCGCCGACGGCAGCGTCGTCTGCGCGGCAGCCAGCGCGGTCGGGTCGGACAGGCCGGGTGGGAAGCCGAAACCGAGGCCGGTGACCGGGACGACCAGCGCCATGCCCACCAACAGCCCCTCGGCGGGGACGAGGTTGGACCAGTGTCCGGAGCAGGCTATGCAGGCGCGGGCGTGACGCGCGATGCGTTTACGCCATACCGGCTGGGGGCGGCCGTCCCAGGGAGCGATCAGGGAGGCCAGTTCGGCGCAGCGGGGCTCGGTGGCGAGCGCGCGTACCACCACCCTGCCCACTTCGAGCTGGGACTTCATGCGTTTGACGCGTACGGCGGTGTGCTGTGGGGTGACGCCCAGGGCCACCGCCAGCTCCGTGCGGGTCAGCCCGCCCGCCGCCTCCTGCCACCACAGCGCCAGCAGGTCGCGGTCGTCCTTGTCCAGCCAGCGGGTGGCCTCGGCGACCTCGCGGCGCTGGCCGGACAGGCCGAGTCGGAGGATCGTCAGGTCGACGAAGTCGCCGGTGGGGTCGGGGGTCTCCGTCACCTTGTCGAGGGAGGCGGCGGCCACCTGCTGTCGGTCGGCCCAGCGACGGCGTATCTGGTTCATCGCTATCGCGACCAGCCAGGACCGGAAGCTGGACGGCTCGCGCAGGCCGGCGAGTCCGTCGAGCGCGCGGAACATCGTCTCCTGCACCACGTCGTCCACGTCGGCGTGGCCGTCCAGAGCCCGGCCGACGATGTTGTAGACGAGCGGGAGGTACTCGGCCACCAGCCGCTCCCGCGCCCGCTGGTCTCCGGCCTGCGCCGCGGTCACCAGGTCGGGTGTGTATGCGTTGTCCCTGTGCATGATGTCGTTTCCTCGCCCACTGCCGTTCGACCCCCGTCGTCCGGAGACCTCTCGGCATCGGCCGGATGACAGAAACTGATGAAAGTCATGCCGATCGCCGACTTGGCATGGCCACTTCCCCCAGTGGGTCAGGGACTCTACCCCACGGCCTCCCCGCCCTCTCAGCCCCCGGTGACCTGGGACTCGCGCCCCGCGCGACTCGGCGTCATGCGCGAGTGGGGCATGGGGCGGACGTCTCGACGCCCCACGCGAGGGCCTGGAGCGACCCGCAGACGCTGCGCCGGGACTGGAGGGCCTGGACTACGTCCTCGCGAACGGCCACCAAGCCACTCGACGCCTGACGCACCCGGAGCGGCGCGGCGGCAAGGCACACCAGCCGCGGCTCACTTCCGCGTGCGCCTCTTCCGTGTGCGTCCTTCCGCGTGCGTCCTTCGTTACCCGTGTCGCCACCGGGTGACGCCCTGATCGAGGGAAGCCGTCATCGCGTGAAAGCCCTCATCGGGAGATCCCTCATCGCGAGAAGCCGTCGAGAAAGCGGTCGAGCAGCGCCGTCTGGCGCTCCGGCGGGTAGCGCCCGGGTTCGAACAGGGCGTGGACGACGAGCCCGTGCGCGAAGGCCGCCGCGGTGGCGGCCAGGTCCTCGGGGTCGCCGGCCGTGGGGAGTTCGCCGAGCCGCTGCGCGGTCTCGATGTGCTCGCGGAGGGCCGCGCGCCACCGTCGGTGGCGTGCGGCCTGACCGGCACCCAGGTCCGGGTCGGCGAGGGCGGCGTCCCAGGAGCTGACCCAGGCCCGGCTCATCCGCGTCATCTCCTCGGTCAGCGGCAGCACGTCGAGCAGGGCGGCGCGCAGCGCGGGCAGTCCGGGGCTGGGCGGGGTCCGCCGGGGACGGTGGGCGGTGCGGTCCTCAGCGACCTCCAAGGCATGTTCCATCAGCGCGCGCTTGCTCGGGAAGTAGTGGCTGACCAGGCCGGTCGAGGCGCCCAGCTCGGCGGCGACGGCACGCAACGTCAGCCCGTCGAAGCCCCGCTCACCGAGCACCCGCCACACCGCCTCCGAGACGTCTCGGCGTCTGGCCTCGTGGTCGCCGCGTGCCGGCATATGCGTTTCCTCCTCGGAGTGGTGCCGCCTATAGTGCCACCCAGGGTACGTAACAAACGTTTGGCATGCACTACGCCGACGCTACGGCCCCGTGTCGCGTTTCCCACGATCGGAGTGTGTTGTGCTCAGCTCGCCCCTCACCGCCGGCGCGGAACTGTGCTCCCTGGAGCCCTGGCAGGCCGCGGAGTTCGCCACCTTCATCGACCGCCACCGCGCCCACCTGGCCCCGTGGCTGCCCTGGGCGACCTCCATCACCGACGTGGACGGCGCCCGTCACTTCCTCCAGCGGTACGCCGACGCGCAGCGGAACGACGAGGGCAGGCTCTTCGCCATCCGGCTCGACGGCGCCCTGATCGGAGGCACCGTCTTCCGCATCTTCGACGTGCCGTCGGGCGTCTGTGAACTGGGGGTGTGGATCGCCCCCGAGGCCCAGGGCCGCGGGCTGGTCACGGCCGCCGCCCGGCGGATGATCGACTGGGCCTTCGGGGTGCGCGGCATGGCCCGCGTCGAGTGGCGGGCCGCGCCGCACAACCTGCGAAGCAACGTCGTCGCCGAGCGCCTGGGCATGACCCGTGAGGGAGTGCTGCGCGAGGTGTTCCCGCTGCACGGGGAGCGCCAGGACCTGGCGGTGTGGTCCCTCCTGGCCTCTGAGTGGCGGACAGCGGCCGGCTAGCCGTGCGGCGGGTCCGGTGGTCGACGGCGGGATCCGGTGCCCGCCGGAGACACACGCTCAGCGGACGGGCGACGGCGGCACGGGCCGGGTGCGCGACGGCGCTGGGTCAACGGGCACGGCGGTGCGCGACGGCGCGTGCTCGGCAGGCACGGCAGCTCGAACCTCGTGCGCGACGGCGCCGGCTCGACAGGCACGGCAGCTCGAACCCCGTGCGCGACGGCGCCGGCTCAACGGGCACGGCGGCGCGGGCCCGGTGTCAGGCTGGGCGCGCGCCGCCGAAGGTGGTGGTGACACAACCAGGAGTAGCCGGCCCTGTCAGCGACGCCGGGCGCGTTCGAAGATCACGACATGAAGCGATTCGCAGACAAGACCGTCCTGATCACCGGTGGCACCAGCGGCATCGGGTTCGCCACCGCCCGCCGACTCCTCGACGAGGGCGCGTACGTCGTCATCACCGGACGCCATGAAGCGCGCCTGGACGCGGCCGTGGCCCGCCTCGACGCCGCGCCGGATCGAGTCCTCGCGGTCCGCGCGGACGTGGCCTCCCTCGCCGATCTCGACAGGCTCATGGAGCGCGTCGGCGCCTGGCGCGGCGGCCTCGACGCGGTGTTCGCCAACGCCGGGGTCGGGGTCTTCAAGCCGAGCGAGGAGATGACCGAGGCCGACTTCGACCACACCATCGACGTCAACCTCAAGGGCGTCTTCTTCACCGTCACCAAGGCGCTGCCGCTGCTGCGGGACCGCGCTTCCATCGTCCTCAACGCCTCCTGGACGCTGCACCGCGGGCTGCCCGTCGCATCCGTCTACGCCGCCAGCAAGGCCGCAGTGCACAATCTCGCCCGCACCATGGGCGCCGAACTCGCCCCGCGCGGCATCCGGATCAACTCGGTGAGCCCTGGCTACATCGACACCGAGATGTACCGCGAGTTCAACTCCGACCCCGAGGCGGAGGCCCGCATCGTCGCCGACATCCCGCTGGGTGCCCTCGGCCACGCCGACGAGGTCGCGTCCGCCGTGGCCTTCCTGGCCTCGTCCGACGCCTCCTACATCACCGGTCAGGACCTGGTCATCGACGGTGGAGTCCTCGGCTCCATCCCGTCCCAGGACTCGTCCCAGGACCCGTCCCAGGACTCGGCGCAGGATGCAGCGCAGGACGCGGCGCAGGACGCGGCGCAGAACCCGGCCCAGGCCCCGGCCTCGGCCGCGGCCTCAGTCTCGGCGAAGAACTGACACGCCGTCGACCACGGGGGCCCTCGCCCACCGGGCGAGGGGCCCGCGAGGACTTCGCGTTCGGGGCCTGAGGGACGGGGACCCGCCGCCCTCAGGGCCCCGCCCCGCTACCCGGCGAGGGTCCGAGGGGCTACGACGGCGTCCGGCACGGCCACGCCGTCGTCCCGCCCCGCGAACAGCCGCTCCAGGACCACGGCCACCCCGTCCTCGTCGTTGCACGGCGCCACCTCGTGCGCGACGTCGCGCAGGTCGGGGTGGGCGTTGCCCATCGCCACGCCGTACCCGGCCCAGGTCAGCAGCGGGATGTCGTTCGGCATGTCGCCGAAGGCGACGGTCTCCGACGGTCCGAAGCCCAGCCGCTCGGCGGCCTTCTGCAGCCCGGACGCCTTGGTGGTTCCGGCGGGCAGCACCTCGATCAGCCCCTTCTCCGAGTGGGTGACCGACACCTCGGCGCCGCCGATCCGCCGTGCCGTCGCGGCCACCACCTCATCCGGCAGCTCCCGGTGGCGCAACAACACCTTCTCGATGGGCCCGGCCCACAGTTCGTCGCGATGCCGCACCGTTCCCCAGCCGGGCCGGACCGTGTCGGCGAAGTTCGGGGTGACGACGAAGCGATTGACGGGCGCGGCGGTGACCACCGCCAGTTCCAGTCGTGCCCCGCCGAGTGCCTCCTCGGTCCGGTCCACCACCGAGCGCGCCAGACCCCGGTCGAGCGCGGCGCTGGTGAGGATCCGGTCGGCGGTGGCGTCGTACAACTGTGCGCCCTGACCGCACACGGCGAGACCCTGGTACCCGATCGCGGTGAAGACCGGACGGCAGGAGGCGGCGGAGCGCCCGGTGACCACCAGATGGCGCGCACCGGCTCCGACGGCCAGCGCGAGCGCGGCTCGAGTGCGCGTCGAAACGGTCCGGTCAGACCGCAGCAGGGTGCCGTCCAGGTCCGTCGCCACGACCCGGAACCGTGCCCGCGTCACCGGGCGAACCGGGCGCGGTCGTGCCCGTCGCCGTCCAGTGTCCTCTCGACGCGACCGGCGCCGAAACCGTGCGAGTCGAGCAGCGTCTTGCGGAATAACACGTCGGATCCCCTCACCGTACGGGTCGCGCCGGAGGGTCCGACGCGACACGATCAAGGAACCCTAACAACCCGACGACCGCGCGCGATTCGGCCGCCGTCGACCATGACATCCGACGTGCGAGTACGCACGGGTGGCCTCTCTCTCCTCCGCCGGGACACCGTCTTCGGTAGGGGTGCGATGGGGGGCGGACGGAGGCGGGGAACGCCGACGCCCGCGGAACCTACGCACCGGGGACCGGTGGTGTGCTCCAAGCGCTCGTGACGATCGTGTTGCCCCATAAGGCCGCTGAACGTGTCATGGAAGGGCACGTGCCGGAAGGGCACGTGTCACGGACCGTGCCCTTCGCGTCCGGCACCCCCGGCCTGCCACCACTTCACCCGGCAGAGGTGACGACGTGCGGAAGCGCGGCTTCGTGGCCACTCGCTCCCGGCGTGACACATGGCCGGAGGAAGGAAGAGTCATGAAGCCGATGCCGACCGCGACCCATCGCTACCCCAACGGCTGGTTCCCCGTCGCCTGCGGCGACGAGGTGACACCCGGTCGGATCTTCACCGGACGGCTCGCCGGTGAGGACGTCGTCGTCTACCGCACGCGCCGCGGCCGACTGCGCGCCGTCCACCCGTACTGTCCGCACCTTGGCGCCCACCTCGGGCACGGTGGGCGCGTGGAGGGCGAGACGATCGTCTGTCCCTTCCACGGCTTCTCCTTCGGCCCTGCGGGCAATTGCGTGCGAACGCCCTACGGGCAGCCTCCGCCCCGGGCCTCCCTGACCCACGTCCCCGTCATCGAAGCCAACGGTCTGGTCTTCGCGTGGCACCACGAGAGCGGTTCCGCTCCGACCTGGGAGCCCGTGACGCTCCCCAGTGAGGGGTTCACCAAACCGACCACGTTCCAGATCACCTCCTCGGGCCACCCGCACGACCTCGTCGAGAACCTCATCGACGTCGGGCACTTCGGGCCCGTGCACAACACGAAGATCAACCTGGTGTCGACGGAACCCGAGGGCCCGTTCGTGAGGGTGGCCGTGGACTTGTCGGGAGTCGAGGAGCTCGGGTTCTTCAAGGAGCGGGGCCTGCACCGGCTCGGGTCGCTCAAGGACATCCGTGGGCAAGCGGAGTTCACCTGCAGCGGCGTCGGGATCGTCTCCTCTCTGGTGTCGGTTCCGGAACTCGGCGTCCAGCTGGCGCAGGTCGCGGCGCTCACACCGGAAGACCCCGGTCGGATGCATCTCAGGCTGGCGACCTCCGCTCGCATCGAATCGCGTATGGGGGCGGCCCTCGCGCCGGCCCTCTCCCACCTGGTCCGCTTCATCACCAAGAGGCAGGTGAAGCAGGACTATGAGATCTGGGCGAACCGACGTCCGATCGAACGCCCGAAGATCGCGACGGGCGACGGCCCCATCATGCTCATCCGACGCTGGGCCCAGCAGTTCTACGAGTCCGCCGACGCTGACCTGGGGGGCACACCGGAACGCGCGGGAACACGACGCGCCGCCGCAGCCCCGATCACTCCCACGGGAAGCAACGGACGCGCCCGTCATGACGCGCCCGCCGCACGGAACGAGCGCTGACCCCCACCACTCTCCCCTGGCCCGACACCGCCCAGGACCCGCTAACGGCTCGCTCACCGCCGCGTCTCTCTCGGCGGTGAGCGGGCCGTTCGCCATGGCCGAAGGGAACCAGGGAACCCGTGGGCACTCCCCCCTCCCACGACCGAAACAACGACCGAAGCAACGACCGAAACAACGACCGAAACAGCGGCCGAAACGGCAGCCGAAACGACGGCCGACACGATGACAGGAGCCGGCGAACCGGCTCCTGTCATACGGACCCGCGACAGCGCGCCGCGGGTCGGGGTCGGCGGCGGCCGGGCTGCCCGCCCGTGGCCGCAGCCCTCCGCCCTCCGCTTCTGTCCTCCGACTCCGCCTCCGCCCTCTGCTTCCGTCCGCCGCCCGCCCGACCGTTCAGGCGCCCCCGTCCCCGCCCACCTCCGCACCGTGGTGGTTCCGTGTCGGTGTGGTGGCATGGGAGCGTGCCACCGCCTCGGGGCGCGGCGTGGACTCGGCCAGCATGGTGCGGAGGAGCCGGCGGGCCTGCTCCCGGAGTGCCTCCTCCGTCTTCGCGGAGAGCACCCACGGCAGCACGTCCGGAGCGAGCACCACCGCACGGTCCGTTTCCTCGACCGCGGGGGCGTCGGGCTCCGGCGGCGCCTGCTCCAGGATCACGTGGGCGTTGGTGCCGCTGATGCCGAAGGACGACACCCCGGCCCTGCGCACCCGTCCGTTCCGCGGCCAGGCCCTCGGTTCGTCGAGCAGCCTGACCGCGCCGGAGGACCAGTCCACGTACGGTGAGGGATCGTCGGCGTGCAGCGTCCGCGGGAGCGCCCCACGGCGGAGCGCCTCCACCATCTTGATCACACCGGCCACACCGGCCGCGGCCTGGGTGTGGCCGATGTTGGACTTCAGCGACCCCAGCCACAGCGGCCGGTCGGCGGGGCGGCCCTGCCCGTAAGCCGACAGCAGCGCCTGCGCCTCGATCGGGTCGCCCAGCCTGGTGCCGGTCCCGTGCGCCTCCACCACATCGACGTCCGCAGCTGACACCCCCGCATTCGACAACGCCTCCTGGATCACCCTCCGCTGCGACGGCCCGTTGGGCGCCGACAGACCATTGCTGGCACCATCCTGGTTGACGGCCGATCCCCGCACCAGCGCGAGCACCGGATGGCCGTTGCGCCGGGCGTCGGACAGCCGTTCCAGCAGCAGCATCCCCACGCCCTCGGCGAGGCCGAAGCCATCGGCTCCGGCACCGAACGCCTTGCACCGGCCGTCGGGGGCCAAAGCGCCCTGCCGGGAGAACTCCACGAACATGCCCAGCGTGGACATGACGGTCGCCCCTCCGGCGAGCGCCAGCCCGCACTCGCCCCGTCGCAGGGCCTGGACGGCCAGGTGCAGTCCCACCAGGGACGAGGAGCACGCGGTGTCGACGGTGATCGCCGCCCCCTCCAGCCCCAGGGTGAAGGCCAGCCGGCCGGACGCGACGCTGCCGGTGTTGCCGGTCAGCAGATGGCCGCCGGCGTCGGAGCCCTCGTCCAGACGGGGGCCGTAGTCCATGGTCATCGCGCCGACGAACACCCCGGTCCGGCTGCCCCGCAGCGACGGCACGTCGATCCCCGCCCGCTCGATCGCCTCCCAGGAGGTCTCCAGCAGCAGCCGCTGCTGCGGGTCCATCGCCAACGCCTCCCGCGGTGAGATGCCGAAGAACGCGGCGTCGAACTGGTCCACGTCGTGCAGTAACCCCGCTTCCCGCTGGTAGTAGCGCCCCTGGGCGGTCGGTTCTGGGTGGTACGCCCCGGCGACGTCCCAGCCGCGGTTGTCCGGGAACGCCGTCACGGCGTCCGTGCCGTCGGCGACCAGCCGCCACAGCTCCTCGGGGCTGGACACACCTCCGGGGTAGCGGCACGCCATCCCCACGATCGCCACCGGATCAGCCGTCTCGGTGACGACCGCCCGCACCGGCTCCCTGACGGGGTCCGGGCCGACGCCGGTCAGTTCGGCACAGAGGAAGTCCGCCAGCGTCTCCGGAGTCGGATGGTCGAAGACCACCGTGGCCGGCAGCGGCAGACCCGCCGCCGCGCCGATCCGGTTCCGCAGTTCCACCGCCGTCACGGAGTCCAGGCCCAGCTCGGCGAAGGAGATGGACCACCGGCCCTCGCGCACCGCGCCCGGCCGACCCAGCACCGCCGCCACCTCCCGCCCCACCAGCGCCCGGAGCGCCGCGCGCCGCTCGCGCGCCGACAACCCGGCCAGCCGGTCCCGCGGCGGAGTCCCGGCCGGCCCGCTCGTGGGCTCGCTCGCCGCGCCCGGCTCGAGGGGCAGCTCGACGGCGCATCCGCCGTGTTCGGCGAGGACCGCTTCCCAGTCGGCGGCGACACCGTGGGCGCAGAGTTCGCCGAGAGAGGTGAGAAACCGCGCGGCGCCGCCCTGGTCGCGGCGCAGCGTCCCACAGACCAGGGCGCGGCCGCCGCGCGCCTCGACGCACGCCTGCATGGCGGAGGTGAGCACGGTGTGCGGGCTGACCTCCAGCAGGAACGCGTACCCGTCCCGCAGCACGGCCTGGGTGGCCTGCTCGAACCGTACGGTGCCACGCAGGTTGCGACACCAGTAGTCGGCGTCGAGCCGCGGGGCCGGGAGCAGCTCGCCATTGAGGGCCGAGTAGTACGGGAGCTTCGCCGTACGCGAGCGGATCGGCTCCAGGTCCGCGCGCAGCCGCGGGACGATGTCGTCGACCTGCGGGGAGTGCGCGGCGAGCCCCACCGCGATCTTCCGGGCACGCACGCCCACGGCGGGGAGCTCCGACAGCAGTTCCTCGGCGGCGGTGGCGTCACCGGAGACGATCAGCGAGCCGGGGCCGTTGACGGCGGCGATCACCAGGCGACCGCCCCAGCGGTCCAGCAGCGGCTCGACCTCGTCGGCGGGCGCCAGAACCGAGATCATCTCCCCGCGCCCCGCCAGCGTCGCCTGTGCCTGGCTCCACAGCGCGACCACCCGGGCGGAGTCCTCCAGCGAGAGGGCGCCGGAGACGGCGGCCGCGGCCACCTCACCCATGCTGTGGCCGAGCACCGCGTCCGGCCGAACGCCGTAGTCCTCCCACAGCGCAGCCAGGGACACCATCACGGCGAACAGCACGGGCTGGACGACATCCGCCCGCTCCATGCCCGGTGCGCCGGGCGCGCCACGCACCACGTCCATCAGCGACCAGTCGGTGAACGCCTCAAGCGCCTGGGCGCAGTCGTCCATCCGGCCACGGAACACCTTCGAGAAGCCGAGCAGTTCCTCCCCCATGCCCGGCCACTGGGCGCCCTGCCCGGGGAACACGAACGCCACCGAGCCTCCGGCTCCCTCACCCTCGACCAGTCCGGGGGCCCCGCGGCCCTCGGCGAGCGCCGCCAGCCGTTCCAGGAAGCCCTCGCGGTCGTCCGCGACCAGCGCGGCGCGTGTTCCTCCGTCGAGCGGGGTCCTGGCGAGGGTGCGTCCCACGTCCTCCGGCCGCCAGTCCGGCTCGTGGGTGAGATACCGCTCGAGACGACTCGCCCGGGCTGCCAGCGCGTTCTGGTCCGCGGCCGAGAGCATCCACAACACAGGGGGTATGACACCGGTTCGCTGCACCATCGCGCCTGCACTCCTCCTTGCCTTCTCACTTTTCAGCTTTCCAGCTTCGTACCGCTCGTAGAGATGGCGTCGTCGGATCCCGTCGAGAGCACACCTCATCGTTTGACAGCGGTGACCATCACATAGACGCCGGGTACGTCTGCGGCACCCGGCAGGTCCTCCATCGCTTCCTCGCCATAGGTCTCTCGGAGTTGCTGGGCGACGAGTTCGCCATTCCGTTCGGTGTTCGCCTGGATGTCGAGCAGCTCCACGAGATCGAACCCCGCGTCGTCCAGAAGTCCCAGCAGCTCCCCTTGGCTGACAAGGGTGATCATCCACTGTCGCCGCACTTCCTTCATGACGTCGTCGAGCCCCGCGGCGCTCTCCCGCGGCCGGAGAATGTCCGTCAGAGCCAACCGGGATCCGGGGCGCAGCACACGGGAGATCTCCCGCAGCGCGGCGGCCCGGTCCATGTGCGGGAAGCTTTCCAGAGCCCAGGCGGCGTCGAACGACGCATCGTCGAACGGCAGCTTCTCTGTGGCGTCCGCCAGGTGGAATTCCATGCGTTCCTGTAGTTGTTCACTGCGCGCCAGCTCCTCGCACGCCGCGATCTGGCCGGCGCTGACGTTCACGCCGGCGAGGTAGGCCCCCGTGGCCCGCACATAGCGCACCGCCGGGCCGCCCACGCCACATCCGACGTCCAGGAAGCGACCGGCCGAGGTGAGCGGCACTCGTTCCACCATCATGTCGGTGAGCCTGTCCTGGGCTTCCAGAGCGCTGCTGCGATCCTGCGAGTCCGTCCAGTATCCGAAGTGAATGTTCTTCCCCGCGTAGAGGCGCTCGGAAAAGGACTGCAGCTGGTCGTACATGGCGCCGACTTCGGCTCCACCGGGAGAATTCCTGTGCGTCACATCGATCTCCTCGATCATCCATGTGGCCGGGGTACGCAGACATACTGCGAGAACCCGCTCGTCCGTGACTTGAGTTCCGACTTGACTTCCGACTTGAGTTCTGATGGGAATGTCAGCGGCGAACGGTGCGAAGGACCCGGCCGCCGTTTCCCTCCGGGGGCGCACTGATCCGACTCTTCTCTCCGGGACGGATCACGATTCGGAGTCTCCCATGGCGATCTGGATGAGACTGTCGACGTCCATGGAATCGATCACCTCCGACTTTCCCTTCCAGCGCGGAGCGAGATTCTTCTTTTCGTTGTCAGCGAGTCCCAGCAGGGCTTCCAGCAGACCTGCCCGCCGAAGTGTGGACACGGGAATGGAGGCCACAGCCGCGCGAAGCTCGTTTTCCTCACCCGAGGCTCCGGAATCCGGCATGGAGCGCGAGCCCGATCGTCCAGAAGCGGAGTCGTCGAGATCCGAAAACTCCCCCCGCAGATAGTGGGCGAGGGTGGTGGGGTTGGGGTAGTCGAAGATCAGGGTGGTGGGCAGCGCGAGTCCCGTTGCCGTGCGCAGTCGGTTGCGCAGTTCCACGGCGGTGAGCGAGTCGAATCCCGATTCAAGGAAGCCCCGCTCGACCGCCACGGCTTCGGGAGACGAGTGGCCCAGGGTGGCGGCGGCGTGGGTCCGCACCAGGTCCAGGAGTGTTTCGAGCTGTTCGGGGGCCGACAGTTCCGCTAGGCGTCGACGCAGTTGGTCCGAGGCGTCGCTCTGGCTGTCGGTCGGTGTGTCGGGGTTGGTGGTTTCGGTGGTCGCGATGGCTTCGGGGATGTCGGTGATGAGTGGGCTGTGGCGGATGGAGGTGAATGTTTCGGTGAAGCGTTGCCAGTCCATGTGGGTGATGGTGAGGAACGTCTCGTCGTGGTCGAGTGCTTGTTGAAGGGCGGTGATGGCCAGCCGGGGGTCCATCGCCCGCACACCACGCCGGTTGAGTTGCCGCGCGGAGGTTTCCTCGACCGCCATGCCGGTGTCAGCCCATGCTCCCCAGGCGAGGGAGGTGGCGGGGAGTCCTGTGGCGCGTCGGTGGTGGGCGAGTGCGTCGAGGTAGGCGTTGGCGGCGGCGTAGCCTCCTTGGTCGCCTCCGCCCCACACGCCTGCTCCGGAGGAGAAGAGGACGAAGGCGGTGAGGGGGAGGTGGCGGGTGAGTTCGTGGAGGTGTTGGGCTGCTTGGACTTTGGGGCGGGTGACGTGGGCGAGGTCGGTGAGGGTGGTGTGGGTGAGGGGTGCGTAGTGGGCGGTGCCGGCGGTGTGGATGACAGCGGTGAGGGGGTGTTCGGCGGGGATGGTGGCGAGGAGTTCGGTGAGGGCGTGGCGGTCGGTGGTGTCGCAGGCGGTGATGGTGACCTGGGCGCCGAGTTCGGTGAGTTCGGCGTGGAGTTCGGTGGCGCCGGGTGCGTGGGGTCCGCGGCGGCTGGTGAGGAGGAGGTGGGGGGTGGGCTGGTGGGTGGCGAGGTGGCGGGCGATATGGGTGCCGAGGGCGCCGGTGCCGCCGGTGATGAGGATGGTGCCGTTGGGGTTCCAGGGTTGTGGTGTGGGGTGGTTGGGGAGGGGGGCGCGGGTGAGGCGGGCGGCGAGGACGCCTCGAGGGCGTACGGCGAGTTGGTCTTCGCCCTTCCACGGGTCCCGGCTGTCGTTGGTGGTGCGGGTGGTGTTGGTGGCGTGGTGGAGTGCGGTGGTGAGGTGGGTGTGGGCGGTCTGCCCGGTGGTGTGGGTGTTGCCGATGGGTGTGGTGGGGATGTCGATGAGGCCGCCCCAGCGGTGGGGGTGTTCGAGGGCGGTGACGCGGCCGAGTCCCCAGATGAGTGCTTGGGTGGGGTGGGTGAGGGTGTCGGTGGGGTCGGTGGTCACCGCGTTGGTGGTGACGCACCACAGGGGTGCGGTGGTGTCGGTGTCGGTGAGGGCTTGGATGAGGGCGAGGGTCGCGGCTGTTCCCGCGGGCACGTCCGGCTCGTCGGGGTGAGGTGTCTCGTCCAGGGCGAGGAGCGACAACACACCGACGGTGGGGTGTTCGGTGCTGTGGGTGCGCAGGTGTTGGGCGAGTGCTTCCCGGTCGGCGGTGTGGGGGTCGATGTGGGTGACGTGAGTGGGGGTGCCGAGCTGGTCGAGCGAGTGCAAGCAAGCGGTCACCGCGTCGTGGTCGGCCTGGTTTGTGGGGATGATGACGAGCCAGGTGCCGTCGACCGTGTTAGTGGTGTGGGGTGGTGTGGGGAGGGGTTTCCAGGTGATCTTGTAGCGCCAGGTGTCGAGGGTATGGCGTTCGCGTTGGCGTTGATGCCAGCCGGAGAGCATCGGTAGGACGGCGCTGAGGGAGTCGTGTTCCTGGTCTGTCACGTTCAGGGTCTGGGCCACAGCGGTCAGGTCCTGGCGTTCGACCGCCTCCCAGAACCGGGCCTCCACACCATCCCGCTCCCCATCCCCACGAGTGGAAGCGACCGCGCTGGCAAGCCAGTACCGCTCACGCTGGAAGGGGTAGGTGGGTAGGTCGACTTGTTGAGGTTCGGTGCCTGTGTAGAGGTGTTGCCAGGTGATGGGGAGGCCGTGGGTGTGGGCTTGGGCGAGGGAGGTGAGGAAGCGGCGGGGGCCGTCTTCGTCGCGGCGTAGGGTGCCGATGACCAGGGGTTCGATGGTGTCGGTGGTGGCAGGGTCGGAATCGGTGGGGTCGAGGGTGTCGTGGATGGTGTGGGCGAGGACGGGGTGGGGGCTGGTTTCGATGAAGGTGTGGTGTCCCTCGGCTGCCAGGGTGCGGAGGGCGTCGGCGAGCCGGACGGGTTGGCGGAGGTTGCGGTACCAGTAGCCAGCGTCCATGTCCGGTCCTGTGACCCACTGGCCGGTGACGGTGGACAGCAGAGGGATGCTGGGCGAGGTGGGGGTGATGGACGCCAGGGCGTCGCGGATTTCGTTCTCGACTGCTTCCACCTGGGGGCCGTGGGAGGCGTAGTCGACGGGGATACGCCGGGCGCGGATATCGCGCGTGGCGCACTCGGCCAGGAGTTCCTCCACCGCCTCCGGTTCTCCGGAGACGATCACGGTGCGGGGGCCGTTGATGGCGGCGATGGCCAGCCGGTCCTGCCAGGCAGTCAGTCGTTCCTCGGCCTCGTTGACTGACAGGGATACGGAGGCCATGGCGCCGTGGCCGGCCAGGCGGGCGAGGGCGCGGCTGCGGAGGGCGACCACCGCCGCGGCGTCGTGGAGGGTGAGTGCGCCGGCGATGTGGGCTGCGGCGATTTCGCCTTGGCTGTGGCCGATGACGGCGTCGGGGTGGATGCCGCATGCCTGCCACATGCGGGCCAGGCCCACCATGACCGCGAACAGCACCGGCTGGACCACATCCACCCGCTCCAACGACGCCGCACCATCCGCCTGCCGCAACACCTCCCCCAGCGACCAGTCCACATGAGGCGCCAGAGCCTCCTCACACGCTTCGACCTGCTCACGGAAGACCGCAGAGGAGTCCAACAGATCGGCCGCCATGCCGGCCCATTGCGAGCCTTGGCCGGGGAAGACGAATGCCGTTTTGCCGGTGGGGGTTGTGGTGTTGCCGGTGATGACGTGTGGGGCGGGGTCGGGGGTGGTGAGGGTGTGGAGTCCGTTGAGGAGTTCGTCGCGGTCGCGGCCGAGGATGACGGTGCGGTTTTCGAAGCTGGTGCGGGTGGTGGCGAGTGACCAGCCCACGTCGACCGGGTCCAGGTCCGGCCGGTCCTGGAGGTGGTGCCGTAGTCGTACCGCGAGATCCCGTACCGCTGCCTCACCCCGCCCGGAGATCAACCACGGCACCACGGCCGACTCCAGCACCGGCACCGGAGGGTCCGCTTTGTTGGGTTCCTCGTGCCCGTTGGCCTCTTCTCGTACCGTGCTGTCCGGAGCTTGTTCGAGGATGAGGTGGGCGTTGGTGCCGCTGACACCGAAGGAGGAGACGCCCGCGCGGCGGGGTCGGTCGGTGCGGGGCCAGGGCCGGGCCTCGGTCAGAAGCGACACGGCCCCGGCGGACCAGTCCACATGCGGGGTAGGGGCGTCCACGTGCAAGGTCTTGGGCAGCAACTCATGCCGCATCGCCATAATCATCTTGATCACCCCGGCCACACCGGCCGCGGCCTGGGTATGACCGATGTTCGACTTCAACGACCCCAACCACAAAGGCCGGTCCACGGACCGATCGCTGCCGTAGGTGGCCAGCAGGGCCTGGGCCTCGATCGGGTCCCCGAGGGCGGTGCCGGTGCCGTGGGCCTCCACGGCGTCGATGTCGGCCGGCGTGAGACCTGCGTTGGCCAGGGCCTGGCGGATCACCCGCTGCTGAGACGGACCATTCGGCGCGGTCAGGCCGTTACTCGCCCCGTCCTGATTGACCGCACTCCCGCGGATGACCGCCAGGATCGGATGGCCGTTGCGCTGGGCCTGGGACAGCGGTTCCAGGAGCAGCATTCCCGCGCCCTCGGCCCAGCTGGTCCCGTCCGCCCCAGCCGCGAACGCCTTGCACCGCCCGTCCTCCGCCAGCGCACGTTGCCGGCTGAACTCCACGAAACCGAAGGGCGTGGACATCACTGTCACGCCACCGGCCAGGGCCAGGGAACACTCGCCGGAGCGCAGGGCCTGGCAGGCCAGATGCAGCGCCACCATCGACGACGAACAGGCGGTGTCGATGGTGACGGCCGGGCCCTCCAACCCCAGCGTGTAGGACACGCGGCCCGAGGCGATACTGCCCGCGGTGCCATTCCCCAGATATCCCTCGAGATTCTCGGGAATGGCGCGCAGTCCTGTGGCGTAGTCGTGGTAGGCGACTCCGGTGAAGACGCCGGTCTGGCTGCCCTTGAGCGAAGTGGCGTCGATGCCTGCCCGTTCCACGGCTTCCCAGGAGGTCTCCAGCAGCAGTCGCTGCTGTGGATCCATCGCCAGCGCCTCACGCGGAGAGATCCCGAAGAAGGTCGGGTCGAACGCAGCCGCCTCGTACAGGAATCCGCCGCCGCGGACGTAGTACGTCCCTGGCCTGTCAGGGTCGGGGTCATACAGCCCGTCGAGGTCCCAGCCACGGTCGGTCGGGAATCCTGAGATCGCGTCCCCGCCAGTCGCCACCAGCTCCCACAAGCCCTCGGGAGACGAGGCTTCCCCCGGGAAGCGGCAGGCCATACCGACCACCGCGATGGGCTCCTCCTCCGACACGGCCGCGCGCGGCACCGGCAGGGCCGTATCAGTGCGTGTCTCCAGGAGCTCGGTGCCCAGATGGTCGGCCAGTGCCGCCGGAGTGGGGTGGTCGAAGAGGAGAGTGGCGGGCAGCCGCAGCCCGGTGGCTGTGGTGAGCCGGTTACGCAGCTCGACGGCGGTGAGCGAGTCGAAACCGAGCTGTGTGAAGGGCTGGTCCTCCTGGACGGTTTGGCGCGAGGTGTGTCCGAGGGTGTTGGCCGCATGAGTACGGACGAGATCGAGCAGGGCCTGACGCTGTTGGGCCGGCGGGAGGGTGGCGAGCTGGCTCTGGAGACTCTCGGAGTTGGAGCTGTCCCCGGTTGTGGCGGATGCCCGACGGGTCGGGAGGAGGTGACGGAGCAGAGGGTGGGGGCTGGCCAGTCGACGTAGTGCGGTGAAGTTGATGTGGAGCGGAAGGAGGAGGGGGTGGGGCGTGGTGTGAGCCGCGTCGAGGAGTGTGAGCCCCTGCTCGTCGGTGAGGGGGTTGATGCCGGAGCGGTTGATGCGGGTGTGGTCGGTGGTGTCGAGTTGGCTGGTCATGTTGCTGGTGGTGGCCCAGAGTCCCCAGGCGAGGGAGTGGGCGGGGAGGTGGTGGGTGTGGCGGTGGTGGGCGAGGGCGTCGAGGAAGGTGTTGGCGGTGGCGTAGTTGGCTTGGCCTGGTGCTCCGAAGACGCCGGAGGCGGAGGAGAAGAGGGTGAAGTGGGTGAGGTTGGTGTGGTGGGTGAGGTGGTGGAGGTTGAGGGCGGCGTCGACTTTGGCGCGGAGGACGGTGTCGAGGCGGTCGGGGGTGAGGCTGGTGAGGATGCCGTCGTCGAGGGTGCCGGCGGTGTGGATGATGCCGGTGAGGGGGTGTTCGGGCGGGATGGTGGCGAGGAGTTCGGAGAGGGCGTGGGGGTCGGCGGTGTCGCATGCCGCGATGGTGACCTGGGCGCCGAGTTCGGTGAGTTCGGTGTGGAGTTCGGTGGCGCCGGGTGCGTCGGGTCCGCGGCGGCTGGTCAACAGCAGGTGGGGGGTGTGGTGGTGGGTGGCGAGGTGACGGGCGACGAGGGAACCGAGGGTGCCGGTGCCACCGGTGACCAGGACCGTGCCGTGTGCCTGGGCGGCCGTGGGTGTGGTGGGTGGCAGGGTGAGGACCACCTTGCCGATGTGGCGGGCTTGGCCGAGGTGTCGGAACGCTTCGATGCCGCGACGGACGTCCCAGGTCCTGGTCGGCAGCAGCGTCAGCGCCCCGTCCTCGAAGAGCGACAGGACGTCGTTGAGCATCTGCTGCAGCCGCTCAGGCGCAGCCTCGCTCAGGTCGAAGGCGCGATAGATGACCCCCGGATGGGTGACGGCCAGCCGGTCTGCTTCCCGAATGTCCGTCTTCCCCATTTCGAGGAAGTGGCCGCCGTGGGGGAGGAGGTCGAGTGAGGCGTCGATGAGGTTGGTGGTGAGGGCGTTGAGGATGATGTCGACGCCGTGGCCTTGGGTGGTGGTGAGGAAGTGGTCGCGGAAGTCGGTGGTGCGGGAGGAGGCGATGTGGGCGTTGTCCAGTCCCATGGTGTGGAGGGTGTGCCATTTGGTGGGGCTGGCGGTGGCGAAGACTTCGGCGCCGAGGTGTTGGGCGAGTTGGATGGCGGCCATGCCGACGCCGCCGGTTCCGGCGTGGATGAGGATGGATTGGCCTGGGCGTAGGTGGGCGAGGTCGATGAGGGCGTAGTAGGCGGTGAGGAAGACGATGGGGATGGAGGCTGCTTGGGGGTAGGTGAGGGTGGTGGGGATGGGGGTGATGGTGTGGCGTTGGGTGATGGTGGTGGGTCCGAAGGCTGCGGGGAGGAGGCCCATGACGCGGTCGCCGGGGTTCAGGTCGGTGATGTCGGGTGCGGTTTCCAGGACGGTGCCGGCGCCTTCGACGCCGATGGGTCCGGCGCCGGGGATCATGCCCAGGGTGTTGAGGACGTCGCGGAAGTTCACTCCGGCGGCGTGGACGGCGATGCGGACCTGGCCGGGGGTGAGGGGTTGGGTGGCTTCGGGGAAGGGGATGAGGGCGAGGTTGTCCAGGGATCCCTTCGTGGTGCTCTCCAACCGCCATGGCGTGTCGGCGGGTGGGGTGAGGAGCCCTGCCTGGGTGTTGCGGATCAGCCGCGGGGCGTGGAGGGTGCCGTGTCGCAAGGCCAGTTGGGGTTCGGTGGTGGTGAACAGGGCGGTGGGGATGCGGCTGGTGGAGGCGGGGTGGGTGTCGAGGTCGAGGAGTTGGAAACGGTCGGGGTGTTCGGCCTGCGCGGAGCGGATCAAACCCCACACCGGTGCGTGAGCGAGGTCGGGGGCCGGCTCGTCGGGTCCGGTGGTGATCGCGCCTTGGGTCACGATGACCAGCCGCGTGTCAGCCAACCGCGGCTCGGCCAACCACGCCTGCACCCAGCCAAGCAACCGATACGCCACCGCCCGAACCTGCCCGGCCGTCTCCCGCGCCGCGACCGCCCACCCCGGCAGACCACCACCAGCATCACCGTCGTCGTTGTCGCCGCTGGTGTCGGTGCTGGTGTGGTGCCAGTGGTGGACGGTGAGGATGGCGGTAGAGGGCGGGGTAGTGCCGGTGTCCAGGGCGTGGAGGAGGGTGGGCATGTCCTGGTAGGTGTCGACGGGGACGCCACCCGTGCCGGGCAGGGCGGTGGCCAGGCCCAACGAGTCATCACCGACAACAACGCAGTGCCCCTGCCCCAAAGTGGCCACCCCTGTGGAGGGCAACGCGGTCCACTCCACCTGATAGAGATGATCACGCGACGTGGCAGGTCGGGCCGCCTGGAGCTGCTCGGGAGTGATCACACGAGTGACCAGCGTGGCAACCGACACCACCAGAGCACCCGCGGCATCGGTCATCGTCAACGACACCGCATCCGCAGCCGTCGGAGTCACCCGCACCCGCACAGCACCAGCCCCAGCAGCGTGCAACGACACCCGCTGCCAGGAGAACGGCAACCGACTACCCCCCTCACCCCCCGAAACCCCCACCGGAACCAACAACCCCATCGCATGCAACGCCGCATCAAACAACGCCGGATGCACCCCAAAACCACCCACAAGCTGCGCCTGGTCCTCGGGGAGAACGACCTCAGCGAACACCTCATCACCCACACGCCAAGCAGCCCGCAAACCCCGAAACGCAGCGCCATAGCCGAACCCGAGGTCGGCCAACTGCTGGTAGAAGTCGTCAGTCGGAATCCGCTCGGCATCAGCCGGGGGCCATGACGAGTCCTCGCCGGCCTCAGCCGCGTGGTCACCAAAACTGTCGGCGGTCAGAACCCCAGCGGCATGCTGAAGCCAGGTGCCCTGCTCGGATGCGTCGTCGGAGCCCTGCACCCGCGAGTGGATGGTGAGCGTGCGTCGCCCGCCTTCGTCGGGGGGATCCAGGGTGAGCTGGAGTTGCACACCCGCCTGATCAGGCAGGACGAGCGGAGCGTGGAGGGTGAGTTCCTCCAGATGGGGGCAACCACTCTCAGCACCGGCGTGCAGCGCCAGCTCGACAAAGGCCGTCCCCGGCAACAAGACCGTGTCCATCACCGCGTGATCAGCCAACCACGGATGCGTGGCCAACGACAGACGCCCAGTGAACACAAACCCATCGGACCCCGCCAACTGAACAGCCGCACCCAACAACGGATGCCCCGACACCTCAAGACCCGCCGCCGACACATCCCCCAGCCCCGCAGAACCATTCAGCCAATAGCGCTGGCGTTGGAAGGGGTAGGTGGGTAGGTCGACCCGTTGGGGTTTGGTGTCTGTGAAGGCTTGTTCCCAGGTGATGGGCAGGCCGTGGGTGTGGGCTTGGGCGAGGGCGGTCATGAGGGTGTCGGTTTCGGGCCGGTCGCGTCGCAAGGTGGGTGCGATGACAGTCGCCTTGAGCGCGTGTTCCTCGTGGTCCACATCTGTGTTGTGGAGGGTGGTGTGGGCGAGGGTGGTCAGGACGGCGTCGGGTCCCAGTTCGAGGTAGGTGCTGGTGTCGTGCTCGGCGAGCCATTGGAGTCCGTCGTGGAATCGGACGGTGGCTCGGGCTTGTTCAGCCCAGTACCGGGGTGAGCAGGCTTGCTCGTCGGTGAGAGGCCGGCCGGTGAGATTGGAGACCACCGGCAGCCTGGGCGGCTGGAACGACACCCGCTCCAAGACGGCTTCGAACTCGTGAAGCATGGGGTCGATGTGATGGGAGTGGAAGGCGTGACTCACCCGCAGGGGCGTCGTCCGACAGCCGGCCTCGCGCCAAGTGTGGCGTAGCGTGTCGATGGCGTCTGTGTCGCCGGAGACCACCATGGCGGTCGGCCCGTTGACCGCTGCCAGCGACACCCGCCCCTCAAAGCCTTCGTGCTCCAGGGCTTGGCGTACGGTCTCCTCCTGGGCCTCGACCGCGAGCATCGCTCCACCGGCCGGCAGGTTCTGCATGAGCCGGCCGCGGGCGGTGACCACGGTGCACGCGTCGGGTAGGGACCACACCCCGGCCACGTACGCGGCCGCTACCTCACCCACCGAGTGGCCGAGCAGGTAGTGCGGGGCCAGGCCCCATGTTTCCAGCAGGCGGAACAGCGACACCTCCAACGCGAACAACCCCGCCTGCGTATACACCGTCTCATCCACCAACCCCGAGTCACCGGCCTCCGGGTCGGTGAAGACCACCTCCCGCAACGGACGCTCCAAGCCCGCGTCCAGGAACCCGCACACCTCGTCCCACACCCGCGCGAAGACAGGGAACCGCTCATACAGCTCCCGACCCATCCCCACCCGCTGCGCGCCCTGTCCCGTGAACAA